>DASVRL010000044.1:0-16053 GCA_036388635.1 Pyrinomonadaceae bacterium
GTTTCGGACCCGAAGTGAACCTTTATTACCCGGCGATGTTTCCCCCAGATATTAATCCTGACAAGGAATCCGACATATTGAGCAAACTCGAAGTAGTAAACAATCTCAGAACAAAAGCAGGAAAAATAATCGGCGATATCGATGAGAAAAACAAAGAAATCGAAGAAGCTAAAGGAAAAGTCAAAGCCCTGAAAAGCTCTATCAAACAGCTTGAGCAGTTGAAGACAGAGACGGAAGAAAAAAAATCCCGTGTCTGGGAAGCCTTTTGCGAGCTGCCTCGTTCGTACAGACAGGCTTTAATCATTAATCGGAACGCTCCGTGCCGCCGAATGCCGGCAGAAGCGCGCGAGCGATTTTTCGAAGCGCGCGACGAAATCAAAAAGCTCGATTTAAATCTGACAAAGATTAAAGCGGATTTAATAACGGCGGAAACGGCGGTCACCGATTTAGAAACAAAATTAAAGCTCTTGTGGGCGAATCTGAAAGTGGATGAATCCACCGACAATCCAAACAAAGTCGCCATTGATGACGCACTGGCGCAGTTGAAAGCGCGCAACGCGCAATTCGACAAGTTTATTGAATCGCTGATTACCGCCGGCGCCACCGGAGTCAACCCGCTGAGGACATATATTAAGGCGGAAAATCTTAAAGGCGCGCTACCGCCGGGCAGCCACTGGCTACAGTTGAAAGTTCTCAAAGCGGGCGGAAATAACCGTATCAAGACTAATCTTCTATGGGATATTTTTACGGGCGGAAACCGTCTGTCGCATAGCGGCGGCGTAGTCGTGCAATACATTTTGTTTGACGACACAGGGAAGTCTGTTGCCTCGGATGTGGTCACGGAATATATGAAATATATAAAATCGAGTAAGGTCAAAGACCTTCCGAATGCAGGTATCGACGATTTCGTCCCGCCTAAAAAAGGCAAGAAAGGCAGGAATGGCGACAAGCCCGTAACCGGCAATAAAAAATAACTTTGTATCTCTTTTCACAGCGATTGCCGGACGGCTTGAGTTTGTTTAAAAGAGCGGAAAATAGATTATCTATCGATAGTTAATCAGGAGTTTTTATATGAAGAAAAAAACAGATTCGGAAAAAAAAACAAGTTCGGAAAAAAAATCAGATTTAAAAGAAACCAAAAAGAAAAGCCGCGAGGGTTTAACCACGTCAGCCCAGGAATCGGACGAGCATCTGTTCGTGCCGCATATCGAAAAGCTGGAACTTTCGCGGCTTGGATTCGAAAGCACTAACGAAATGTATGCGTCGATACTCAGAACTATATGCGGTGCGGTTGATGATTCTCAAGCCGTCGAACAATATAACGGCACGCTCGGGGTCACGACTGCATTCGTCGCCGCTTCTTAATTTTCGATTAGCTTATTCTCTGAAAACTCCGATTTTATTTAGCTCCCACAAACTTTTAACAGTCCGAATTCTCAGGCATTTTTCGCGGTGTTAATTCACTCATAATTTGTCATTTTCTTGTGTTGAAGTTAAAGGACTTATCAAATTGGTTAACCCATTAAAACTAAAAAAAATCACACATAAAATGGCATTAATTGCTTTTAATTACTCATAATATGGCGTTATTTTGAGTGCATGCCCGCTCTTAATGACAAAAATATAAAACTTAAAAGAGCTTGCATTTGTTAAGACTCATGGAATATGTGTTGTTTCTCCAAAAAGTCCATAAGAAATTACTTCTAAACCAAGTGCCACGTCTCATATTGATCTACAAAATCATTTGTTTCCGGCTGTTTGGAAAATACAGAAATAAGTTTAGGCTCTTACTTTAATAACTTCACAGCCGCTTCTTGTAACAATTGGCAAATCCAGTGTAACTAACCAAACTGGAAAAGTCGTCAATTTCGCAAAACAAAGCTACAATATTCATAAAAGCGAATTCAAAGGCGGATGTTATTACATCAATTCGTCGGGCAAGAAGACTTATGTTGATAAATCTTTATGTAATTAAGAGTAATAATTTATCAGCCCGACTTTTTCATAATCGCTAATTTATTGATTTGAAAAGCTGTTCAATCATAATCGTCTCCAAAAGGTATATCTACAGATGGCATCAAACAAAGGTCTTAGTGCGCTCATTGAACCTTCCGAGGTTCTTCTCTGGGCTGGACAATCAACCAGTTTCATTCTCAAGGTCAATAAAAAGCAGGTTCCAGCCAGTTGGACGTTGTCTGTACCCGAAATCGGAAAGATAAATTCGAAAACGGGAAACTTCAAAGCCGAAGATAAATTGACTTACGGAAAGGCGACAGTCACTGCCATTGCTAATGTTGATGGTCAAATGGTGAAGGCGACGGCGACGATTCGCATTATGATGGGTATCGGGCTGATGCACACGGAAATGTACTTTACCGATGACCTTTTGAAAATTCCCACTATTTCCTGGAACAATCCAATCGGTCGGCGCGCGGCAAAATTGATTATCGACGCCATTTATCAACTGCCGCCAAAGTTTCTCGAAAAGGTCGGCACGGTAGCTCTGGTTCGAGCCGACTGGTTGAAGCCTCCAACCAGCGGCATGCATCTTCCTCTTCCGGGGAGAGTAGTCATTCTTTCCGAGTATATGTTCCAAGAGCTGAACAAAGACGCCAAAAACGGTAGACTTCCGCCCGGAATTACCCCAGAAGACAAGGCTTTTGTCAGGAATTTTATTCACGAAATTGCCCACGCGGTTCTCGCCAATGACGGGCTTAGTAATTTTGCCAGGTGGTCGCTGATAACTCTGGCGGCGGTTGGCTTAGCGGGAGGAATTTATTCGGGCATCAAAGTTGGGGGGGCTGCTGCAGGAGTATTAGCCGGCTGGGGCGCGGTTCCAATTGCCGCCGGAACGGGAGGCGTTGCCGCCGGGATTATTATCGGCGGGACAGTGATGGTGGTAGCCGATTACGCCATGCTCTTATCGGCTTACTACGGAAATCCGTGGAGGCAGGAAGATCTGGCGTATCGGTTCAGTAAAGAAACCGGTTGGGAAGTGCGCGATCCGAATCCGCTGGCGCTTTTTTGGGGAGGAATGGTTCCACCTAACGTTATTACTGGTTTTCGCTTTGTCGGTCCCCTTGTCGGACTCCGCAACAAATACGCGCCGAAAGGCAATAATCCTGCCGATTGGCGAAAGGCGGGATTTTACGACGATTATAGCGGTGATGACGTTCACGAACATTTTGCCGAAACGGTTGCGACCATCGCGATGAACTTTCCAACCGACCAAAGTCTTTTGTCTCGTAAACTTTTCCAAAAGGCGCGAGACCTGCTGGTTACGGAAGAGATATTCCCGTGGAATTGGCAGGGCATTGAAGTCGGCAAAATAGCTCTTGAATTTTCTCAAAAAAAAGGAAAACCGGCTAATTTTGAAGATTTCGGCGTATTTTTCGGACTTTATGCGGGAGGTGCCGGACCGAAAGGCGGCAAAGCGGTAGTTAAACCCGCACCGCCAAAGAAAAAGGTTGCTACCAAAGGCGTTAGAAATAAGGAGCGGGTTGAGATTTTTTCGGCTGAGGAAAACGAGAAAACCGCTTTCGCTGTCTCGACTAGTACTCCTTCCGCTAATGACGATTCTTCTGCTCTAAACGATGAGAGCGGCAATGATAATGGAGAAGGATTGTTCGCGGAAGGTTACGGTAAGCGCTGGGACGAGGACGAGGTTGCCGAAACTCAGCAATTGGTGGAAAACCTCGGTGAGCTTGGAAAAGCCGTCCAAAGATTCCGGAAAGAAACTGCCCCGGTTCTGGATGAAGTGCGGCAAACAATCGAGAGCCTTCCGTTTCCGCTTCGAGAAGGCAGCTTAATAGAACTGTTGCGCTCGGCTGAATGTCACGGATTAGGACTACAGCGCATCGGTTCTGAACCTGTACCTTTCGTGTCCCCGGTAATCGAAAACGGGATGCAAAAGGGAGATATGCTCGTTGATAAGCGTAATAACCTGTGGATTGTTACCAGAGTCGAAAACGGCGTGGCAGCCGAAATTGTCGGTATTCCTCGTTTAAACGAAAGGGGTAGAGTGGAAAAAGGCTTTGACCCGGCGGATTTACTTTATTACTGGCGACCGACATCTGTTCCGAGAGTCTGGTTCGATGGGCAAACAGAAAAAGAAGCCGAAGCATTCGTCAAAATAGTAAGGCTTTGGGGGCGCGAGATGACTGAGGATGATGAATATTCGCTTTTTAAGGCAGGGTCTTTTATGACCGTGATTCTCAAGATTTTCGGCAAGCGCGTCCGTGATTTAGCCGGCGGCGATGACGAAACGGTTCTGGAATACTGTACATCAAAGGGAGGGCTATTGAACTGGAAAGCGGAAATGGAGTTGAAGCTGCGCGATGCTGTGCGACTGCGCGGCGGAAAATGGGCGTTTGTGCTGAGGACAAAACCGCTTGACCTGATCGTTCAAGGCAAAACCGAAGGAGAGATCAACGAAGAGGAAGACTCGGCAAAAATCCTGCACGATGCATCAGCTGAGAAGATTACGCACGTCTGGCGATGGCAAGAGCACCCAATTAAATGACAAAGTAAAACAGATTGAAGATCAAATCCTTATCAGGAATCGTTTCTATCAATAAGTCATCTACAGCTAATCTTCCAAAGCTAAATTCATACTCACTTGCTAATCTCAAAACAAGAGAACCTGAAAGCATTTTTGATTTTTGCCACTCATAATCTTCTTTGGACGAAAAATTACTTTCTGGATATAATTTATCGAACATTTGCCCTGCTATTTCACCCCATAAAGGAAAAAGTGGAACATTTGGATAAACTCTTTCAGCGTTGCGGCTAAATCCAGCTCCAATCATTACCGAGGCTTGTCTATATTAACGATTAGACCACAAGCGGCTTCTAATATTTTCTATGTGTTGCCAGTCCGGAAAATCACTGAAATTCATATTAACGAAATTATAAATTAGGCGAATGAGATAACATAATTAGAAGTATTAATTGATTTAACGATCTGACGCGCCCCAACACTACTTGGTTTTGCCCAATGCTTTTTGAGTTTTGGGATTTGTGTTGCTCCGACAATTAAAACTTGAAAATTCTAACTTGGGAAAGGCTGATAGAATTTTAATTTCTAACTCAAAAGATCATAAAAACTTACCCCAAAATCAAGTGCTATGTCGCACATTGATCTACAAAATATACTGGTTATGGTCGGTTGTGATAGAAAGGGAGGAAATTTTAAGCTTTCTTCTTATGTTGTATCAGATAAGCTAGTTTTTCTGATATACCTTGTTTTTGTGATAAGTGATATTTTGATGAAAAATAAGGAAAATTTAAGCAAAACAGGTGAAATTACAGAACAAACAGTTGTTAATTCTGTTGTGGGTTAATTTATGAATGGCAAACTTCAATTAAATGATTCAACTGCCGTCAAAGGCGTTCCCCAAAATGATGATGAATTAAAAAAATCCTTTATTCTTAAATCTCCTTCCGAGGAAACCCGACGCACTTATCGCAACACCTTAGGGGAATTTGTTGGTTATTGTGAGCGGTGACATGGAAAGGAAGTCAGTTTTTTTAATGTGACTTTCGAGGATGTTATCGATTGGCGCGATTTTTTGATTAAAGAAGGAAAACGTCCGCATACTATTTCGACCAAGCTCGCTATCATTCGCTCGCTGTTTGAATACGGGCGCGCCTTTGGAATTTTTGAACGCAATCCGGCATCTGCCAAACTGGTTCCGCCGCCGAAGAAACCGAAACATAGCCCGGGACGCGCGTTGACTCCGAAAGAAGTGATGTCGCTACTCTCCTGGTTTAAGCTCGACACGCTGCTCGGAGCCAGAGATTATGCTTTGATGCTCGTGATGCTGCGCCTTAGTCTACGTGTTTCAGAAGTGTGCAGTCTCAAAGTTTGGGCATTTCAGACGCAATAGCATTAAAAGATTAGCCAATTCATTCATTTAAGTTAAGATTCGGCATTACCGCAAGTTATTTTGGCGAATTTTAGAAAACTATGACCTGGATGTCCGTACCGGACGATTCTTATTTGCTCCGAAAGATTTCGAGAAGTTTGTAGCATCTAAATTTTTCAAGGAAAATTCCTTAAACTGCCGAGGTCAAGAAACTTTCTATCCGGCGCCGGGATTTTCTAAAAAGGGAAGCGATAAATCGATTTGCGGTAGTTTCGAAAACCGTCTGCGCATCATAGTTTTCAAAATATCTCATTTACATTGAGTTTTTAACTCTCGAAAAACTGCGACGGTGTATCTCTTCACACGTATATTAATCAAATATTAATCAAATTCGCTCTGATTGGCTGTATTCTGATATTTCTTCCGCCCTTAAATTTAGTATTTCATCTTTCGGTAAATTATTGAGTTTATTGGTTTTTCCGCTATACAAAATTCTTGTCTATTGTATTAACCTCATTTTTTAGAAAAAATACCTTGACAAGGGAAATTTTTAAGCGCATTATTCTCTCACCAAATTTCCGTCGGAAAATTCAAAATCAAACAAACTGGTTGAAATCCGAAAAATTTCAATCATTCCTTAAACGAAACTTAAAACGTTCGGCGGGCGGATGTGTCTGGCGTCGATTGAAAACGCCGGGAACCGCCGCCGAATTTTAACCAAAGGAGCAAATATGTTGACAGGCAAAGATAGTTTTAGTTTCTCGAACGTTAACATTTTCGGGAAGAAGGGCACGACGAAGAAAGACCGACGGAAACAATCGGTTTCCAATAATCAATCCACGAAGCGGCGGCGTTTTCAGGTAAAGAAATCACTGGTGCAGAAGATGATTTGCAGTTTACTGATTGTGGTGCTGCTTGCTCAAACCACGCCGGCAATGCACATTAATTTGCTAACCAACGCGAGCGAATTAAAAAACGACTTTGCTTTCGCATTAGGCTCGAGCGCGCTGCTGGCTTTTTTAGGCAATTCGCTGACGAGCGGCAAATCGAAAGCAAACGAGGACGAGGAATTAAGAAAAACGATTAACCGAATCCGCGTTGAACCTCAGATTACGGAGATGTTCGAAGGCGACAGAATATCTTTTTCAGCCATCGGCATCGACGCGGCGGGCAATCCGGTCAGCGGGTTGAAGTTTTCGTGGTCTTGCTACGATTTAGGCGCCAGGCAAGGCTCGCCGATTTCCAAGAGCGGCGTTTTCGCGCCGGCTTATCCGAGCGATTACCGAATCACCGTCGAAGGCGGAAATTTAAAAACCGAATTCGAAGTTAAAGTGAAAAAAGGCTTGAATCGACGCGCGGGCGAAAAGCCGCTCAGAGAAATTACCGTCTCGACCAAAGAAACGGAAGAAACTCAAAACGCGGCGCAGCAGCAAGGTCAGACGGGAACGAAAGACCAGCCGCAGACTTCCGATTTAGGCGACATCAACGGTTGGAACGACGGCAATTACGGCTCGGGTGATAATCCGGGCAACACGGTCGGCAATCCGCCGGGCGGGCTGGAAGACGCCGGCGCGGGAAGCGGAAACTTTCAAATTAGCGCTCCGCTGCTGGATTTAGCGGCGCGCGGCAGCAGCCTTTCTCTCGGTCTGTACTATAATTCGCGACTTTGGACAAAATCGGGCACTAACATCACCTACGACATCGACAAAGGTTTTCCCGCGCCGGGCTGGAATCTCGGAGTCGGCAAGATGGTTCTGCCGGGCGGCAATTCCGGCGCGATGATCATCGAACCGGACGGTACGCGGCGCGGTTACACGGGCACGGTGACGACTTACGGAACGTCGCAGTGGTTTACCGGCTACACGACCGACGGCAGCTTTATCGATTACGGCTACAGCGGCTACAACGGCTACACGACCGGCTACGCGAACTATCCGAACGGAACGCGGGTCAGCTATGGCGCGGGCTACGACTGGGTTATCTACCCGACCAGCATTCAGGACGTCAACGGCAACGTCACGACCATCACGTACGTTAACAACCAGGGTCCGCGAATCTCGTCGATTACCGACACGATGGGACGCGTTATACAGTTTCATTACGATGCGTATAATCTATTAACCGCCGTGACGACTCCGGGTTTAAGCGGCGGCGCGCCGCGTACGCTCGTCCGTTTGCACTACAAACAGCTTAGCCTGAGCTACCAGTTTTCCGGTTTGACGCCGCGCGTGCGAAACGGCACGCCCTGGGTTCTGGACGCCATCTATTATCCGGCGACGGGCACCGGCTTCTGGTTCAACGATTTAGATTCTTATTCCACATACGGAATGATCAGGAAAGTCGTCGAGCAGCGCGGTATGAGTTTTTCCGCCGGTTCTTTAAACGAGCAGGGAACGATTTCTCCCGGATGGACGACAAAGCAGGAGCTTTATAACTATCCGCAATACGCGATTGCCGGTTTGACCGACGCGCCGACCTACACGACTTTAACCGAATCGTGGACAAAAGACGGCACGAACCTCGAAACAGCGACTACCAATTATCTCGTTCAGATGAACTCGACGCCGCGCAAGGTGACCATCACCGCGCCGAACGGCTTAAAGAGCGTTCAGTATGCTTTTAACGCTCCGAATCAATGGTACGACGGGCTGATGTATCTGGACGAAACGCGCAACGGCAATGCCGGCGACGCGCTGCTGCAAAGCAGCGAGGTTTCGTGGCAGCAGGGGGCTTATCTCTCTCCGCGCCCGCTCTCGGTTAGCCAGAAAAATGAATACGGGCAGATAACGCGCAAGGAATATTCCTACGCCGCGACTTATAACGCGGTGACTTCGACGCGCGATTACGATTACAACAACGCGATGCTGCGCGAGGTCAGAACCCAGTATGTCTCCGACGCCAACTACGGCTACAATCACATTTTCAAGCTTCCGGCGGTCGTCGAGACTTACAAGGGAGACGGCGTCACGCGCGTCAGCCGCACCGAAATTACTTATGACGAGGACGCCGCCAATCTGGCTGATACGCCAGGCGTTATCAACTTCAGCGAAAGCTACAATCCGTATGCTCCGCAGTACTGGGTTGAACCTTATTGTATCGAGTACGACCCGCAGTGGAACAGTTATTGTGTTCAGTGGGGCGGCGGCTATTACGAAAGCACGTATCAGCCGGGAACGGGTTATCGCGGCTTGGTCACCACCATCAAGAGTTACGCGGACGCCGCGGGCTTAAGCAGCAGTACCGCCGAGATTGAAACGCGTCGGTACGATATGACGGGAAATCTCATCAAAGCCACGAGATACTGCGACGCGGCGACGCCGTGCGAAAATATATCGACGACTTTTACTTCAGCGACGCAGTATGCTTATCCGCAATCGACGACGCGCGGCTCGGAATCGACCGCCAACACGCAGGTTGTGACCTCGATGGTTCACGATTTTAACACCGGAGCCGTCACCTCGGCGACCGACGCTAACGGGCGCACGTCGCACACGAATTATTTCCCGAATTCAATGCGCGTCGAATGGACTTCGACGCCATATCGTTACGGCAACGCCGGATATACGAGGTTTGTTTACGACGACCTTAATATGACGATTACCGAAACGCTCTACACGGACCAGCACGTCGTCGCCAAGCAGAACATCAGATACCTGAACGGACAGGGCAAAGTTCGCCAGGAAAAAGCTTTAGGCTCAAACGGCGTCTACGATGTGGTCGATACGTATTATGATAATAACGACCACGTCGTTCAGCAATCGCGACCGCATAAGGAAACCGAAGCGGCACACCTTATCACGATTGCCTACGACGTTCTCGGTCGCGCGACGTCAATTACGTCGCCGGACGGCAGCGTGGCGCAGACTTTCTATAACGAGGGCACGCGTCCGAGCGTCGCTTCCGCCAGTCCCGGTCAGACCATCCGTTTGAGAGATCCTTGGGGGCGCGAGAAATGGCAGCGAATGGACTCTTTCGGACGTCTCGCCGAAGTCGTCGAGCCGAATCCTGCTGGCGACGGCACGGTCGCCGGCAATGGTTTGGTCACGACATACCAATACGACGAGAACGATAATCTGACGCAGACCGTTCAGGGCAGTCAGGTTCGCTCTTTCCGTTATGACGCGCTGAAACGTCTGACGCACCAGAAATTAGCCGAGAAAAGCGGAACGCTGAACGATGCCGGTCAATACGTCGGCAGCGGAACGTGGAGTGAAGTGATTGGTTACGACCACCGCTCGAATGTGACTTCGCGCATCGACGCGCGCGGCGTCAAGACGGTTTACAGCTTTAACAACGACCCGCTGAATCGTTTGCAGTCAGTCAGTTACGATACGAGCGGCTTCGGCGACACGGCTAATCCGATTGCCGCCACGGCGACCGCCAGTTACGGTTACCGTTCGCGCGGCAGCGCGGGCGACTTGACGGACGCGACGCAGTTGGCGCAGATTTCCGTCGCCGGATTCAGCACGGAAAGCTTCGCCTTCGACGCTGAAGGACGCGTCAGCGACAACACTTTGACGCTGAGCAGCCGTCCGAGCCAGCCGATGACGGCGAGTTATCTCTACGACACGCTCGACCGAGTCACGCAGGTGCGTTATCCGAAACAGTACGGCATCGGCGGCGAACCGCGCAAAGTCGTCGATCATTCGCTTGACGCGGCGAGTCGTTTAAGCGCTTTGACGGTTGACGGCGTCAGCTATGTTTCGGGCGTGCAGTACAACGCCTCGAACAGCGCGACATCAGTCACGCTCGGCGCAGCCGGTGCGAATCAAATTACCGAAAACTACGCCTACAACGCGCAAACCGGATTGCTCGAACAGCAAACCGTCGTGCGCGGAGGCTCAAGGCAGTTGATGAATCTAAGCTACGATTACAAAAACGCTGCCAATAAAACAACCGGACAATTAACGAAAATCATCAACAATCTCGACACCTCGGGCGCGCATAACCGCAATTATGCTTATGACACTCTGGGTCGTCTCGTGCAGGCAACCGGCGGCGTCAGCACTTCGCCGGTTTGGTCGCAGAATTACGGTTACGACCGTTACGGCAACCGGACGAACGTTTCGGCGACGGGCAATTCCGCCGGCTCGACTCCGCCGTCCTGCTCTTCAACGCAGACTCTGGGGCTGAACCAGTTTATTCAGGATTTCTTCCAGAGGTCGCTGAATCGACAGCCGAGCGCCGGCGAGCTGCAATACTGGAGCGCTCAGCTTCGCCAAGCCTACGCGCAAGGTCCGTATCAACTGATTCAGGCGTCGGCGGTAATGGGCAGGGCGCTGTTCCAGAGCCAGGAGTATGCCAATCGCGGTCGCACCAACAGCGAGTACGTTTACGACCTTTACTGGACTTATCTGCGCCGCGCGCCCGACCAGGGCGGTTGGAACTTCTGGACGTCGGAGGTCGGGATAAACGGGCGTCCCGCCGTTCATGAAGGTTTTCCATACAGCATCGAATTCAGCAACGTTGCGGCGACCGTCTGTCCAGCCGGTTCGGGCGCGGGCGCGCCGGTGCCGACGGACGGAATTTCTTCGTTGAGTTATGATGCGGCAAGCAATCGAATCAACACGGGCGGTTATTATTACGATGCGAACGGCAACCAGACCCGCATCGTGAAAGCGGACGGCTCGGTGCAGCGATTCCAGTATGACGCGGCTAATCGCGTCGTGAGAGTCAACAACGACTACGGCGCGGCGATGCAGTACATCGGGTATACGGACGGAAAGCAGCGAGTTATCACGCAAAACGGCGACACGCACGACCGGACGTACTATTTCGGCGACGGCATCGAATATACGGAAAACGTCAACTCGCCGACATTTTTCAAATGGTCGAAGTCATATATCACCGGCGGCGACCGGCTGTTTGCGGTTATCCGCGATAACGGCGGCGGTGGCGAAACGACCGACTTTTATCATCCAGACCGTCTGGGCACGCGGTTGATAACCAACCCGTCAACCGGAAGTTCGCTCGAACAATTGACGTTGCCTTTCGGAACGGCGCTCGAAAACGAGACGACCGGCAGTTCGAACCGCCGTTTCACAACTTATGACCGAAGCAGCGTGACGGGCTTGGACTACGCGCAGAATCGCACTTACGATTCGCATCAGGGACGATTCACGCAGGTTGACCCAATCGGTATGAGCGCGGCTGCGCTCGACAATCCGCAAACCTTGAATCTGTATAATTATGTCGGCAACGACCCGGTTAACCGCACCGACCCGAGCGGTTTGTTCTGGGGTAAATTGTTCGGATTCATTAAAAAACTGTTTCGGGCGATTGTGATTACCCTCGCCGTTATGGCTGCGGTAGTCGCCATTGCTGCCGCTATTCTCGCGCCGGGCGTAGGCTGGATGGCGATTATCGCCGCGATTGGCGCGGTCGCCAATGCCGCGGCACTGATAGCGACGGAGCTGGGATATACGAGGGTGGCGAGGATATTCAGGAAGATAGCCACGCTGGCTGCGATTCCAAACGCCGTGAATGATTTTGTCGTGGCGCTCAAAGGGGTTTTTGCGGCAAAGGGCAAAGCCATCGTTGCCGCGCTCGCCAGAGCCATTCAAAGAGGCGTTACCGTGGCGAGGCATGTCGCCGATTTTCTGGGGCACGCGCGTGTCGCTAACATTCTGGGTCTGATCAGTGAGATAAGCGGGTTTATTGCCGGCGGCGCATTTCGTCAGGGCACGCGAGGCGATTGGAGGTTCGCCTTTGATTTATTCAAGTTCTTCCGAACCACCGCCCAGACCATCGCCACTCTTGCCCGCGCCGAAGCGGCGGCGAGGTTTCTCGACCTGCTCGGCATAATTGAAGATATAGGCGACATCTATATTAATATACTAAATCCGCCGGGTGTGCCTGCCATCATCGCTCAAGTGCCGCCCAGCGGTCCATTCTGGGATAGACTGCGCGAACGCGCTGCCGTCCTCAATCATCGGAGAGCGGTGCTTGCGGAAATCATTTCCCTCGGGGATAGGATTCAAAGGCAGTTTTCGCGATGACTTTCCCTGAACCACAGCTATATCGAGTAATCGCTTGATATACATTCAAAAGACCGTCGTTTTTTCAAACGACGGTCTTTTTTCTGCGCTGTTCATTTATCTTAAAGTTAGGTAGCGGGTCAGTTTGATTTACAGATAAATTAGCTTTGTTCTGCTTAACGTTTGAATAAATAATTTTCCAGATTTTTTTATTCTCCAAACATTTGATTCTATTTATTTTCGATATTGGCAAGTTATTTTGCCTTTTTCGTCCTACACAGGTACTGCGATTAATTCATAAATCACCTTAAATTATCAAATATGATTTTGGCGATTTGCGGGCTGACTTTTACCGCGCCTTGTTCCAAATAAAGTGAATTGGTCATCAGCATATAAACGACATCTTCATCAACATACCGGTTAAAATCAGCTTGAAATACGCTGTTGACGTCGCCGTTGTGCCAGACGACCCGCGTGCCGCGCGCAGTTTTTTGCGTCACCCAGCCGTAACCGTAATATGACGGCGGCTCTTCGCCTTCCCAGATATACGACGTGAAGATTTTTTCTTTCGCCGCCTTTGAAAACACGCGCTCGCCTTCGAATTGTTTGTGCCATTTATACAAATCGCCGACAGTCGAAAGTATCGCACCGGCACCGCGACCGCATACTACGAACCCGTAAACACCGAAAAATTTTTTATTGAGGTAGTCATAACGAAACAATTTCTCATAAACATTGCCCCATCGTTTCCCGTCGCGATAACCGACGGCGATGTTTTCAAGACTGTATTTCGGAACAAATGTTCCGGTCTGCTTCATCCCGACAGGCTCGAACAAATTTTCGCTGAGGTATTGCTCAAAAGGAACGCCCGCAGCTAATTCGACAATTACCGCAAGCAGATCATAAGCCGAGTTGGAGTATTTGTATTTCGTTCCCGGCTCGTCAGAAAGCTGAGCATTTAACACCATTGTTATAAACTCGTCGCGGGTTTTTATTTGTTTGCAACTGCCGACTTCGAACGGAATGCCTGACGAGTGTGTGAGCAGTTGATGAATCGTAATTTTTGACTTGTCCGGCGGAACGTCTTTGAAATATTTCGTTATCGAATCGGCAACTTGCAGTTTGCCCTGCATTTCAAGTTTGACGATAGCGGCAGCCGTGAATTGTTTAGTCACCGAACCGATCGGAAAAACCGTATCAGCCTTGACCGGAATTCTTTTTTCCCGGTCAGCATATCCGTAACCCTTAGCCAGAATTATTTTGTCCTTTTTGGCTACGAACACCGCGCCGGAAAATCCTTTATCTACGAGCCGCGTCAAATGAGCATCCAGCTTTTTTCCGCTCTCGCCGCGAACCTTTCCGTTTGTTTTGCTTTCCTGCGCAATTACAGGATTGACGCACAAACCAAAACAAAATACCGGTAACAGTAATCTCTTAAACATTCTTTCATAATCAAAGAATCGAACGAACCATTTCATTGCAATTTCCTCCTCCTGATTGCTGATGTAAAACGCACGAATAGTTACTGAAGCTTGAAAAACCGGTTAAAGTTTTACTCTTTCAGGACTTTCTTAAATAATTCGCGAATTTATTTTTTAAGGATTTTTTCTAAACAGATCTTCAATATCGCCCGCATCAAATTGACTGGGCGTTTGGTTAGCGGGTTTATAGTTAGGGTCGTGCAATACCCAAACGTTCCATTTACCGCCCGAGCCGATAATCGGCGAGCTTGAGACGAATTTATAATTATCGCCCCGGAAGGTGAAAGATAATTTGTTATCTTCAATAACGCCGATCTTTTGTAAATTAAAGCCTTTGCGCGGAAAAAGAGACACGATAAAGCGTCCTTTATCCTGAAAGTAAAACGATAGGTTGCTGCCTGATAAGCTACCGACTTCGGCAACCTTTTTATCGTTTATAAAAGCTTCCAGATTCGTAGTCTGCATCGTAAAATCTTTGGCAGGCTGTAGTTCGGTAAAATGACCGCCGGATGTTCGGCGCTGCCGGGTAATTTTGATAAGGTCGGAAAATTTTATCTTTGCCTGCGGGTTCTCCAAAGTATCGAAGGAAATAATATCGCCGTCCTCTACTATCATTTCCTCGGGATACTTTTCGATAGGAAATGCGGTGAAATTCGTAACTTTTTCAAATTTATTCGGATTAAGAGATAAGGGTCTGAAAGTCACCTTGAATTTTCTATTATCAGCCGTGGCGGAAACCTCCAGGTCATAGCCGAAATACAACTTGTTTTTATGGTCTGTTAACAGGCGGTGGACAATGTTTTTCTCGCTGCGACGATTTACCAATTCGCCGACTCCGAGATCCAACGAACTATTTTCAGGTAATGCCGGTTTTGATTTGACTTTAATGGCTACCGTAATTCCATCTGCAAATGTCGACGAGGTTTCCTGCGCTTGAGCAATTTGGGAAGAACAACAAACCAAGCCGCAGATTAGCAAAAAGTGTAAGTATATTTTAATTTTCATAGCTTTCTCCCTTTTTAATAATTCTGGTTTTCGAATCTGAAACAACCTGAAGTCCTTTCAAATTGACTTTTGTTAAAAACTCATTTTTCCGGGTCGAGCTTTTTAGAGCGAGATTATTTCTTTCGGACACGACTGAAGGAATGCCGTTCTCCCTCTCTTTTTTCTGTGACTTGTCCACATACACTATCCGATTCACTATCTTTTCTCTGATAACGGGAATCCTTATAACTTTGGTTGCAGGAGCTTCGTTTTTTATGTCGGAAGCTGTTTCGGCAAGGCTGACGGATACATTGTTTTCCTTTAACGCCGACTGACTGACTTTTTCCGTCTGAGGCAATGCTGCTGGAATGCCGGTTGCCGTTATTCTTCCTAACTGAAAAGCCAATCCAACTGACGCGACAAATAAAAGAGCGGTCAATGCCGCGGCAGTTTTCGGTATGAGGCTGAGCCTGGATAATGCTGTCCGCCAACCAACTGTTTCATTGATTTCCTGTTTCTTATTTTGGTGCCGGTAAAAACCGTCCATCACCAATTCGTCCAGCCGTTTCGGGTCAGACACGGGAACCGGTTTCATCAGCAATTCATTTACGGCTCGTAATTTTTCGTGAATTTGCCCGCAAACCCGGCACTCTTTCAAATGATGTTCGACTTCTTCTCTAACTGCGAAACTGACTTCACCGTCAAGTAAAGACCCGATTTGTTTTTCAACTTCAATGCACTTCA
>DASVRL010000045.1:0-16504 GCA_036388635.1 Pyrinomonadaceae bacterium
CAAAGACTCGTTGACACCGGCAACACGGTCATCGTCATCGAGCATAATCTGGACGTGATAAAATCGGCTGATTACATCATCGATTTAGGACCGGAAGGCGGCGAAGGCGGCGGAAAGCTCGTCGCGACCGGAACGCCGGAAGAAGTCGTCGCCGTCCGGAAATCCTATACCGGAAAAGCATTGAAAGCGGTTTTGAATTAATTTTAGAAGTTCTAAAATAAAAAACACGAATCTGCTCGGGAAAGCTTTCAAGCGGCTTTATGGTTTTTATTTATTTATCTAAAACGACACCGGCAAACTTTCTTTCAAATTATTCCTTGTGATAACATTTGCTTTTAACTTTCATAAGAAATAGTTGTCATAAACGATGGATAAATTTTTAATTCGCGGCGGCAAGCCGCTTCGTGGAAAAATCGGGATCAGCGGCGCGAAAAATTCCGCTTTGCCGTGCCTGGCGGCGGCTCTTTTGTCGGCTGAAACCGTTACTTTGCATAACGTTCCGTATGTCAAGGATTTGATTACGCAGCGCCGTTTGCTCGAAGATTTGGGCGCGACGGTTTTAACGCCCGAGCTGCGCACGCACAAAATTACGGCGCGAAACATCGAAGTTTTCGAAGCGCCGTATCACCTTGTCAAGACGATGCGCGCGAGCGTTCTCGCCTTAGGTCCGCTGCTCGCGCGTTTCGGGCAGGCGAAGGTCAGCTTGCCGGGCGGTTGCGCCATCGGCACGCGACCGATCGATTTGCATCTGAAAGCCTTTGAACAGCTCGGCGCGATTGTTTCGCTGGAAGCGGGCGACGTCGTTGCCAGAGCGCCGAACGGAAGATTAATCGGCGCTGATGTGTCGTTTGAAAAAGTAACCGTCACCGGAACGGAAAACGTAATGATGGCGGCGGTTCTGGCGCGCGGGAAAACGACGATTCACAACGCCGCGCGCGAGCCGGAAATCGAAGATTTAGCGGCGCTTTTAAATAAAATGGGCGCGCGTGTCAACGGCGCGGGAACTTCCGTAATCGAGATTGAAGGCGTCGAAGCATTAAACGGCGCGGAACACACAATCATTCCCGACCGCATCGAAACGGGAACTTTTATCGTCGCCGCCGCGATTACGGGCGGCGAGCTGGAAATCACGAATTGCGAGCCGGAACACCTGCGCGCCGCTATTGGAAAAATGAGCGAAGCCGGCGTCGAAATCGAGGAACTGAATCCGAGCACGATGCTGGTCAAATGCTGCGCGAAAGGTTTATCCGCCAAAGAAGTGACGACCGAGCCGCACCCGCATTTTCCGACCGATATGCAGGCGCAGTATATGTCTCTGATGACGCAAGCCGAAGGCGTTTCCGTGATACAGGAGACGATTTTTGAAAATCGTTTTATGCACGCGCCGGAACTGATGCGGATGGGCGCGAAAATCGAAATTTCGGGAAACACGGCGAAAGTTCACGGCAAGACAAAATTAATGGGCGCGCCGGTTCAAGCCTCGGATTTGCGCGCGTCGGCTTCGCTGGTTCTGGCTGGCTTAGCGGCGAGCGGCGAAACTTTGATTGACCGCGTTTATCACATCGACCGCGGGTATGAAAACATCGTCAAAAAATTAAATTCCGTCGGTGCGGAAATCGAGCGCCTGACCAACGGCGCGGGGGCGCAGGAATAAAAGAAGGATGAAAAAGTGAAAAGGCGAAAAAGTTTGCTAATCGAGAAACAGCAAAATCTTTTTCGCCTTTTCACTTTTTCGCTTTTTCACCTTTCTTTTTTTATGGTTAAATAAATCAATCCGTTATGAGCGAAAATTGTCTATTTTGCAGGATTATTGCAGGCGAGATTCCGTCCGCCAAAGTTTATGAAGACGAAGTGTGCTTCGCTTTCAACGACATCAGCCCGCAGGCGCCGACGCACGTTTTAATCGTGCCGCGCGAGCATTTCGACTCACTCGACAGAGCCGGAAAAAATCATCGCGAAACGCTCGGACATCTTCTTTTGACCGGCGCGGAAATCGCGCGCGAAAAAGGCTTTGCCGAAGACGGTTACCGGGTCGTTATCAACACCAACGGCGACGGCGGGCAGACCGTTTTTCATCTGCACGTGCATCTGCTCGCCGGACGCCCGTTTGTGTTTCCGCCGGGTTAGTCTCTAAATCATTGACAAACATTTCGGAAAAAAATGCTTCTAATTTGAACGACTTAATCAGAATATTTTTAGAGACTTAAATAATGAAAGCTTTTTTAACAATTATATTTTTTGCGACATTGGTATTTTCCCAGCTCGGTTGTTCGGGCGGCGTCAGCTCAAACACTGCTAATTTGACCGATACAAATACGAATGCGGATGTCGCGACTCCGGCTGCCGAAAACTCTCCGGCAGCGGTCGAAAACAAACAACCCGAAGTTGTACCTACATTTACGGACGCCAACGAAGCCTTAGCGTCGGGAAATAAATATCTCGACGAAAACAAAACCGAAAACGCGATTGAGGCTTTGAAACAGGCGACCAAACTCAATCCCGATTTAGCCGACGCGCATTTCCAGCTCGGCATCGCCTACAGCCTGAAGGAAAAAGAAGACGAGCTTTTACAGCGCGATACGACCGAAGCGACGCCGACGCCCGCGCCGCAGAGAAAAGCCAAAAAAGGCACCAAGGAAGTGGCGACGATTCTGACCAATTCCGACAAATCTTTTGACAACGCCGCGAAAGCCTACGAAAAAATCATCAAGAAAAACCAGAAAGACGACGCGGCTTTTTTCAATCTCGGACGCGCCTACAATAAAATCAATCTGGACAAAGAAGCCGAAAAAGCGCTGCGCCAAGCCGTCAAATTAAAGCCCGACGACAGCGAATATCAAACCGAACTCGGCAAAATTCTGATCAAGCTCGCCAGTTATGACGAAGCGGTTATCGTTTTGAAAAAAGCGGTCGAGCTTGACGAAAACAACACGCAGGCGATCGATTCGCTGGAAAAAGCCGAAGCCGGAAAAAAACGAACCAATTTCGGCATCAAGCCGAAAATACCGGAAGATTTGCCGAATCAGAGAGAAACCAGACCGACGACCAGAAAGACAACTAAACCGAAAGCGGAAGAAACAAAACCGAGCGGGGAAACCCCGCCGCCCGCGCCGCCCACAGCCAAGCCGAATAGTTAATAACGTTAAAAAAAAGTCAGCCGAGCGGCTGACTTTTTTTAACGGCAGATTTTCATTGATTGATGTAGCTCTGCCTAATCGTCTCGGTTTACCGTTTCAAATTCCGAACCGGTTATTGACATCTGTCTATTCCGCTGCCGTTCCGGCAGCTCATATATGCCCCGATCATCTCTTCCGAATCGAGCAGCCCCTCACATTGATTGGCTCTGTCGCGCGCCAAAGAACAAAAATCCACCTGTTCATAGCAGGTAGAATTATTCGTCGCGGTTATGCAATCGCCGTAACTGCTGTAGCGATTGTTGTAATTGGTGGTGGTCGTGTTGATGCAGTTGTTATAAGTGTTTGTGTAACAGTTCGGGTCCTGGCTGTTAGAGCATTGGTTTTGCGCCTGGCTGTCGCATTGATTGGGCGAGTAATAGGTTACGTTGCGATAGCTGTCGATCGTTCCGCTCAAACTGCTGTCGCAGGCGGATTGAGCGGCAAACATCTGCTCCCCGCAACCCAATCTTCCGGCTTCCGTGTCGGTGCCGAACCAGAAAGTTGCAATCACCAGCAGCGACAGCGCCGCCATGCGCGTAAGTATTCTTTTCATCTTATTTCCCTCCTAATTTTTTCTTTATTTTATTTGGAAAATTTGTTCTGGTGGAAACTGCTTCGCCATCCGTGCTGCTGAGGTTCCGCATACACCAGGCGGAGTTTTCCATTGAGCTTTCTCGTGTAAATGAGATTTGAACGTTTTCCAATAATTATTGACGAAAATCCAAAAAAGTTTCAGGCTCTTTTAATATTTTGAACGGATGATATACCGTGTTTCAGCTCAAACATGGAAGCGACTTGAATCCGGGTAATATTTATTTGCATCTAAAAAACACACTTGTAAAATTTCCTGTATCAGCTTGACCTGCAATTCGTGAAACAATGATAAACTTATATTTGAGTTAATCGCTTTTAGATTCAGAGTTTAATTCAAATTTTCGTATGAAAATCGAACTGGAAATTCCGCAATCGCTCTCGCTCGAACGAAAAATCAAAATGCACGAGGCGCGCGAAGGCATTATCGACCGCCTCGCCCGCGACTTGCCGACCAATATTGACCTCGAAAGATTTTTGAACGTCGTCGTTTCGGAAATCGGGCGGATGATGGACGCCGACCGCTGCGACCTTTTGCAGCTGACCGAAGGCAACGAGCTGCGCATCAGCCACGAATGGCGCAAGGACGAAACCGTTCCGTCGTCGGAAGGCACGCTGATTCCGTTCGACGCGCAGAAGCTGACCGAAAAATTCGATTTATCACAGCCGGTTCGCATCAACGATACGACGAAGACGAAAGACGCGACCGTCCGCTTTTTTACCAAAGCTCTGGAAACGCAGTCGTTGCTCGTCGTGCCGATTACGCTGAACGAAAAGGTCATCGGGCTTCTCGGTTTGCACGACACGCACGCGCCGCGCGAATGGCTCGACGAGGAAGTCGCTTTTCTCGAATCGGTCGGTCGCCAGCTCGCCATCGGTTATCAATACACGCGGCTTTATGTGGCGCAGGAGCAGGAAACTCGCCGGACGAACGCGCTTCTGGAAATCGCCAACACACTTAATTCGCACTCGGATTTTAACGAGGTTTCGGCGCGCGTGCTGGAACGCGCCGTCGAGCTGGTCGGCGCCAATTACGGCGCGCTCGGCGTGCTCGACCAGACGGGCAAAAAAATAAGCTTAGCTTCGTTTAAATCCGCGCCGAACGTCGAGCCGAACGCGGTTTTGCAGATGATCGAGGAACACAATCAATCGCTCGACATCGAGCCGTTTCCCGTTTTGAGCGACATTTTGCGCGAGGGAAAAACGCTGCGGCTGGTCGATAAGGATTTGCCGTTTGCGGTTCGTCTGATTTTCAATTCGCAGCTTGACGGGCGCGCCGCGCTGGTCGCGCCGGTGCGCGTCGGCGGTCAGGCGTTCGGGTTGCTGGGTTTTGTCTGGAGCGAGGAGCGCGACGGCGGTTTTGAAAATCACGAAGTCGCATTAGTTGAAGGAATTTCCGACCAAATCGGCACGGCGCTCGAACGCGACCAGCTTTCGGCGGAAGTGATGCGCTTGAAAAGCGAGCTGCATCAGAAACATCAAAGCGAAATTATCGGGCAGGCTCCGGCGATTCGCCGCGCGATTGAACTGGCTTTAAACGTCGCCGACACGCAGACGACCGTTTTGATTCAGGGCGAATCCGGCACGGGAAAAGAACTTCTGGCGAATCTGATTCATTATAATTCGGGACGCGAAAACAAGCCGTATGTAAAATTGAACTGCGGCGCGATTCCCGAAACGCTGCTCGAAAGCGAGCTTTTCGGACACGAAAAAGGCGCCTTTACCGACGCGCGCAACCAGCGCAAAGGGCGTTTTGAAGAAGCCGACCGCGGCACTCTGTTTCTGGACGAAATCGGTGAGATGTCGCTGCCCGCGCAGGTAAAACTTTTGAGAGTTTTGCAGGACGGCGAATTTACGCGCGTCGGCGGAAACGAAATGGTCAAAACCGATGTGCGCGTCATCGCCGCGTCGAATGTCGACCTCGAAAAAGCGGTCGAAGAAGGAAAATTCAGAAAAGATTTGTTTTATCGACTCTCGGTTTTTCCGATTACGCTGCCGCCGCTGCGCGACCGCCCCGAAGACATACACATTCTGGTTTTTCATTTTCTCGAACAATACAAGCAGAAAACCGGACGTTTCGTGTCGGGAATCTCCAAGGAAGCTTTGCTGGCGCTGGTTAATTACGAATGGTCGGGCAACGTGCGCGAGCTGGAAAACGCGATTGAACGCGCCGTGATTATCGCTTCCGGTCGGCAAATCGAGCTTGACGATTTGCCGGAAGCCATCAGCAAAAAAGCGTTTGAATCATTTGCGCAGGCGCGCCAGGAACGCGCCAAAGCGGCGAGCGAAGGTCGCGCCATAAACTTGGAAGTCGAATTTCCGGCGACGATGGAAGAAATCGAACGACAGGCAATCGAACTGGCGCTCGATTACACGAGCGGCGACAAATCGCGCGCGTCGAGATTATTAAATATCGGCAGAAAAACGCTTTACAGAAAGCTGGAACAGTATCAGGACGGAAAAGCTTCCGATTCGGATTAGTATAGATTAATCCCGCTGCTCTAAGTCCGGCAACCTTTCGAGCGGAAACGGAAAAAGCGGCTCTATACCTCGCTTTTGCATAACTGCCGTTAAGCCGCGATATTTTTCGAGCAGCGCTGCGCGAGCGCCCCAATTATCTGTCTCATCTTCCAATCCGTGTTCGATAAACGTAGCGCCAATCTCTTCATCGCCAATCATCTTTTTCGTATATACCCAATCGTAGCGAAACACAATTTCAAACGCGCCGATAAATTCGGCAACAGCTTTTTCAAACTCGGTGTCATTCATAATTAGCGAAGCGGCAGGCGGTTTCAAATTTTTAAAGCACCGGAACGAATCTTTCGTTGACTTTTTCCCAGAGCTTCTGCGCCAGCTCCTTGCGATTCGGGCTTTGAATCGGCTCATCGCCGAAGGTCACAATCGCTTCGTATTCGGGAATCTGGAACAGTTTCCAGAGATGCCCGATAAATGTGTCTTCGGGCGCCCACCAGCAGATGGAATTGGCGGGCGGATTGTTGTCCGGCGTGCGATAAGTGACGGCAACGTAATGCACCGGCAAATCGGTCTGCGCCGCAAATTCCAGAAAAGAAGAATTGAATTTGAGAATTTTTTCGCCTTTCGAGCTGGTGCCTTCCGGGAAAACAATCACGCCTTCGCCGCCGTTTAATCTTTCCAGAACCTCGGCGCCGGCACGCGGAATATCGCGGCGTTTCTGGCGATTGACAAAAACGTTTCCCATATCGCCGACGATTCGGTTGCCCAGAAACCAGCTTTGGATTTCGCCTTTGGCGACGAAAATCCCGCCGGTCGCGGCGCGCAGCAAAGGAATGTCCGTGTAGCTCAGATGATTGGAAACGAGAAAAAACGGCGCTTCGGGCGGCTTTCCGACGACTTCGATTTTCATTCCCGAAATTTTGACAAACGCCCGCGCCCAAAAATTAAAAATCAACTGCCGCCAGTAAAGCTTGTTCGGGATGAAATAAACCGTGACGAACCACAAGCCGTAAGAACCGAAAGTGGCGACCAGAAAAGCGACGAGACGAATTATGGCGAGTATATATTTCATAAAGATTAGCCGCCGCCGACACGAAGTTCACAGAGAAGAAATTGAAACAGAATGGACAGGATAAAAAGTAATTCGGACAATTCGCGTTACTAGCGCCTAATTCTTTCTTTCTCTTCTGTGAATTCTGTGTCCGCGGCGGCTTAGTTCTTTTTTAAATGCTCGAACTGGCTGAAAAACATTTGATAATAACGCGGCTCGATGGTCGTCGCGTCGAAAATCACGAAAAAGTCGATGGTTTTAAAATGACGGTCGATGACCGGCTCGCCGCAGATTTTCGCGCCGATGCGCAGGTATGTGAAAAAAAGCTTGGGCAGCTCGACTTCCTCGATGGAATCCGCGGTCAGAAAATCTGCGGGCTGGCAGGCGCATTCCTCGCGCGGCGCGACGCGAAAGCTCTCGTGAAAAAAACCGTCGCGCACGAGTTGTCGCAGAGCCTTTTTGCCCTCGGTGCAGTCGAGCGTAAACAGCGAGCAGCAGCCGAAAAGATAACGCTTGTTTTTCAGGCTGGCGTATAAAGCCAAGCCTTTCCAGAGCAGAAAAAGCACGCGCGAATTGCGATGCTCGCGGGCGATGCAGGCGCGCCCGATTTCCATTGATTGCTCGATAATTTTCGCCGGCAAATCTTCGATTTTAAATTCGTTGGCGGAATAAAATCCGCGCGCGTCGTGCGCTTGCTCGATGGTGCGCAGGCGATATGTGCCGACTAAAGTGTTCGTCGATTTTTCGATTACAATCAGGTGATGACAGGTCTGGTCGAATTCGTCTTCGTCGCGCTCGGTCAGAAACGACGATTCCAGACCTTCGTTCAATTCCAGATTAAAAACCGTAAAGCGCAGGCGCAGAGCCGCGTCGATTTCTTCCGCCGTTTGCGCAAAGCGCGTGATGTAGCGACCTTCGTGGATTTCTTCGGCGGGCGCGTCGCGGATGCAAAACGGGTAATCGAACGCCTTCCGGATTTCGGGCGCAATTGATTGGTGAATTTCAGGTGCTTGCGTTTTATGAATTGGCATTGATAAAAGTTTATAGTTTCGGGCGATTTCGGGCGGTTACGGAGCTGTTAAAACTTTCCTGAACTTTCCGTAACTTCTCGCCGCCGCTGCCGTCCGAGACTTTCAACTTTTCTGGAATTGTAGCGCAATAGTATACAAATCACCAGAGTTTTTCCATAACGTTTCGCCTGCCGTATAAAAGATGTAAGCAAAAGTTAAGATTTCAAGACATTTCACCCGTGCGCATCAGCCGCCGCGTCGGCGTAGCCGTGATAAAGCCTGGAAATTTCCTCGTTTAGTTCGTGCGGGAAACAAACGCGATGAATGACATAGCCTTTTTGCAGCCCGCGCACCGCCGCGCTGACTTCGGAAATCTCCCGGATGGTCGAGCGCGCGTAGCCTTCCTGCACGTAGATGAGATTTTTCGGTTTGTCCGTATCTTTGGTGTAGAAATAATACGGAACGTCGCCGGTTTTGTCTTCGACAAAATAATAGCTGGCGTCATAGCCCGCTTTTTCAACGGCTTTTCGCGCTTTTTCCAGAAAATCCTGACGTTCTTCGTTCGGCATATCGACGTCGAAGGCTTTAAAAAGACGGCGATGGATAAAGCGTTTCGACAAATCCGATAAAATCGCGTCCGCGCTGCGCTGCCATTGCTTGATGTGAAACATCACGTCGGAATCGTCCATTTCCAGATGCTCGCCCAAAGACAGTTTTTCGCCGCGCAGGATTTTCTCAAACGGCGTGCCGTGCGCGAACCAGACCGCTCCGCCGTTTTGAAAAATCTCCAGCGCGCGCCGCAGAAGCGAGCGCAGAACGACTTCCGCCGAGCGCAGAGAGCGGTGAAAATAAACCTGCCGGAACATATAATAACGCGCCTGCAAATAATCTTCGACGGCGTAAATTCCTTCCGCCGAGATATACAGGCGGTCGTTTTCCTCGTCGATTTCCAGCGATTTGATAATCCATTCCAGATCGTAGATTCCGTATTTGGCGCCGGTCATCAAAGAATCGCGCAAGAGATAATCCATCCGGTCGACGTCGAGCTGCGAGGAAACCAGCTGCGCCAGCGCCATCGGTCGATATTTTCCGCTGATAACGTCGGCGACCCGTTCGGGAAGCTCTGCGGAGTACCGGCGCAAAGTCTGCCCGACCTCCGTCTCGTTGCTTAAAACCGCCTGAATCGTAAAATCTTCGTGATGAAAATTTAAAATTCCTTCGATCACATGCGAGAAAGCGCCGTGTCCGATGTCGTGCAGCAGCGCGGCGCAGCGAACCGCAATCCGCGCTTCATCCGAAATTTTGTATTTCGCTCCCAATTTTTCCAGAATCCGCGTCGCCAGATGAAGCACGCCGAGACTGTGCGTAAAGCGCGAATGCTCGGCGCCCTGATAGGTGAAAAGCGCCAGCCCGAGCTGCTTGATGCGCCGCAGACGCTGAAATTCAGCCGTATCGACCAGCCGAATCATCAATCTGCCTTCGTCCGTGTCGGTTTTCAGACGAATAATATTGTGAACCGAATCGCGGTAAATTTTTTCCATTGTTCCCGTTTAAAATTCTAGCAGGAATTCAAAGTTATGGATATAAATCAATTTTTTCAGTTCTGCGCCGCGCGCCCGGATTGTGTTTTACACCGCAAAATATTAATAATTACAACGTTTTACGAGGTTTTTGCCGCAAGGCATAATAGTTGCTAGATAAACGCCAGAAACATAACAGTTTCTCCCCAATTATTCGCAAATTACCTAATTATTTGTAAATTTTTAGGCTACATTAAAGAAAGGAAAGAAAATATGAAAACAATCCTGCAAATTTTAACTGTTTTCGTCTTTGCGTTGGGATTAGCGATAATCCCGGCTACGGCGCAAACCTCGACGACAGGAAACATTGAAGGTACTGTTACCGACCCTTCGGGTGCGGTCGTTCCCGGCGCATCTGTGACGGTTTCGGGCGGCAACCTGGTTCGTGCGATAACAGTAACAGCTAATGACGAAGGATTTTTCCGCGTAGGCAACGTGCCGCCGGGCAGATATTCCGTCAAAGTGGAAGCTGCCGGAAAAGGCTTTGCTACATACGAAAACCAAAACATCGAAGTCAATCTGTCCAGAACGACTACGGTCGATACGCAGCTGACGCCCGCCTCTACAGGCGCGACCGTTGACGTTGTCGCCGGTTCTGAGATTGACACTACCCAAAACACTTCAGGAACGAACGTCTCGACCGAGCAGTTCAGCAACTTCCCGACGCAGCGCACCGTGCAGTCGCTTTATACGATTGCGCCGACCGTGACGCGCTCGGGTTTGCGCGACGCATCGGGACGTGATCGCGACCCGTCGGTTGCCGGTTCGTCAGGTCCTGAAAACAACTACATTCTCGACGGCGTCAACACGACCGACCCCGCTTTCGGCGGTTCGGGCGCAAACCTCCCGTTCGAGTTCGTTCAGGAAGTTGAAGTTAAAACCGGTTCATACGGCGCCGAATACGGACTGTCGACCGGCGGTATTTTCAACGTCATCACCAAGAGCGGAACCAACGAATTCCGCGGCGAAGTTTACGGTTATTTCACGGGCAAGAGCATGGTTCGTGACGCGAGAAACTTCTCGTTCACCGGTCTTTCGCCGAGCGGCTTTTCGGAAATCGACGCTGGTTTCGGTATCGGCGGTCCGATTATCAAGGATAAACTGACCTTCTACGGTTCGTTCAATCCGCAGTATCGTAACAACAGCTATCTGACGCAGACCTTCCGCACCGAAGTCGAAAACAAAATTGCGACTCCGTTCTACGCGGGCAAACTGACCTGGAGCATCAACGACACCAACACGTTCAACTTTTCGACCTTTGGCGACTTTACCAAGGAAGAAGGTCACTTGTTTGCCGGTTCGGGCTTCGGCGCGAATCTGAACAGCTTCGAAGGCATCCGGGAAACCGGCGGCTCGAACTATGCTTTCCGTTTGAATTCAACCTTTAGTCAAAACTTTATCGGTGAATTTTCATTCGGTATGCACTTCCAGCGCAACAACGTTATTCCGGGCAGCGACGTTCTCGACACTCCTTTGGTGACGGACAACTTCGCGGTTCTCCGCGCCAACGGAACGGTTGCTCCGGTCGTCCAGACGGGAGTTTTAGCCGGCGGTACGGTCGCGACTCCGGGCACCAACACCGGCTTTGTAGATTTCGTCTATTCGCCGGGCGGCTCGCTCCAGCGCAACTTTATCCGCCAGGGCTTCGGTCTTTATCAGGACCAGACCCGCAATCGTTACGAAGCGGCGGCTAGACTGCAAAGTATTTTCGGACGTCATACATTGAAATACGGTTTTGAATACTACCGTAATATCTATGACATCAACCAGACGTCGACCGGACCGAGCAACGTGTTTGCCAATCCGCTCAATGTTCCGCCGCTTAACCAGACCGACGCTGCGAACAGAAACGTGTCCGGTTTCCGCGTGACGAACAACTTCAGCGTTTGTACCGTTCGCGGCGCGCAGGTTGTTTGTCCGAGTGCAACCGCGACAAATATCTTGACGCCGGCAATCACGGCTAATCAGGTGCCGGGAATCACCAGCGTTATCACCGGAACGATTACTCCGCAGGAAGCGCTCAACAATCCGTTCTTGGTTCGCACTACGACTCGCGTCCGTGACTTTAAATTGATTGCGGATACGAAAACCGACGTCGAAAGCTTCTACGTTCAGGACGACATCAAAGTCAGCAATACCATTCAACTTAACATCGGCGCTCGCTGGGATTTCCAGCAAGCCTATGGTAATGGCGGAGTGGAATACCTGAAATTGAACAACTTCTGGCACAACCTGCAGCCCCGCATCGGTTTCATCTGGGATTTCACGGGTAAAGGCAAAGGTAAAGTCTTTGCTAACTATGCCCGTTATCTGGAAACGCCGATTCCGCTCGACCTGAACGTTCGCGCGGGTAGCGGCGATGCTCAAACCGATAAAAACTTTAACGTTAACACCTTAAACGCGCCTTTGAACGCGACAGTCGCGACCGGCTTTGGTACCCGCAACCTGGGTCACGATGCTACTCCGATTGACGCGGATCTGAAGCCGCAGACGGTTAACGAATGGAACGTCGGTATTGAATATGAAGCGATGAAAGACCTCGTTCTCGGATTCCGCGGCATTTACCGCCCGCAAGGCACGGTAATTGAAGACGGTTCGTTCGACGATGGTACCACCTACTTCATCTTCAATCCGGGCGAAAGCACGACGGAACAACTGGCTTGCGACAACGGACAATGCTTCGGACGCGCACGTCGCTTCTATCGCGCTCTCGAATTCACGGCGACCCGTCGCTTTAACAATAACTTCTCGTTCATCGCTTCGTATGTGTTCTCGAGCTTGACCGGTAACTACGAAGGCTTGTTCCGTAACGACAACGGACAATCCGACCCGAACATCACTTCGTTGTTCGACTTGACCAGCCTGCTCAACAACACCTACGGACGTCTGCCGAACGACCGTCCGCACCAATTCAAGTTTAACGGTACCTACGTGACACCGTGGAGAGTTGTCCTTTCCGGCAACTTCTACCTCCAGTCCGGCGCGCCGTTCAACGCTTTGGTTCCGCACCCGGTTTACGGCAACAACGAAGGTTTCCTGAATCCGCGCGGCACGACCATCGTCCCGACCCCGATTGCGGGCGGCGAAGGCGGTCTCGGAAACGCTGTCGGCACCAGCCGTACGCCGACCACGTTCAATCTTGATTTGGGTGTTTACTTCCCGATCAAGTTTGGCGAAAAACGTGAGCTGCGTTTCACTGCCGATTGGTTCAACGTCACGAACACGCAGCGTGCTGTTAAGCTTGATGAAACATTCTTGATTAACAGCGGCGTCACGGGTGTTGCGCCGGTGGCGAATCCGTTCTTCGGTACTGGACAAATCTTCCAGTATCCGTCGTCACTGCGCTTAGGTGCGAAATTCCGCTTCTAATAACGGAAATTTCGAGCCAATTTGAAAAGGGAAAGTGTTCTACACTTTCCCTTTTTGTGTTAATATAAGGAAAATTCAAAAAACATCTTTTTTCCTGTCAGGTAAAGGAGGCAACTGTGTCGGCAAATAATCGTTTCGGGCGTGTAACGTTAGTCGAATCCGTAGTGGCGTTTACCGCTCTTTTACTAATTTTCGGTGTTGTCTTCGCCGACGGGCAGGGCAGAGGCGTTACCATCGGCGGCGGAGTTAATAAAATTCAGGGGCGCGTCCGCTTTCCTTCAAACACTCCGGCGACCTCGGTTCGCGTCAGGCTGGAAAATCCCAACATCTCCAGCGTGATGAGCGTCACCGATTCGGAAGGAATGTTTTATTTTAGCGGTCTGGGAGCCGGACAATACACGATTATCGTCGAAGCCGGCGAAGATTATGAAATATTCAGAGAAGTGGTCGAAATCGACCCGCCGGTTAACCTCAGCCGAACCGTCTTTATTCCGCCGTCGCCGCGAACCTTTAATGTAATGGCTGATTTACGACTGAAGGGAACGATAAGAAATCGACCCGGCGTGATCAATGCCGCGCTCGCCGCCGTCCCGAAAACGGCTCTGAAGGAATTTAAAAAAGCCCTCGAAGCTCAAAATAAAGGCGAAACGAATCTGGCAATCGAAAAATTTAACGAAGCCATCAAACTGCACCCGCAATTTTTTGAAGCTCACGCCGAACTCGGCTCTTTATACCTTAAAACCAACCAGCTGGATAAAGCCATTGAATCGCTTCGCACGGCGATCGCGTTGAACGATAAAAATCTGAATATACGGCTCAATTACGCCGTCGCATTGCTAAACAAAAAGGAAATGGCGGAGGCGGAAAAAGAATTTCGCGAAGTGATTAAAGCCGACAAGACGGCGGCAATCGCGCATATGTATCTCGGTATAGCTTTACTGGGACTGAGGCGAGTCGACGAAGCGGAAGCGTTGTTTCTGCAAGCCATCAACATTAAAGATGATGAGAAACTGGCGCAGGCGCATCGCTATCTGGGCGGCATCTACTGGGGAAAAGGAAATTACGGGCAGGCGGCTGAAGAATTGGAAAAATATCTGAAGCTGGCTCCGCAGGCATCGGACGCCGCGAAAATCCGCGAAACCATTAAGAATCTGCGTGAAAAGACAAAATAGCCGCGCTCGATTGCGCGCCTTGCGCCGCGCCGGATTTTTCAATTAAAGCGAAGCGTCCGAAATTTCGTGATTTAATATATTGAATAAAATCCAAAATCTTGAAGTAAAATTCTCCTTCGGGTTATAATTTTTATTACGGGAAAATCGCATAAACCTCTTTATTTCAACATATTACCCAAATAAATCCGCCTTCCGAATCTTTGGCACTTGAATTGTTGGTAATCCGTACAGTTGAGTAGTTTATTCAAAAAAATCTCTCAGGCAAGAGGCTGGGTCGACTACTTAGAGTAATAATTTCAAGAGGAGTAAATTATGTTTAAAAGAATAGCTTCTTTGTTTTCTGTTCTGTCGATGCTGCTCGTACTGGGCTCATTTGCTTTCGGACAGGAAACTACAGGAAACTTGGAAATCACCGTTAAAGACCCTAGCGGCGCGGTTGTCCCGAATGTGACTCTAACAATCGCCAGCGCGGGCAACACAACGGGATTCAGAAGAACTGTTACAACAGATGAAAACGGATTTCAGCGCGTTATGAATGTGCCGCCGGGAAGTTACACGGTGACTGCGGGCGCGACTGCCGGTTTTCAGGAAAGAACGGTTACTGATATTCAAGTTGCGCTTGGACAGACGTCGCCTGTTCTGATCGAAATCAGCACGACTGTCGGTGGAACGGTAACGATTACCGAAACCGACACTCCGCCGATTGATCCGACCAGCAGCAAAATTCAAACGACCATTTCGGCTCAGACTGCGGAGCTTCTTCCGAAAGGAACGAACTTCTCCAGCATTCTTAAAGTCTCGCCGGCAACCCGTCCAGAACCGCGTTCCGGTCAATTTCAGGTTGACGGCGCTTCGGGTTCGGAAAACACCTTTATTGTTGACGGACAGGAAGTAACCAACGTTCGCACCGGTGTTTTGAACACGAACAGCAACCTGCCGTTCCAGCTCATCCAGGAAGTTCAGATTAAATCTTCCGGTTTTGAAGCCGAGTTCGGCGGCGCGACCGGCGGCGTGATTTCCGTTGTGACAAAAGGCGGCAGCAATCAGTGGCGCGGCGAGTTCGGTTCGCAATTCGAACCGGGCAGACTGCAAGCCAGAGGACGCAACCTTTTAATTACCCGTAACAATGCACCCTTTTATATCAGACAAGACAGAGACGCTTATTTGGGATTCTTCCCGACGGCGAATTTGGGCGGTCCGATTATTAAAGACCGTCTTTGGTTTTTCGGTAGCTACACGCCCCAGATTTTTACCAGAAACCGAACGATTAACTATAGAGAGCTTAGAAACTCTTCCAACGTAATTACGCGTCAGGCGTCGACTGAAACGTATCGCGCCAAACAGACCAACGAATATGCTTTCCTTCGTCTGGACGCGCAGCCGTTTAGCAGACTGCGCTTAAACGGAACCTATACCTACAACCCGATTTCGGTTAGAGGCACGCTTCCGTCATACAACACGGTTTTCGATGCTATCCCGGCGAGCGATGCGGTAGGATTGGCAGGCGCAAACTTTTACAATCAGACCGGCGGTCGTCAGAATTCCCAGAGCGTTACCGGACAGGCAACGTGGGTGCCGACCAATGACTTTACCCTTAATGTCCGCGGCGGACACTACTTCTTAAATGAAAAGCTGGGTACCTATGGTTTCGGCGACCCGACCCGCCCGCGCGTTCTTTGCAGCGCGTCGAGCTTGGCTGAGTTTCCCACAGGGTTCGGATGTATTCGCGGACAATCAAACGGACAGCCCTTCTTCAGCGGCACCGTTTATGATGCGACCACCCGTAACACCATGGATGCGGACGCCACTTATATCGCCAACTTTGCCGGCAGAAACGAGTTCAAAGGCGGCTACCAGTACAACGGAATCTCGAATCAGCTGCTGAGCCAGGACGTAGACCAAATCGTTTTGCGTTTCGCTCAAACGATTGGTTCTTATTCAGGTCGTAATATTCCTTCGTCGCCGGGTGCTTTAGGCGCCGGAACGCTGATTAGATATCGTGAATCAGGCGATGTCAGCAGCAAAAACGAAGGTATCTATATCCAGGACAAATGGCAGCCGTTTAATCGTCTGACGTTAA
>DASVRL010000046.1:0-13362 GCA_036388635.1 Pyrinomonadaceae bacterium
ATCGGTTGCCAGATAACTGGTTATAAAATCCGTCCACGCAATCGTGAAATTCGTCTCTAAGCCTTCGGCGCGCGGATTTCGCTGCTGGAAATCGAGCAAACTCTGACTCATTTCGTTTTTCAAATCGAGAAACGCTTCCTGAAATTTTTTCAGCCGTTCGGTTTTGTCGCTTTCGGCTTCGGCTTCGATAAATTTCTGGACGAATTCGCCGATTTTTTCGAGCGGCAAGCCGACTTTTTCGCCGAGCGCGCCGAGACCTTTGTTGACCGCGCCGTAGAGAAATTCGCGGAATTTCTTGTCGTCCTCGAATTTGTCTTTATAAGCCTCGACCGAATCGAGAAAACCGCCGCTGACGGCGCCGTAAAGATAGCCGATTTCCTGTCCGAGATAAGTCACGTCCGCGCCCGGTCGCGCCGCGCGGTTCATAATGTTCTGCGCTACATCGCCGATGACGCCGCCGTTGCCCTGACCGTCGCCCGTAATCGCTTCGACCATCGAGCCGCCGTTGTATTGCAGCAGGTTGGAAATCGGCGAATAGACGACGTTGATAAAGAAATCTTTCAAAACGTTCGGGTCGAAGTTGCGGTTCGTCGTGCCGTCCGGATTGCGTTTTAAGGCGTACGTGTCGGTGATTTGCTGCGCGTGCTCGATAAAGAATTTGCCCGCCGCTTCTTTGGTAAAGAAATTGTCGCCGGTCAGCGGCGCGACGTTTTTGAAAATATCCAGCGCTTCGGAAGTCAATTTTCCATTGGCGTCGGTCATCCGGGAAGCGACGTTCAACAAATCGCCCATCGCCGGATGAAACGCCCAGCCGTTTTCAAATCCCGCGTTGTTTGCCGGTCCGCCTAAGAATCCGGCGGACTCGGTCAGCATCGTGTTGAACGCCGCTTTGTTCTGCTCGATAAAACGTCCGATGGTCGAAGGGCTGCCGTATTGCGGCGGGCGAGCCGAGCCGAAATTGATAAAATTGCGCAAGCCTTCCGGCGACATTCCGCCGAGCGCCGTCAGCGCGTCAACCGACCACGCGCCTTTTTCCGCGCCGCCGTTCGCCGCCGTCTGCATCGCGTGTTTGGCGTATCCGGCGATTAAATCGTCATTGCCCGTGCGCCGCACGACGTCCGCCAAGCCGGTCCATTCGTAATACGGATAATTTTTTTCGAGGTCGGTGACGGCGTTCAGATGGTCGCGCATCGCGGTCGGATTCTGACGATAGGCTTCGTTAATCGCGCTCGCCAAAACGTCGCGGTCGGCGTTGTTCAAAATTCCGGCGCGCTGCAATGCCTGCCTGCCGAAAGGATGCGCCAGCACCTGGTTTAGATAATCGTCGCGTTTATCCGCTGGAACGTTTCGTAAATCCTCGGCGACAGTTTGAATATCGCGCTCGGGATTTCCGGTCAATTCCGGCGGCGGAAAACCTTGCGCCGCCGTCGCCAATCGCAGAGCCGTGTCGCGCTCGTCGCCGTGAACGCTGCCCGACAAAAGATGCGTCTGCAATCTTTCGAGCATCGCTCTGCCGCCGGAGTTTTGCCCGACGGCATTTAATTCAGTGTCGGAAAGGTTATCGGCAAAGCTCTGCGCGATTTCGTCCTTGTCGTTTTCCTCGATTTTGCCGCCGCCGTCCTGGTCGATTTCCGCGCCGAGAATTTCCTGCGCGACCGCCCACGCGTCCGCCGGATTCTGCCGCGCCAGATTCGCCAAATCGCGCCCGACGCCTTCCGTATCCAGATTATCTTTTCCGCCGTTACCGGCGATAATTTCGTCCGCGCGATGGCGCGCCTGCGCCTGTGTGAGAGTCGGAGCAGCGGCGGCATTGGCGTTGACCTGGACATTCAATTTAAAGCGCACGACATTCGCCCGCAGGCTGCCGTCGCTGCGGTTGGCGTAAATTGCGCCGTTGGTCGTCTCGTCGCGGCGAATCTGGTTCGATTTTACTTCGGTTTTCTGGTAATTCGTTTCTTCCCGGCGAACGTTTGAACTGGTGCCGCCGTCCACTTTCAATGCCATAATGCACTCTCCCGAAGCCAGTTTTGAAATGACAGGTCTACGATTAAGTTATCGGCGGTTTTCGCGGAAAGTTTCCCGTTTATTTCGGAAACGCGAGGAGTTTTCGGCGGAAAACAAAAAGGCAAAGCGCAAAATTTAAATCCTGTTTCATTTTGCGCTTTGCCTTTCTGCGTTTTTCATTAAACGCGTTTCCGCCGGAGTTTTAATTCAGCTTGCCGAAACTTTCGCGGCGGCGTGTTCGACGATTTCGCCGTTCCAGACCATACTCGCCCACGCCAGCGCGTTGACCTGCTCGTAAAACGAGGCGTCGTCGATCTTTTCGGCGAAATCGCGCTGGAGATAAAGCGAAAAAGTTTCGCTGTCGAAGACGATTCTGCCGCCGCCGCTGTTTGCTTCCGATTCTTCGGCGAAAAGCGCGTCGAGAATCTCGTCCGCCGGCGCGCGGCGAAAGCGATAAATCAAAGCCTGACACGACAAAATATCGTCCGTCTCGTCAAACTCGAAGCCGACGAACGATTCGCCGATACGCGCCTGCACGAATTTCTGCTCGTTAAAAATCGACGCTTCGCTGCCGAGCTTGCGAAAAAAATTTTCCAGCTGCTGTTTTGCTTCTTCTCTGGTCATTTAGAAATCCGACTAATTAAAATTTCCCCGCTCGCGCCTGCTCGAACGAAACGCGTTCCGGCAAATAAAACTCCTCGAAGCCGTGCGAGACAAGCGGCTTGCCCTCACGAAAATAATGCGTCACGGCATCGCGCCCGGCGTGGGCGAACGGATTCAGCCACGAGCGCAAGCCGAACGCCTGCGGCACACCGTCGTTGCGGTTGACGTAGTGAACGTATTGCGGTCCGTCGGGAAAACGCCGCGAGGCGCCGCCGAAAGTTTCGACCTTGATGTTGTTCAGAAGACGTTCCGCGTCGCGCCGCGACATTCCGTCTTCAGCCATCAGGCGATTTTTCACGTCCTGAAGAGCGCGGCTCGTGATAATCGCGCCCTGGCTGTGCGCCAGCAGATGCACGTCGCGTCCGGCGCGCAGCTCGTCGTAAATTGTGTCCGCCAAAGTATCAACCGCCGGATTGCTGCCGATGTCGAGCTTGTCGCCCAGGCTTTGCAGAATGTCGGCGGCTGAACTTTGCGTTGCGTTGTGGACACCAATCACCCGCGAGCCGGTTTGGTCGGCAATCGCCTGTAGGCTGTTACCCTGTCCCTGGACGTTGGTTCTGATTCCGTTGACGTAAATTAAAGTTTCGTTGTTCGTGACGCCGCCTCGCGGCGTCGCGGCGGGAACATCGCTCAAAGCCGTAGCGGGAGAAAAAGTCTGACCGCCGGCGCCGACGAAATACCCGTCGAAATTTGTGTCGGGCGGCGGATTTTCATTCGTGACGCGATTTCTGACGCTGAACGCTTTGATTTCGGTCGAAAGCCCGGTGCGCGAAGCGTAAACGTCGCTTAAGGTTTCATCAGATTGTCTGAAAAATGTTTCGACCGGCGGATTTTCCGTTCGCAAATCAATCTGCGTTTGAGGATTGTCGTCGCCGCGTTCGAGCGAATGAATCGCATCGCGGCGGATGTTTGCAGAAACGCCGTTTGTTTCTAAACCCATCGTTTTTCTCCGTGAATTTACTTCGACAGACAAATTATCGGCAGAAAATTTCTAAAGTTTCCGATTTTTTTGCGCCTGCGGCAAAAGTTATCAAATAAGCGAAAAATAAAAAGACCGGGAAACCTTTTCGGGAAAGCGTCGATACTATAAACAGATGAGTAATGCGAATTTGATTCGCGGCAATGCTCATCGACAGCCGCCAAAGAAACGGCGGCGAGCGGGGATTTTAACGGAATTACCGGTAGCACCCGCGAATTCTCCTGAAATTTTCGTTTAACAAACCCGCCGGATTCAAATATAATCTTTGTGTTAAGCGAAAAAGTTTGAGGTTAAAAGCAATGTCGGTCAAGAAAACAAGCTCGCCGCTCAGCAGCGGCTCCGAAGCGTTAGAGCCGCTCAGTTCAAAAGATGAATTGCGGCGCGGCGGAAAAACCGAGAAAAATTTCGAGGCGGCGCTGGCGGAAGTCGCCGGACAAATCGAACAGACCGGCGAAAGCGGTCAGGCGAGCGCTCCGGCGCGCAGCGCTCTGAGCCAAATCGCTTCCGGCTCCGACCTGAATACGCCCGAAGGCGCGATGCAAGCCGTCCGCGAATCGGCGCGTTTTCTGGTAAATTCGCGTCTCGACGAAGAAATGCGGGATTCCAGCCAAGGCAAAAAGATGACCGACGATCTGAGCGAATATATCGCCAAAGACCCGTTTATGCACCGCAAAATCCTCAGCATTCTGCATCGTCTGAAATAGTTCAAAAACGTAAAACGTCTTTAAGGCAAAAGGCAGAGTGCAAAATGAAAGAATCCACTTCATTTTGCACTCTGCCTTTTGCGTTTGGCATTAATTACGGGCGCTGACCGACGTCGAAACGAGCGCGCACGCCGTCGAATTTTCCGTCGGCTAAATCCGCGACCCAGCGCCGGATAACCGACGGGTCGGCGTTGATATGAATATGCGCGCCGCTCGAATGTCCGGTCGAGCCCTGCCCGCCGAGATTTTGCCCGTAAGAAACCGTGTCGCCCGTGCGGACATTGACCGATTGCAAATGTCCGACCATCATAATCTGTCCGGTGCGCTCGTTTTGCACCACGACTTTATTGCCGTAACCGTCGTTTTCGTTGCCCGCAAATAAAACTTTGCCTTCGAGCGGCGACGGCACGGCTTGCCCGAAATTGCTCTGTCCCGGTCGCGTCAAAACGATGTCGCGCGCTTCGAGCCGATGCGTCAGCCGCAAGCCGCGCATCACGTAATTAACCGTTTGATAATCGTGATGCGCCTGCAAATCCTCGTAGCCGTCGGAGAGCCGCGCCGGTCGATGACCAGTGCTGTAAACGTTCCAGCGCCGGTATTCCGGCGCCTCGCCGTTATTGACCGGCGGCTCGTTTTGCGGCGTGTTGCCATTGCCGTTAACGTTACCGTTGCTGTTGCCGTTCGGGCGCGGCGTCGCGCTCTGCAAAGCGCGAAACGTGTTCGGTCCGTAGATGCCGTCTCTGGTCAAACCGTGTTCGGCTTGAAAACGTCTGAGCGCGGCTTCCGTTTGCGGTCCGAAAGTTCCGGGTCCGGTGTTTACCTGCCGACGCGTCATATAGCCGAGCCGCACGAGTTTTTCCTGCATCTGACGCACCACGTCGCCGCGCGCGCCGCGTTCAATATCGCCGGAAAAGATTCTGTTCATCGCGCTGCGCGTAGCGTTGTCAAAACGTCCTGAAGGGTTTAAGCCGACGCTGCGCTGAAACTGTTTGACGGCAGCTTCGGTTTGCGGTCCGAAAATGCCCGGTCCGGTTCTCTGCTGCGCTTCGGTCATCAAACCGAGACGAATCAATTTATCCTGTAAAGCCTCGACGGCGCGACCGTTATGACCTCTGCGAAGCGTTCCGCCGGTTGCCGGATTGGTCGGGGTCGGATTCGGCGTGGTCGGCGTCTCGGTCGGCGATTCGGGCGGCGGCTCGCTTCCCTGATAACGTCGTAGAGCCTCGCCGTAAACTTCGCGCAGGCTGCTCAGGGTTTTCGCGCCCTGCCCGCCGTAATAACTTCCGCCGCCGGGAACCGGCAGACTCGCCCATTCCGGCGCGCCGCGATGAATCGCCTCGGTAAAATCGCCGCGCAAAAGCGGTTCGATCATTCCGCGCCGCTGCATCAATTTAATCGCCGCCAAATCCTGCGAGCGGGGCGAAAAATCCGGCATATTCAAGCCCTGCCAAGTGCGATAAAGAAATTGATATCTGCCTGCGGCGCTGCTCGGCGGCTGACCGTTTGCCCAGCGCACCGCCAGATTCGGGTGACGGCTGAAATCATCGACGACGACGTTACGTCTCCCGACCAGCGAGCGGTCATACGGCGCGTTCGCGTTGCTCGGACCGAGGACCGTGCCGTTAACGACGCGCCCGTAATCGCCGTTATTTCTCGTTCCTTCGGCATACGCGATGGCATCGAGCATCGCGCGGACGCGCGGGTCGCGCAGAAGCTCTTCGGGCGTCGAATCGGCGGTGACTCGCTGCGTGCCGCCGACGCCGAGATTTTCCCGGTTGTTCAGCGAATTTTGCAGATAGCTTTCGCGGTCAAACAGAAGTCTGGTTTTGTAATCGTTCGGATTGCCGGAGAGAATATCGGGAAGCTGGTCGCCGTTTGAATCTTTAAACAGATTGGCGACACTGCTGTTGAAAGCGTGGTCCAGTTCGCGGCTGAAATCGAATAAATTGACGTTCGTTTCGTTAATCTTGGTCATGGAAATTTCTCCAGTAATGCAGATTTTAAAACCTTTAGCTAAGTTATCGGAGAAATTGCGCGAATGTTTCCTAAAAAATGGAAAATGAAAAACGGAATGCTTTAAGATTCGGAATTAAAGATTTAAGATTCTAAGTCCGCGATTCAGAATCAAACCGGCTCTTTCATTTTCCGTTTTTCATTTTCCGCATCTATTGATATTTTCCGCTTTTGAAGCTGTAAATTCTGCCTGCCGGTTTCTGGCTGACGACTTTGCTGATTTTGATTTGGCTGAAGGTATTGATTTTTTTCGGCAGCACGGCAAGCTGCAAGCCGTGCGCGGCTAAAACCTGCTGATAGCCGTCCGGCATTTTCTGAAAAATCCAGAACGGTCCCTGATTCGCGCCGAACAGACAGCCGTCTTTGGCTTTGATAATCAAATCCATTTTGCGGTCGCCGTTCAAATCAATCTCGGAGGCGGCAAACCACGCCGCTTCATTTGCGCCCTCGCCCTTTTCGCGAAAACAGGCATCGACTCTCTGATCGGATTTCAAAACGGCAATCACGGCGGCGGGCACGGCGACTTCTCGGCGCACGTTTCCTTCCAGCTCGAAAACCGTCTGCTGCGCATTGGCGGTGAAACAGGCGGCAAAAAGAATACTCACGACGACGGCGGCGGCAAAAAAATTATTTTTATTAAACACGGGTTTCTTCCTCCGGCGATTTAGATTACGCGAAAAAAATCGCGGTTGTACGGGCTTTTCAAAGCGTCTGAAACTTTTATTTAATCGAAATAAATTGTCAAAAGAAATCCAGAATGTATTATACTTGTTAACATTAAAGAGTTGAAAAAATTTTCGTTTCCGGCGCGGCGGGCAATTAAATTATTTGCAACAAAGCGCGATTTCGACCGAAAACATAAAAAAGCGAATCGAGCTTAAAGTTTGTTTTAATTTATGTCGAGCAGTTCAGGGGAAAAAACCGAAAAACCAACTGATAAGCGGCTACAGGACGCTCGAAAAAAGGGTCAGGTAGCGAAAAGCCAGGATTTATCGTCGGCGATGCTGATGCTGGCGGCGGTCGCGGTCGTGTGGCTGCTCGGCAGCTTTATCGGCGGCATTCTGCAAGCTTCGGTAAAACAGCAAATCGAATTTGCCGCCGGTTTTAAAGGCGATTTGACGAATCAGGTGCTTTACGATTTTCTCTGGCAGGCGATGACCGTCTTTTTCTGGGTTTTGATGCCGCTTTTTCTCGTTGTCGTCGTCTTTGCGGTTTTGAGCAATTATTTGCAGGTCGGCTCGGTTTTCTCGTTTGAATCAATCTCGCCGAAATTTGAAAAGCTGAATCCGGCGGAAAATTTCAAGCAGAAATTCTTTAAAGCGCGACCCTATATCGAACTCGGCAAAACGATTTTGAAAATGACGATCACGGCGGTCGTCGCCGGGTACGTTTTGTGGGGCGCGCGCCAGGACATCGTGCGGCTGATCGATAAACCGGCTGACGTGGCGGCTTATTACACTTTCAGCCTGGTTCTGGAAATCGGCTTGAAAATCGGCTTGGCGTTTCTAATCTTGGGCGGCGCCGACTTTTTTCTGCAAAGATTTCTGCATCGCCGCGATTTGATGATGACCAAACACGAGGTCAAGGAAGAATACAAGGAAACCGAAGGAAATCCGCAGATAAAAGCCCAGCGCCGTTACCTGCATCGCGAAATTCTGTCGCAGAGCATGGCTCTGGCTGTCCGCGAAGCCGACGTCGTGGTGACCAATCCGACGCATCTCGCCGTCGCCTTAAAATACGACCGCGGAAACTCCGAAGCGCCCGTCATTACGGCAAAAGGCGCGGATTTGATGGCGGCGCAGATGCGCCAGCTGGCGAGCGAGGCGGGCGTGCCGATGCGGCGCGACGTGCCGCTGGCGCGCGCGCTTTACGAATTCGACGTCGAACAGGAAATTCCCGAAGAGATGTATGAAGCGGTCGCCGTCGTTTTGCAATGGGTTTATTCGCTGGCGGAAGAACGAAGCGAAGTCTAAAACAGTGCCGAGTGCGGAGTGCCGAGTTTTTGCTTTTCACTCAAAACCCGGCACTAATAAAGTATTATGGCGGATATTAAAAACGTAAATCGAGGCGGCAGCGAGATTAACGGTTTGACGCAAAATCAAATCAATGACCGCGACGTTCCGCGCGTCTCGCAATCGGGCGTGAAAACCAACCAGACGGAATTTCCGGTCGGTCAGCCAGCCGGAACGCAGCCGGCGGTCGATACGCCGAACCTGCCGCCGGGACAAAAAATTTTACCCGACGCCGTCACCGGGCGCGACGAAACGCAGCTGGAAGCCGCCCGGCAATTGAGCACGCTCGGCGGCGCTACGGCGACAGACCGCCTGCTCGGTCTGGATTTGCGCCCGACGATGACCGGCGCGCTAACCGCGCCGCCGGGAAACAGCGAATTTCTGCGTCACCTGTCGCCGCAGGTGCGCCGCACGATTATGCGCAAAATGCTGACCAAACAGCGCGAGAGAATGCGGCGCCTGGCGCGATTCCTGCGCGAACGCCACGACGAATCGGCGGACGGCGGCGGCAATGGCGACGGCAACGAAGACCGCGAAAGCTTTCTGGAAGTGATTTCCGAGCCGCGCGAATTAGACCGTACGCAAATCACACGCGCGACGGGCGAGCTTGATAAAGCCGCGCGAATGCTCGACATTCTGGACGAAATGCTGACGATGCAGGATTACACCATCAGCCAAATCGGAACTTTTTCGCAAGGCTAAATGATTTTGGATTCGAGATTCAGGATTCAGGATTGTCGCTGTCGAATCCCGAATCCTGAATTCTGAATTCTGAATCTCGAATTTTAAAAATGAAAACCTCGGAGAGAACAATTGCAGCCGAAGGCGAAGCGGAAGAAACCCGCGCGCCGGGCGATCTGTCGCTCGATCCTTTCGCCGTCGATATTTTCGGCAAGGAAAGCGCCGTCGAAACCGAAGAAACGCCGCCGCACGCAATCGAAGCCGCGCCGTTCGTCGATTTGCGAATAAATCGTTCCAAAAGCGCGTCGTGGTTTGCCGCGTTGCCGCGCGTCGCGCGCCGCGAAGCCGAATTCTCCAATTCGTTTCTCGAACTGCCGGACAATCTGAGCGCGCCCGCCGCGAAAAAAATCGAGGAAACAATCGCTTATTACACTTTGCGCGCGCCGCATAACGTCAAATGCGCGGTGATTTCCGCCGCCGAAGTGAATCTGGCGGAAGCCGTCGGCGAAGCGGCAAAAGCGCCGCACGTTTTTCTGACGCTCGCCTGCCAGCCCGATAACTCGCGTGCGCTGATAGCCATCAACGCCGATTTTGCCGCCTCGATTATCAATTCGGTTTTGATTGACGACGACACGACCGTTTTCGCCATCCGCGAACTGTCGGCGATTGAGCGGACGATTATCGAATTTCTCGGCATCAGCGTTTTGGGCGAGGTTAATAATCTGCTCGATCAGGCTTTGTTCCGCCTGCAATCGGTGGCGACCGAAGCGAGCGAGCCGTTTGCAGCAAACGAGCGCGGCGCGGAAATCGTCGTCAGTTTAAATTTCGGGACTTTCAGCGGCGCGCTGAGTCTTTTTGTCTCGCGCCGGTTTCTGGCGACGCTGAGCGCGGCGACGCGCGGCAGTTTAACGGAAAACGTTTCAAACAAAAACGTTCTGCAAACGCTCGAACGATTTGTGCCGAAATTGAGCCTGCACGCTTTAATCGGCACGACGCGTCTGAGCGGCGCTGATTTAAATTATCTCGAACCGGACGACATAATCATCGTCGACCAGCCGGAGATTGACTGGCAAAGCGCCGCTTTTCAAGGCAATTTGCAGGTTTATCTCGGCAGCGGCAGAAATTTCCGTCTCGGCGGAAGCGTGAACGAAACCGGAAGCGATGCGGAATTAAAATTAAAAATCGAGGAAATTTCGTTCGGCGAAGAGCGCAGCGCGGCGCCGGCGGCAATTAGTATGCAAATGAACGAGACGGAAAATAACCTGGCTGAAATTGAAACGGGCGAACGAGCGCCGGAAGCCGGAGAGCAGTTTGCGGGCGAAACGGCGGAGGAAAATCCCGCAGCGGCGGCGGCGGCGCTGGAAAATGTCCTGGTCACTTTGCGCGTCGAGCTCGGCGCGAGCAAAATCAGCCTGCGCGAGCTGCAAAACCTGCGCGCCGGACAAATTATTTCGCTCGGCGCGCGACCGACCGACCCGGTGCGAATCCTCACCGACGCCAGCGAACAGCCGGTGGCAACCGGCGAATTAATCGAAATCGAAGGTCAGCTCGGCGTGCGCCTGACGAAAATTTTTATCTGAGCGGGCGGCGGATTCGGCGCGGCGCGTGAAGCGAAAAGTTGAAATTTCAGCCGCCGCTCCGAACGTCAGAATATGGGAAATTCTTTAAATTTTTTGTGGATGCTGGTACAGACGGTGATGGCGCTGGCGTTCGTCTGCGGGCTGGCTTATTTGATTTTCCGGGTGATTATGCCGCGCCTTTCGGGCGGCTTTTCTTCCGGCAATATGGTGCGCGTGATTGACCGTGTCGGGCTGGAAGCAAGAAAAAATCTATACGTCATAGAAGTCACGGGTCGCTTTCTGCTGATTGCCGCCAGTGAGAGCGGCGTCGAGCTTATCGCCGAACTCGACGCCGAAAATGCCGCCGAAGCCGAGCGCGAGCTGGCGCAGGCTCGTCAGGCGCCGCGGCTTTCCATGAGCGGAAAATCGTTTGCCGATAAATTGAACGATGTTCTGAACCGCAAGCAAGGAGGAAAATGATGAAACGGCGTTTGTGGAAACTTTTTTTCGGCGCTTTTCTGATTGTCGGTCTGTTTCCGTTCGGCGCGCTCGCGCAAAACGCGCCGGTCGCCTTACCGAATCAGCCTGCCGCCGACACCGCCAATCCGATTGTTTTAATCATCGTCATAGGCGCGCTGGCGCTCGCGCCGTTCGGTTTGATAATGCTGACTTCGTTTGTCAAAATCGCCGTCGTGCTTTCTATCCTGCGCAACGCGCTCGGCACGCAGCAGGTTCCGCCGAATCAGGTCATTACGGGAATTGCGCTGATTCTGACCGTTTTTATAATGGCTCCGGTCGTCGAAAAAATGCACTCGGAAGCCGGAATGATTCAAAACACCGAGGCGATTTTCAGCGAGGTTTCCGTCAAAACTCTGTTTGAAGCCTCGCAGCGCGGCAAAGAGCCGCTGCGCCAGTTTCTGCTTCGTTACGCCGAAGAGCGTCACCGCGTGATGTTTTTCCAGCTCGCGCAGCAGATGGCGCAGCGCAACGGCAACAATCCGGACGAAATCAAGCCGGAAGATTTTCGCGTCATCATTCCGTCTTTTGTGACCAGCCAGTTGACCGAGGCGTTTCAAATCGGCTTTTTTCTGTTCGTGCCGTTTTTGATTATCGATATGGTCGTCGCCAATATTTTGCAGGCGATGGGAATGTTTATGCTGTCGCCGACGATTATTTCGCTGCCCTTTAAGCTGCTTCTGTTCGTGCTGATAAACGGCTGGGAGCTGCTGATTAAAAATCTGGTTTTAGGCTACGTCTGACGAAGGCGAAAGGAGTTTGGAAAATGGACATTTACACGCAATTAGCGGGCGAAGCGCTGTGGTTAATCCTTGTCTTGTCGCTTTTGCCTCTGCTGGCAAGTTTGATTGTCGGGCTGGTCATCAGTCTTTTTCAGGCTTTGACGCAGGTGCAGGAGCAGACTCTGACTTTCGTGCCGAAAATCATCGCCACGATTCTAGTCATAATGATTACCGCGCCGTGGATGATGGAAGTTTTGCAGGAATTTTCGACGCGCTCGTTCGATTTGATTTTGAAAGTCAGCGTCAGGCGTTAAATTGATTCGGGATTGCATCTTGAATCTTGAATCCTCTTCGGGCAGATGCAGGAATTTCTCCAACTTTTAGAACTCGTTCTGAAAACTTTCGAGGTCGGGCAAAGCCCGCAAGCCTTTCTGGTTTTGTTCGGCTTGTCGTTCGCGCGTTTTATCTCATTTATCGTTATCGTTCCTTTTTTCGGCGGTCAGGTCGTGCCGTCGCAGGTCAAAGTCGCCACCGCTACCGCTCTGGTTATAATCACTTACCCGTCGCTGCTCGCCGAATTGCCGACCGACGGCAGCCCGCTCGGCTTCGGCGCGGTCGGTTTTGTCGGCTTGCTGGCGAAAGAAGTTTTTGTCGGTTTCACGCTCGGATTTGTCGCAACCCTGGTTTTTGAAGCGGTCGCGGTCGCCGGGCAAATCGCCGATTTTCAGCGCGGCTCGACGATGAGCGAGCTTTTCTCGCCGCAATTGCAGGAAAGAGTTTCCGAGCTCGGTCAATTTCAATTGCAGCTGGCGATTGTGGTTTTTCTGACGACGGGCGCGCATCGTTTTTTTATCAGCGCGCTGGTCAGGAGCTTCGAGTTTATTCCGGCGACGCGCTTTCCGAATATCGAAGCGGGCTGGACGCCGGCGGCGGAATTTATGACCGTTATGACGGGCAGCGTTTTGAGCATCGGCGTGCAGCTTGCCGTGCCGGTCGTCGTCACTCTGCTTTTAACCGATTTATTTTTCGGGCTTATCAATCGCGTCGCGCCGCAGATAAATGTTTTCTTTCTGAGTATGCCGGTGAAAATGTGGGTCGGAATTTTCGTCGTCCTCGTCGCCCTGCCTTATATGGTCGCGCGTTTTGTCGATTATTTCGATATGTCGTATGAAGCGTTCGAGTTTATGCTTCGTTATTTCAGCCGGATGTATCAATGATTTGAGGCTTGGCGAAATAATGGAAAACAGCAATCAACATCGCAGCGAGAAAATCCTTGATTCGTTGATCGTTTGCAGTGTTTTCGCGTTTTATAAACTTCGGATTTATTTGTTATTTAATGCGGAAAGGCGGCGTCGAGCGGCTTTGCGGATAAAATAAAGATTTCCTTTATTTCTTCAATCCGTTTGACGGCTTCAAAATTTTTCATTTCCCGGTATTGGTCTTCGATTTTCGTGACGGCTTTTAAAATTTCCCGGGAAAGCTGTTCGGAATTTACTTCGGTCTGAAATT
>DASVRL010000047.1:0-9272 GCA_036388635.1 Pyrinomonadaceae bacterium
CTGGTCGAGCAGATGATGCAGAGCTGGTTCGGAATCCCGAATTTCAAGCTCGAAAATCATATCGACAAAGTCGTCATCGTCATCGTTTTTCTTTCGATTCTGCCGATGATTATCGAATACCTGAAAGCGCGGCGCGAGAAAAAACGGGAAATGGCGAGCGAAGCGGAAGCCTAACGGCGTTTGACTTCGAGGCGGCATTAAATTAAACTTTAAAACTTGACTTATCGGGGCGTGGCTCAGCCTGGTAGAGCGCACGGTTCGGGACCGTGAGGTCGGATGTTCAAATCATCTCGCCCCGACCACTTAATTAAAAAAAGAAAGGCTTTTCTGTGAAAACGGGAAAGCCTTTCTTTTTTCTTTCGCCTTAATGAACATTGCTAAGTCGGCGCCGGCACCGGAACCGCCCGGACATTTAATATTTCTGCGGCTGGGTCGGCAGAAAGATGTTCTGCAATTGCAGATATTGCGGCAAAACGTTTTGCACCGTGATTATATTGGAAGGAGAATACGGGTCGCCGCCGCCCTGATTGGAAATTATGTAGCGAATGATGCCGTGCGGAAACCGGCTGTCGGGCGCGCTTAAATCTTTTGCGCCGTCGTCCTGCGACCACCAGTGTCCGGGCTGCGCGCGCTCGATTGCCAGCTCCAGATTAACCGGCGACGGTCCGACCCAGACGATATATTGTTTGCAATGCTCGATGGAAATTTTCCCCGTATTCGGATAGCCGCCCGATTCGGCGTGCAGTGCAACCAGCACGCGGTAAATAAAAACATCGTCGAAAACGACGTGCTCGGAAAATTTTATCGCCGTGTTGACGCCGATGATGTTGACGTCCTTGATTCTGATTCGCGCCGCGTTCGAGACTTTCGGGCAGTAAATGCCGACCGAAGGATTCGTCGGCGGAACAGTCAGATTATTCGGGTGCGACGTCGTTTCGACGCTGACGTCTTCGACCGTCAGATTGATGGCGTTCGCGCCGTTTATCGCCGTAATCGTCGGGTTGTCCGGCACGCGCAGATGCATCCGCTCGACCACCAGATTAACGTGATTAAAACCCGGCTCGTACGGGCTTGTGCCGACCAGTCCGCGCGTCGAGACGAGCGACGGCTGAAGCTGTCCCAGATTGTAGTTGTCGACGCCGTTCAAATCGGTCGAAATAATCGTGCCTTCGGTCGCCTTCGCGTTCCAAATCGTTCCCGTCCGAAATTCGCCTCGCAAACGCCAGTATTTCAGCGAATTCGTTTCGTTAAAATACGGGCAAAACAAAATCGCGTTGACCGGATGCCCGGGGTCAACCGGATAAATGCCGATTGCCGGGCGGGCGTCGGTGCGAGTCTGGTCGAAGCCTTTGTTGACGCGATAAAATCCGGCTGGAATATCGACGGTTCCGCCGCCGCCGCTGTTGGCAAACAGAGACGCCGTGGCGGCATTTATCGCGTCGGTGTCGTCGTGCTGGACATTCGCCGCCGAAACCGTCGCCGTCGCCGCCGCGTTCAAAGTTAATGTCGTGCCGTTAATCGACGTAATTTTGGCGACCAAATCATTGCCCGAACCCTGTTTGCCCGCGCCTTCAATAAATATGCCCTGATTAACCGCAAAGCTCGCCGCGCTGGCTACCGTTAAAGCCGATGAGCCGCTTTTAATCGCGCCCGTCGTTCGGACAGCCGAGCCGGAAGCGCCGAAATTTTTCACATTCACGACCGTCGGAAAATTACCGTTCGTTTGCGCCGTTGCGGAAATTGCAAAACAGACAAGCAAATTGACCGAAAATAAAAACGATTTTAATTTCATATTTCTTCTTCGACTAAAAAACATTAAGCTTAAATCTGACTCGAACTTTAAAATACCAGATCGCTTTTGGCAAGATAAAAAAGAGGCTTGCGATAAGCCTCTTTTTCAATCATCCAAAGTTTTCCGATCAGAGAATAGCCGCTTTTATTGCGGTTTCGTCGTCATTACGGTGCCGGGCGTCATGGTTACCGCGGCAGGTCTCGTCGGCGCGACGACAGTAAACGCCGGCTCGGTGACCAGCTTGTAATCGGAAGGGACGGCGAAAAGCGAGCGGTCCGGTTCGCCGCGGTCGATATTATCGAGCCGGTAGATTTGCTCGCCGAAACGCGGGTCGCTGTGTTTCGAATAAACGATTAACTGCAAATCTTTCGAATACCATTTCTCGTAAACAATCTCAATCGGGCGCTCGTTGCCGATGGTTCCGGCGGGAATAGACGTCGTCGTGCGCGTGCCTTCGGCTTCCAAGCCTTCAAAATTGCGCGTGCCGAGCGATTCGGATTTGCCGCTGCCGCTTGTCGAAGCCACGCTCGGCAAAACGACGATATTGGTTCTCTGGGCGGTCGTTTCAATCTGCGCGCGCGTGGCGGCACTCATCGCCTGACCATTGACGATGACCGCGCCTTCGGCGCTTCCGGGCAGAATGCTCATCCGGCGGGCGGTTTTCTTCGACGGATCCAGGAAAAATCTCTGGTTGGCGACCGGATCGAAAATCGAAATCATTTGCCGAACGCCGCCGAAACTGCCGACCGTTCCGTTCGCGCCGGGCACTTCTTCGCGGCGAAAACGACCTTCGCTGTCGCGATACATACGAACCGTAAATGTGCGCGATATTTTATTGCCGTCGGCGAGAACCTGCGTGCTTTCGCTGACCGATTCAGCCGAAAACGGCGCGCCTTTAACGACCGTCGTCGAGCTGGCGGCGATAATTTCCGTCATCACTTTGGGCGCAACTGCTTGCTGCGCCGTCGCCGTCACGGTCAAAGCCGCGACGCATAATAAAATTAAAAATAAATATTTCATTTTTTCTCCTTAATAAACTATAAAATTACTTTACAAATCGAATCGCTTTGGCGACGCCGTCGGCGCCGACCAGCAAATCGGTTTTAATTTTTTCCGATTCGTTTTCAATCGGCAGATTCACGCCGAGCGCGAACAGGGACGCGCGCGAAAGCTCGGCGCGAATAATCCTCAAATCTTCTCCGGCTTCGCCCGGATTTCCGCCATAGGTGAGCGCGTAAAATTCGCCGTCCGGCTCAATTTCGGTTTGCCGTCTGACGGGATTCTTTTTTCGCGGCGCGCGTTTCGGCAAAGCGGCGGCTTCATTTTTGAAAACCGCTTTCCGGAAGATTACACGATTTTTGCGCGCCGAATTTTCCGTTTTTGCAATTTCCGGCGGCGCTTCAAAAGTTTCGGCGGGCGGCGGAATCTCGACGGGCGCAAACGGCAATCGGATTTCCGGCAGAGTGATTTTTTCAGCCAGTGTCGCCGATGAATCTTGTTTCGTAAAAGCAATCAAACCGAACGCGCCGAGCGCAAAAATCATCAACACAGCCAGCGCCGCGACGGTTTTTTGCCGATTCCAGACGAGCAAACTCTGCCAATTGCCGGAACGGCTTTTCGACCGGCGCTCGCGCCGTTCGGCTCGGATTCCGGCTTTTACCGCCTCGAAAAGCTGCGGCGCGCCGACGATTTTGTCGAGTTCTTCGCCGGCGGAAACGCGCCTTGCTTCCAGCAATTTGCGCCCGATTCGGTCGAGCCTTTCGTTTTGTAAATTCCGTTTCTTCATTTTCCGCTCCAAAAGACGTTTCATTGCGCGTTTCAGTTACAAAAATTTCCGCAGGATTTTCCGCAGCGCGTGGCGCGCGCGAAAGGCGCGAATCTTGATTTTCGAGCACGACCAGCCGGTGATTTCGGCGACTTCGCTGACGCTCATTTCCTCGGCGTCGAGCATTTGCAGCAGTGCGCGGTCATCCGCCGCTAAACGCGACAGAAGCTTTTCCGCCAAATCGCGCTCGACCAGAGATTTTTCCGTGTTTTTACCATTGTCGGTCGCGGCGGCAAACAAAATTTCGATTTCCGGCTCGGTCAAATCGCAAAGCAGATTTTCCGATTTCCGGTTCTGACTGCGAAGCGCGTCCAGACAGGCGTTGGTCGTAATGCGCGCCAGCCAGCTCGCCATCGAAGCGTCGTGCCGCCCGCGAAAATTTTTCAGCTCGAAATAAACCTTTGTAAAGCTGATTTGAACGATTTCTTCGATTTGTTCCGGTCGCCGGAAATAACGGCTGGCGATGGTCGCCGCCAGGCGTTTGTAGCGCTCGAAAATCTGCTCGAAAGCCGTTTCGTCGCCCGCCAGAACGAGTTCGACGAGCCGTCTGTCCGGGTTTTCGGCGCGCGCGGGCGTTTCGGCGCTTTCGGCGTCCGCATCAGGCATAAAATTTTTGTCTTGCCAGGCTGTTGAATAATCCATTTTGAGTTTTCGGATTGATATTTGAATAACAGTCGCACCAAAAGACGCCGCAGGTTTCGTTTCGGTTACAAGATTTTCTCTGATTTAACGAAGAAGCCCGTTATGAAGTTTCATTATAGAGCGCGAGGCGATAAGCGCGGCGGGCGTTAAGTAAGAACTGTGAACTGAAACTGTTTTTCCCGTCGCTCATCCCTTATCGCTTACCGCTCGTCACTTTTGTCTTTTTCATTTGCCGGGAGCGGCTCTATTATTTGAGAGGCTATTTCCAGACGAAACGGCTTTTCATAAATTCAAAAGAAATCAAAGGAGAAATCATAATGCAGAAACAAAACTCAATCCGCAAATTTTTTATGGCGGCGGCGCTGGTCGTCGGATTGTTCGGCGCGGCAAACAACGTTTTTGCCGATTGCGACGGCGGTGGAACTATCGGTTCCGGAACTCGTTGCGGTTATTTAGGTTCGGGAAATCGGGCTGAAGCGACAGCTACGACCGAAGCGGCTGAGCCAAGCACGTTTCAGTATGTTCTCGATACTTTCTATAAACTTATTTTCTAACGGATTAATACGAATCCGTTGATTAAAAAAGGGCGTGATTTAATCGCGCCTTTTAATTTTATTTCAAATATTTCTCATAAAAAGCAAATTCGCCGGTTCTTCATATAAAACTTTCTTCTTGCACATAAATCGTCGTTTGTATAATATTTATCTAGGCTGTTCGGCGACGCACAGCGTCGGAAATCTCAACTTCAACTCTCGCTTCAAACCGCATCTTCAGACTATATTTGGTCGATAATTAAAAAAGACGATTTCAAACGCGTTTGAAATTACAAAATTACACAAGCCTTAAAACTCTCAATTCCGCGAACGCGCAGCTTCAAGAAAACAACGACGGAGAACCGTTTATGACGAAAAAACAAGCCGAAAAACTAATTGGCGCAAGGTTTCATTTTGGAATAATTTGCGCTCTGATATATTTTTTCGCCGCTGCCGCTACTACTGCTTCTTACGGTCAATACGTACCTTTTCGCTTTGAAAAATTCGGCATCGACAACGGGCTTTCGAATCAAATCGTCACCTGCACGCTGCGCGACGCGACCGGCTATCTCTGGGTCGGAACCGAGAACGGCTTAAACCGCTTCGACGGCTACGGCTTTAAACATTTTCTGGCTGACGCGAACAGCAAAACGGGTTTGCAGGACGGCTCCGTCACGACTTTGTTTGAAGACAGCAAAGGGAATTTGTGGGTCGGAACGAAAACCGGCGGGCTTCATCTTTTTGACCGCCGCACCGAAACGTTTTCCGTTTTCCGTCACAACCCGAAAAATCAAAACGGCTTGAGCGACAATCGCATTTATCGAATTTACGAAGACCGCGACGGAAGCCTCTGGATCGGCACGCCGGGCGGATTGGATAAAGCCGTCCGCGAAGGCGACGCGCCGGAAGCGATGCGTTTCACTTCCTTCAAAAACGACCCGAACAATCCCGAAAGCCTGAGCAATAACCGCGTCGGCGCAGTCGTTCGCGACGCGGCGGGCAATTTATGGATTGGCACGAAACAGGGACTCAATCGGATGATTTCCGAAAGTCCCGCCCGCTTTGAACGCTTCACGCACGATAAAAATAAACCCGACAGCCTGCCCGATGACGAGGTTTACAGCCTGCTTGCGGACAAAGAAGGCAATCTCTGGATAGGAATGTGGGGCGGCGGACTTTCCAAAATCAACGCTTCCGATTTGTCGAAACCGCAGCCTTCATTTCAGCGTTTTCCTTACGATAAGAAAACGCAAACCGGACTCGAATTCGATATTGTCGTGAATTTAACCGAGGACAGCCGCGGAAATATCTGGCTTGCCAACGGCGACCACGAGCGTTTGACGTATCTCGCTCAGGCAGAGAAAAACAAACCGAATCCGCGTTTTGTGAGTTTTGCGGGCGACGAGGGAAATCCTTTCAGCTTGGGCAGCGGCTCGGTTTATTCCGTTTCCGAAGACAGACAGGGATTGCTGTGGATTGCCGCTTCGACGGGCGGTTTGAACAAGCTGGATTTGAGCAAATCGGGATTTAAAATTTATCGTCACAATTCAAACAATACTCATCCGAGCCTTCTGGAAAACAACGCCGGTCACGCCGTCGAAGACTTCGACGGCACGATTTGGATCGGGAGCGAAAAGGGAATTACGCGGATTGTGCCGGGCGCCGAGCCTTTTTCTCAGCCGACTTACACTTATTACAAAACCGGCGAGGACGCGAAAAACGGCTTGCGCTCGCAAGGCATCGAAACTCTTCTGCTCGATTCAAAGGGCAGGCTCTGGGCGGGCACCATCAACGGCGGGCTGAAATTGCGGCAAAAGCAGGGCGATAAATTCTCTTTTTTAAGCTTTGAAAAAGACGCGAATAATCCGCAGAGCCTGGGAAACAACACCGTTTTAACGCTGCTGGAAGATTCGCGCGGCAACATCTGGATTGGAACTTATCAGGGCTTATACAAAATGGTCGAGCCGACGGCGGAAAATCCGCAGACGACTTTCCTCGCGTATCGTTCCAAAAAAGGCGACGCGAATTCTTTAAGCAATGACATCGTCGAAGCGCTCGCCGAAGGCGCGGACGGCAGCCTCTGGGTCGGCACCGTTTCCGGCTTAAATCGTCTCGAACCGGCGTCGGGCAAAATAACGCGTTACGCGCCCGAAGCGGAAAATCCGAACAGCCTGCACAATGAATTTATAAATAATTTATATCAATCTTCAAAAGGCGCGCTGTGGATCGGAACGCGGAAAGGTCTTTCCAAATTCGACGCGGCGACGCAAACCTTTACGCGTCTGGCGCCGGAAACCGGACTCGCCGATTCGGGCATCAGCGCGATGGCGGAAGACGCCGAAGGTTTTTTATGGGTCGCCACCATCAACGGCTTGTTTCGTTTCGACCCGGAAAAAAACGTGAGCCGTCATTTCGGCAAAAACGACGGCTTGCCGGGCGACATTTTTAATCGCAACGCCGGTTTCAGAGGAAAAAACGGAACGCTCTATTTTGCCGGAACGCAAGGCTTAATCGCTTTTAATCCGCAGGAAATCAAAGACAACGCTTTTATGCCGCCGGTCGTTTTGACGGAATTTTTTCTAGCGAATCAGGCGCAGCCGATTCGGGCTGAATCGATTCTGCCGGCGCACATTCAATCGCTGGAAAAAATCGTCCTTAATTACACGGACAATATTTTCGGCATCGAGTTCAGCGCGCTCAACTACAAGCAGCCGGAAGACAATCGCTTTGCTTATAAGCTCGAAGGCTTGTCGGACGAATGGATTGAAACGGACGGCAAAAACCGCCGCGCGATGTTTACCAATCTGAATCCGGGCGAATACGTTTTTCGCGTGAAAGCGGCGAACAACGACGGTGTTTGGAACGAAAACGGCGCTTCCGTAAGAGTCGTCGTTCTGCCGCCGTGGTGGAAAACGTGGTGGGCGCAAACTCTGTTTTATACGGTTCTGATTATCGGTCTTCTCGCCGTTCCGTTCGTTCGACTTTCGCGTTTGAAAAAGCAGCGCGCGGCTCTGGAAAAACAGGTCGCGGCGCGCACGTCCGAACTGAGCGAAACGAATCAAAAACTGGAAGAAGCCAACCGCGCGAAAAGCGTTTTTCTCTCGAATATGAGCCACGAACTGAGAACGCCGCTCAACGCAGTTATCGGTTTTTCGCAATTGCTGGGGCGCGATTCGGGCTTGACGACGCAGCAGGGCGAAAGCCTCGGCGTCATTCATCGTGCGGGCGAGCATCTTTTGGGGTTAATCAACGACGTTCTTTCGATTTCCAAGATTGAAGCCGGAAAACTCGTTTTGAGCGAACAGGTTTTCGACCCGCGAAAAATGCTGCGCTCGGTCGAAGAAATGCTGCGAATGCGCGCCGACGCGAAAAATCTCACGCTTCTGTTCGAGGTCGAGCCGAATATCCCGAAGCTGGTCAAAGGCGACGAAAATAAATTGCGGCAGGTTTTAGTCAATCTGCTCGGAAACGCCGTTAAATTTACCGAATCGGGCGGCGTCGTGCTGCGCTGCGCGTGGAGCGCGGAAGGAAAAGCGCGTTTTGAAGTCGAAGATACGGGCTTCGGAATCGCGGAAGACGAAATCGAGCATCTGTTTGAAGCCTTTGTGCAAACCGAAAGCGGGCGGCGCGCCAAAGAGGGAACCGGACTCGGGCTGGTCATCAGCCGGCAAATCGTCGAGCTGATGGGCGGCGAGATAAAAGTCAAAAGCCGTCTGAACGAAGGAACCGCGTTTTCGTTTGAAGCGAATCTGCCGTCAGCCGCCGAAAGCGAAAAACCGGCGGAAAAACGCAAAGTCGTCGGATTGGCGGCTGGCGAACAGTCGCGGCGCGTGCTGGTCGTCGACGACACGCCGGAAAATCGAATGCTTTTGACGAGGCTTTTGTCTTCAATCGGTTTCGAAGTGCGCGAAGCCGCCAACGGCGAGGAAGCTTTCGACGTTTGGTCAGGATGGCAGCCGCATTTGATATTTATGGATTTGCGAATGCCGGTTTTAGACGGCTACGAAGCGACCCGGAAAATTCGCGCCGAGGAAGAAAGGCGAAACGGCAGCGGCGAAACGGCGGCGGAAAATTTTCAAACGAAAATCGTCGCTCTGACGGCGAGCGCTTTCGAGAGCGAGCGCGGCGCGGCGATTCAGGAAGGCGCGGACGATTTTCTGGCGAAACCGTTTCGTCACGAAACGATTTTCGAGAATTTGACGAAGCATCTCGGCGTTCGTTTCCTTTACGAGATTGAAGACAATTCCACTGCGCCGACCGAAATCGTTTCCAACGCCGATTTCGCCAATCTGACGCCGGAGCGTTTTTCGATTATGAAGCCCGAATTGCTCGCGCAATTTGAACACGCTTTGCGTTCGGGCGACGATTTAGCCGCCCTGCGCGTGACGGATGAATTAAGAAACATCGACCCGGCGCTGGCGGCGACCATTCAGCACGCCGTTAAGGATTTCGATTTCGATTTGGTCTTGCGGGCGATGGG
>DASVRL010000048.1:0-31046 GCA_036388635.1 Pyrinomonadaceae bacterium
TGTTTCAATTCGTGCGCGGGACGGGCAGAGAATACAACCTCCAAGTGAAAAACGACGCTTCGCCCGCGAATCCTGACCAGCGCTGCGAACCGGAACCGGCGGCGCGCGCGGCGGCGCAATATCTAAAATATTTAACCGGCAGATTCGGCACCGGTCCGATGAGCTTCCCTTTGGCGATTGCCAGCTACAACAGCGGTCAGGGCGGCTTGAGCCAGAATCTCGAAAAGGCTCTGAAAGCGGCGGCTGGACAGGACAGAAGCTTTTGGACTCTGGTCGCCAATCAAGTCGCCTTTGAAGGCGGCATCGGCGAACAATTTCGCCGGGAAAACGTCAAATACGTCCCGAAATTTTTCGCGGCGGCGATTGTCGGCGAAAATCCGCAGGATTTCGGAATCGAGATGCAGCCGCTTTCGACTTATACGAAAGAATAGTCGAGAGTTGCGACCTTTAATGACTGAACTTTGGCTCAATTTTACTGATGAAACGGGCGAAACCAGACGCGTTTTGGTGGAAGGCGACAAGTTTGTCATCGGCAGGCATTCGGAAAACGATTTGAGCATTTCGGACGGAAGCCTTTCGCGGCGTCACGCGCAAATCGAGCGTTTCGGCGACGTTTTTGTCGTTTCCGATTTGAATTCGAGCAACGGAACGACGCTTGACGGCGCGAAGCTGGAAAAGCCGGCGGCGCTGAAAAAAGGCGATAAATTCAATCTCGGCGGCGGTTTCGAATTTGAAGTGGAATTGATTTCCGACGACGAAACCGCCGCCAGCGACGCGGAGAACGCTGCGGCGCAGAAAGAATCTGTAGAACAGGCGGAAATCGCGGCGGGCGTTTCGGAAAAAGATTTGGTTTCCGCTTCTTCCGCTGCGCCTGCCGGAAATTCCGTTTCGATGAACTTTTTCGTTCTCGCGCCGCTTTTGGGCGTGTTTGTTTTATTGTTTGTCGGCGGCGGTTTGTTTTTGCTTTCCGGCGGCGAAAAGGAAGTCAGCGGTAATCGAGGTAATTTTATTCGCTCTCAGACGCCGGAGCGAACGCCGGACGAGACGAACACGGGCGACGAAACGCCGACGCCGCGCGTCAAACCAAGCGTCGGCGCTTCGGAAACGCCTTCAAATTCAATTGTCAATTCCTCGCCGTCGCCGCAAAATTCCGGCGAGCTGGACAAAATCGAGCGCAGCGCTTTGTCTTTCACGCGGCGGATTGCCGTCAACGACAATAATTACGTTTTCGCGCGCCCGCAACTCAATGAAATCAACAACCGTCTGAAAAATTTCAAAGGCTCGGACGCTCTGCGCGACAATCTGAAAGCCGTCAAACAAAACGCTTCGCAATTTGAGCAGCTGGCGAAATCGAAAGGCTTGAAGCCGCAATTTCTGGCGACCGCCGCGCTGGCGCGCATCGGCAATCAGCGCGGGAATCCGCTGCAAACCGCGCAGTCGATGCTAAACGTTCTCGGCGAACTGAAAATCTCGCTCGGCAACGAACTCGCCGACGAGAATCTTTTAATCATCGCCGCTTTCGAGCAGGGCGAGCGCGGCGAGTTTCGCGCGATGCGCAATACGGTCGAGGTTTTGAGCAAACAGCCGGGCGTCGATGCGGACAAGGCGCGAACAATCTGGTATCTGCGCGAGAAAGGAAAACTGTCGGACGCGCAATACGAATTCGCCCTGCGGTTTCTGGCAATCGGCACGGTTTCGCAAAATCCGCCGGATTTTAACGTCGAGACAGATGCCGTCGTTTTCAATTAACTCCGGCAAAATTTAAATATTGATAATAATAAGGCGGGTCAGGCGAGGCGTAACGGGCAGTTTGCTATTTACTATTTAGGCTTCACGATTTACTATTAACCTCGACAAATTTTATGAGCAAATATCGCAAGGTGGTCTGGAATGAGGGGATGCTTTTAACGCCCCAACATTTCCAGCAGTGGGACAATTATCACGAGGAATTGCTAAACTCGCGCGTGCGTTCGATTCAGCCCTTCGAATACGGCGTGCTGGATTTGCAGGTGAACCGCGAGGCGATCGCCAACGGCAGTTTTCAATTGACCGGCTGCCGCGCCGTTTTGCCCGACGGCTTGATGATAAACGTTCCGGACACGGACGCCGTTCCCGATTTGCGTCCGGTCGGCGAGCATTTCAACCCCGAAAAAGAAACTTTGGGCGTTCATCTGGCGATTCCGGCGCTGAAGTTCGGCTCGGCTAATTTTCAGGGAAACGGCGTCAAACCGAACGCCAATTTGCGGTTTTTGCAGGAAGGCTCGCTCATTAAAGACGAAACAAGCGGGACAAACGAACAGCCTTTAGCCTTTGCGCGCCCGAATTTGCGAATTATTTTCGACGACGAGCTGCGCGACGGTTTTACGTCGATGAAAATCGCCGAGCTGCGAAGAACGACGACCGGGCAATTGCAGATTTCGGAAAATTACATTCCGCCGGTTTTAAAAGTTTCGGCGTCCGACTGGCTGGTCAATATGCTGCGCCAGCTGGTCGAGATTCTGATTACGAAAAGCAGCAGTTTGGGCGAGCAGCGTCGGCAGAGCAAGGCGTCGCTGGCGGATTTTACGACGTCGGAAGTCGCCGTTTTCTGGCTTCTTCACACGATAAATTCTTCGATTCCGGTGATGGCGCATTATTTTCGCTCGCCGCTGCTGCATCCCGAAAAACTTTATCTGGAAATGTCGCAAATCGTCGGTCAATTGATGACTTTTTCGACCGATTTGCACCCGAAAGACATCGTCAGATACGACCACGACGATTTGCATTTCACGTTTCTGAATCTTTCCGTCCAGTTGAAAGATTTGCTCGAAACCGTGATTCCGAGCCGCTGCGTGCCGATTCCGCTCGAAAAAATCAATCCGACGCTGTATATCGGTCGCGTCGAAGACGAGCGCCTGCTGAAAGAAGCCGGATTTTTTCTGGCTGTTCGGGCGCAGATGCCGGAAGCGAAAATTATCGAAGACGTTCCGCGCGTCATCAAAATCGCCTCGCGCGACGTTATCGACACGGTCGTCGGGCGCGCGCTGCCGGGCGTCAACCTGACGCACGCGAATCCGCCGCCCGCGCCGATTCCGACGCGCGTCGGTTTCCGTTATTTCCAATTGGAGTCGAGCGGCGCTTATTGGGAAGGCATCAAGGGCTCGAAAATCGTCGCCATTTACGTGCCGGAAAAAATTCCCGACGAAAAACTGGAAATGTATGCCGTCAAACCGTAAAAAATATTTTCCGTTTGAAGTGACATTTTTTCGCGCTCGTTTACGCATTAATTAAAAGAACGATGTCAGAACAGCAAAGACCACAATCCAGCCGCCGCTCGCAAACCGCCGCCAACGATTTGGTGACGTTTGCCGCGCCCGTTTTCGATTTGATTCTGCGCCTTCAGGCGGGAATCGTGAAGCCTTCGAACGAGCTGCGCCCGAAAATCAAATCGCTGCTGGACGATTTCGAGCAGCGCGCCGAGCGTTATCGCTTTAATCATAAAGTGGTCAACGTGGCGAAATTCGCGCTGGCTTCTTTTGTTGACGAGACGGTTTTGACGGGCGATTTTCATTTAAAGGAAGAATGGGAAAAATATCCGCTCCAGCTCGAATATTTCGGCGAGCAGCTGGCGGGCAACAAATTTTTTGAAAAATTGCAGGCGATGATTGCGCAGATTGAACAGACGGCGGAAGCGGTCGAGATTTATTACGTCTGTATGCTGCTGGGCTTTAAAGGTCGCTACGCCGTCTACGAGCACGAAAAGCTGCACAGCATTATGCAGCAGACGGCGGACGCGCTCGTTAAAGCCGGAAAAATCACGAAAGTCGAGCTTTCGCCGCACTGGCGCGCCGATGACCAGCCGAAGCCGCCCGAAAAACGCGGGATGCCGACGTGGGCAAAAGTCGCCGCCTTCGGCGGTCTGGCTTTCGGGCTTTTGCTTTATCTGGTGATGTTTTTACTGTCATATAAATTTCTGGACGACGCAATGCAGAAACTTCAGTTGTAGAAGCCGGAAGGCAAAGCCGGTAGACATAACGAGATTTCTATCGGCTTGCGCCTTCCGCCTTCCGCTTTCTAAATTATGGCTTCTTGGCACGCTAACCAACTTAAATTTGCCTTAGGGCTCGGCGGACTCTTTTCTTTTTACGGGGTCGTCGCGATGGTCGTCTGGGTTGCCGGAACGAAAATGAATTATCCGGTCAATTCGCGGATCGTCATTATCGCTCTGATTCTTTTGACTTTGCCGGTGGCGTTGATAATCGGTTATGTCGCTTCACGCCGCAAAACTAAAAAAGAAGCGGCGAAATCGGGCGCAGCGGCTGCTGACGCTCAAGCCGTCCAGAAAACCGACGCCGCGAAACCGCAGAAGCTCGCCGCGCCCGACACAAACGGCGATTTAACGAAAAGCGCCGAAGAGGTCGCGCAGTTTCTGAAAAGCTCGAATCTGGACGTTTATTCGCTGCCCTGGTACCTGGTGATGGGCACACCGAAAGCGGGAAAATCTTCGCTCGTTCTGGGGTCGAACTTAAACTTTCAAAGTCTGCCGAGCCAGCGTCAATCCGAGCAGAAATTTATTCGCCCGACGCGCGGCGTCGACTGGCGCGTGACGAGCGAAGCGGTTTTCGTCGATACGGCAGGACGCTATCAGACCGAAGGCATAGACGGCGAAGAATGGTCTTCCCTGCTCGAAACAATCAAAAAATATCGCGGCAATCGCCCGGTTGACGGAATGATTCTGAGCGTCAGCGCCGAGCGCGTTCTGCACGCCGACGAAAAGGAAATCGAAGAACAGGCGAAAATTTTGCGCGCGCGAATCGACGAAGCGGTGCAGCGCACGAAAGTCCGTTTTCCGATTTATCTGGTTTTCACGCACGCCGACGCGATTGAGGGCTTTCGCGATTCTTTTTCGAATTCGCAGAAGGAAGGACAAAATCTGGTCTGGGGCGCGACGATTCCGCTGGAAAACGCCGAAAACGCGCATTCTTTGTTCGACTCGGAATACGAGCTTTTGCAAAATTCGATAATGAAACGCCGTTTGATTCGTTTAAGCGCGCCGTTTCCGCCCGTTCGCCAATTAAGAATTTTCAATTTCCCGCTTCATTTCGGCTCGGCTCGGCGCAAGCTCGGCGCGTTCGTTTCGACGCTTTTCCGCCCGAACCCGTTTAGCGAAAGTCCATTTTTGCGCGGTTTTTATTTTACCGCCGTGCCGGTCACGCGTCCGAAAATGCCGCAGGGCGCGCAGACGCTCGCCGGCGTTCCGCAGACCATCGGGCAGACGTATTTTACCGAAAAGCTTTTTCGCGAAGTCGTTCTGCGCGATAAGGATTTGGTCGCGACCTTGCAGGCGCAGCGTCAGAAACCGCCGATTCTGGGCTGGCTCGTGACGATTCTCGGAGCGTTTATCATCGCTCTGCTGCTCGGTCTTTCCGCGTATTCGCTTTACGAAAACAAGAAATTGCTGGACGAAGCCTCGGTAAACGGCGAAAAGGTTCTGACGCTTTACAAGTCGGACGCTGGGCGCGACCCGTTTACGAAAACGCCGGACGAAGCTCTGGTCGAACTGAACACGATTGAAAACCTGCGAAAAAATCTGGTCGACCTCGACGAATACGAGCGCCACGGCGCGCCGTGGCTGATGCGGATGGGGCTTTATTCGGGCGATGGAATTTATCGCGAGCGCCTTCTGAAAATTTACTTTAACGCCGTCGAGCAGCGCTTTAAAGCGCCGGTCGTCAAACGTCTGGAAGACGATTTGCGGAAATTTACCGAGAGCCAGAATGTGGCGAATCCGGCGGCGCTGACGCAGGCTGAAGAAGAAGCACTGGGCAAAAATTACGATTTGCTGAAAGCTTATCTGATGCTTTCGGGCGAGCCGCAATATCGCGAACACGCCGAAGCTTCGACGATTGTCAATTCGCTCGCCGGTTACTGGAACACGGAGTCGAAACTCGGCGCGGGTCTTGAGCTGGCGTCGCAGCAGCAGCTCGAATTCTGGGCGAAACAGGTCGACCGCGAGGAATTTCCGTTTATCAAGCTGAAAGACAATCTCGTCACCGGCGCGCGCAAAAAATTGCAGGCGTTTCCGGCTTGGCAGCGTTATTACAAACGGAAAACGACCGACATCTCCAAAGAGCTGAACGCGAAAAACGGCGATTTGACCGTCGCCAATATGCTGGCGAAAGAAGGCGCGGACGCGAGCTTTATCGAGGGCAGTTACCGCGTGCCGAACGCTTTCACAATCGAAGGCGTGGAGCAGATGGACGCCGCCGTCAAAAACGCCGAGCAGGAGCTGAGCGCCGACGATTGGGTGATGGGCGACCAGAGCACGAAACAGGCGACCGAAGGCACAGAAGCCGCGAAAATCCAGGAGCGTTATTACCGCGATTACACGGACGAATGGCGCAAGTTCGTGAAAGGCGTCAACGTCCGCAACTACGCGAATCAGACGGAAGCCGACAACGCGCTGGAAAAATTCGCTTCCGCCAATTCGCCGATGAGCGCGCTGATGCGCGAAGTAATGCGGCAGACGAATCTCTCGGGCAAGCCGAAACCGGCGGGCTGGTGGGATTGGCTGACGAGCTTTTTCCAGAGCAAGAAAAAAATCGAAACCGGCGGCAATTCGCCCGTCGAAAGAGATTTTCGCCCGCTCTTTGCCTTTGTCGGCACGGACGACAAACCCGATTCGTCGCAAATCAACAAATACGGTTTGCAAATCCAGTCGGTTTACTCGAATTTCCACGCGCTTTCGCCGGACGAATTCAGCCAGGTGACGAAAGACATCGCGCAGCAGAAAGATTTGAAACTGGAGCCGAAACTGCGCGACGCGGAAAAAGCGATTTCCAGTATGACGGGCAGCTTCAATGACACGCCCGCCGGTCAGGAACTCGCTAATATTTTGAAAAAACCGCTGACGAATCTGCGCAATCTGCTCGGCGTCGGCGTGACGAATCAACTCGACAAAGCGTGGGCGGAACAGATTTTCCCGAAGGCGAAAGAAATCGAAAAAGGCTTCCCGTTTGAAGACGCCGGCGAAGCCGACATTACCAAGCTGACGGCTTATCTGAATCCGGCGGACGGCACTTTCTCGAAATTTTTTGACGAACGGCTGGCGAAATATTTTGAAGAATCCAACGGGCAGTGGAAGCCGAAATCGACGAGCGAAGTCAAATTCTCGGACGAATTCGTCGCTTATCTGAACAACGCTTTCCGGTTGCGCGAAGCCTTGTTCGGCAAGAGCAAATCGCCTTCGTTCAATTACGAGTTTCGCTTGCAGAAAGTCAACGACGCGTTGATCGAAGTGACGATTGACGGGCAGAAAATCGACTCGAACGGAACCGGCTCGACGAATTTCAAATTCCCCGCGCCTTCGGGCGACACGGGCGCGTTTATGAAATTCGCTTCGACTGCCGAATCGAGCACGACTTCCGGCACGACGCCTCCGGCGGGAAATACTTCGGCAAATTCTTCGCCCGCAAACGTCTCTAACTCTGGCAATTCAAATACGACGAGCCGATTTTTGCAAAGCTCGAACACGAATTCGTCAGCGCCTTCATCGATTGAAAGACCCGGAACGTGGGGCTTATTCAAGTTTTTCGAAGCCGGAAAGCCGGAAAAACAATCGAGCGGCGAATATAAATTGACATATACGCTCGGCGGCAAAACCGTCACGGCGACGATTAAGCCGACGGGCGGCGATTTGTTTGACAGAAATATGTTCAAATCGCTGCGCGCGCCGCAGAATCTATTGAAACAGTAAGCAGTTGTCTGGCTAAAAGCCGGCAGCCGATTGCCGGAAGCTAAAATTATGAACGAAGCTAAAGCGTTACTCGACGCGGGAAATTTAGGCGGCGCGATTGAAGCCGCAATTCAAGCGGTCAAATCGAAGCCGACCGATATACAGGCGCGCACGTTTTTATTCGAGCTTTCGCTTTTTTCGGGCGATTTCGACCGCGCCAACCGGCAGCTCGACGCCATCGGTCATCAGAGCGTGGAAGCGATGATCGGCTCGAAGATTTACCAGCAATGCGTCGAAGCCGAACGCAAGCGCGCCAAATTTTTCTCGGAAAGCCTGAAACCGGAATTTCTGTCCACGCCGCCCGATTACGTTTACGGCTTGCTGACGGCAAACAATCGCCTGCGCGAAGGAAAAACGGCTGAGGCGCGCGAGATTCTGGACACGGTCGAAGAACAGCGTCCGGCGTTTGCCTGCCGGATCAACGGCGAGGAAAAACAGGATTTTCGCGATTACAACGATTTAACTTCCCCGATTCTGGAAGTGATTATCAAGGATTCCTACGTCTGGATTCCGTTTGAGGAAATCGTGAAAATCGAATTTACGAAGCCGCACAGCTTGCGCGACCTTTTCTGGCTCCAGGCGAAACTGGAAACATTGAGCGGCACGAACGGCGAAGTTTTTATACCGACCTTGTATGTCGATTCGTGGAAACACGCGAGCGACCAGGTGCGGCTCGGCAGAATGACGGATTGGCGCGATGCGGGCGAAGAGCTTTACATCGGCGAAGGTCAGAAGCTTTTCTTTATCGACGGCGAAGACCGACCGATTATGGAATTGGAAAAGGTCGAATTTAACGTTGAGGAGATGGCGGAAAGCGCTTGAATTTTCAAACCGCGGCGGGAAACTCCAGTGCGGTTGCAAGGTTTACGGAGATTTTAAATGCCGGCTTACAACGTATATTTAGCAGCTTTGGGAAGTCACGGTTTGACGTCGCAGGAACAAACCGACATTCAAACCAAATTGACCACCTGGTTTAACCAGATTACCGCCGGAACCGCTTACGGCACGGCTTCGGTCAGCTGGGCGACAGCCGCGCCCGGCACTATCGGCGGGCATGAAATGCTTATTTATTTCGTTGCCGATTCGATGGACAGCATTCTGGTCGCGCTGCCGGGCAACAGCGGGCGAGGCTCGGGCGACGGTTTTACAACCTGGGCGAACAATCTGACCGGCTCGGAAGTTTACGTCTCCAGCAGTCGGCAGTATCTGGCGGAGATGGCATTTCATGAATCGATGCACAATAAACTGCATCTGGGAGATACGGCGCTGCACGCCAAGGACGGTTTGGCGCACATTCCCGTGACCGCCGGAACGACGCCGTCAGCGACGAATATTACTGATATGCGGAGGGCTTTAGCGACAAGCCAGCCGCAGTGGACGGGCGGGTGGACGGCTTACAACGATCCGTCGAGAGGATTATTTTAGGTTTTTTCTGAAAGATTATGGCACATGTTGAATCGCGAGCGCCGGTTATAGACATTGAAGCTTTGCTGCAGCCGATTTCCGAAGAAAAGCCGGCGGGCGAAAGCCAGCAGTATTCCGGACTTTACGACGAAATCCGCGAAGCGCGCCGCGCTGACGATATGCTCGCGCAGGGTCAATGGCAGCACGAGCCGAAGCTGGCGGATTATCGCAAGGTAATCAGCCTGTCGATTCCGGCGCTGGCTTCGGAAACGAAAGATTTGCAAATCTCGGTCTGGCTGGCTGAGGCTCTGACTAAAGAACACGGTTTTGTCGGCTTGCGCGACAGTCTCGTTTTGCTGCGCCGCATGCAGGAAAATTTCTGGGAAACGCTGCACCCGGAAATCGACGAAGGCGATATGGAAGGACGCGCCAACGCCATCGAATGGATGGAATCGCAAACCGCGATTGCCGTCAAGACGCTTCCGATGACGGGCGGCGAAGGTTTTACTTTTTTGAACTGGGAAGAATCCAGAGGTTTCGATTTTCCCGAAAACGTCGACTCGCTCGATTATCACGAGCAGGAAAAGGTCAAAGTTTTAAAAGCGCAAGCCGCCGAAGAAAATCGCAAAACCGGCGATATGTGGCGCGCGGCGAAAAGCCAGACGAATCGCGCTTTTTGCGAAGAATTGAATTTGACGCTGGAAGAATGCTGGACCGAGTGCCAATCGCTTGATAAAACGATCGAGGAGAAATTCGACCGCAATCAAATGCCGGGCTTGCGAAATTTGAAAAAATCGCTCGAAGACATTCGCGGCGTCCTGAAACCGCTTTTGGACGAAAAACGCCAGCAGGAACCGGACGCGGCGGACGCGGAAACGATTGAAACGGTTGAAGGCGAAAACGGCGCGGTGCTGCAGGTGCGCGCCGGCGGCGGCGCCGCGACCGGCGCGATTCAGAACCGGCAGGACGCGCTGAAACGCCTGGCGGACGTGTCGGAATATTTCAAGAAAAACGAGCCGCACTCGCCGGTTTCATACCTGGTGCAGCGAGCCGTCAAATGGGGCAATATGCCGCTGGAAAACTGGCTGCAGGATGTCATTAAGGACGAAACGGTTATCTTCCAGATTCGTCAAACGCTTGGATTTAACACGAAAGACCCGGATTCAACGGAATCCTGAAACCCGGAAAGTATAAATTTTAATTTAATAAAAGAGTCAGTGAAAAACGAAAGGAGCAAAAGCGATGCCTAGTAAAGAAAGTTTACAACACAAACTCGAGCGGGTTCGACCGCCTCGTGTCAATATCACCTACGACGTGGAAATCGGCGGGGCGATTCAACTGAAGGAACTGCCGTTTGTCGTCGGCGTGATGGGCGATTTTGTCGGAAAACCCGAAGAACCGCTGCCGGCTTTGAAACAGCGCAAATTTGTCGAGGTCGACCCGGACAACTTCAATCAGGTGATGGCGGGAATGAAGCCGCGTCTTGCCTATTCGGTCGAAAACAAGCTGCAAAACGACGGCAGCAATTTGGGCGTTGAACTGAAATTCAACAGCATCGAAGATTTCGAGCCGGACAGCATCGTCCAGCAGGTCGAGCCGCTTCGCAAATTAGTCGAAGCGCGTCAGAAACTGGCGGATTTGCGTTCCAAGATGGACGGCAACGAAAAACTGGAAAGCATCCTTGAAGATGTTATCAACAATGCCGATAAGCAAAAGCAATTGAGCGACGCACTCGGCACGGGCGCGAGCGGAGCGAAGGAGGAATAAAACAATGGCTGAGAAAGCAAAACAGGAAACTGCCGCCGTCGGAACCGTCGACGCGCCGCAGGAAGTGAATCTGCTCGACCAGATTTTGACCGAAGGCAGAATGGCGCGCGACGAATTCCAGAAGGAAGCGGCAAAAGATATGATTGCCGAATTCGTCAATCAGGTAATGTCGGGCGAGCTGACGATGTCCAAGAATATGGACGTCGCGATTAACGCCCGCATCGCCGAGATTGACCGCTTGATTTCGGCGCAGATGAACGAAATTATGCACCACGAAGAATTTCAAAAGCTGGAAGGCTCGTGGCGCGGACTGCATTATCTGCTCAAAAACACTCTGACCAGCCCGCAGCTGAAAATCCGCGTGATGTCGGTCACGAAAAAAGAGCTTTTAAAAGATTTCGAGCGCGCGCTGGAATTCGACCAGTCAAGCCTTTTCAAGAAAATCTACGAGGAAGAATACGGCACGTTCGGCGGCGCTCCGTTCGGCGCGCTGATTGGCGATTATGAATTCGGCAATCACCCGCAGGATATGGCTCTGCTCGACAAGCTCTCGCAGGTCGCCGCTACGGCGCACGCGCCTTTTTTGAGCGCGGCTTCGCCGGAAATGTTCGGCTGGGACACATTTGGCGAAATGTCGGACGTTCGCGACATCTCGAAGATTTTCGACCGGACGGAATATATGAAGTGGCGCAGCTTCCGCGAATCCGAAGATTCTCGTTACGTCGGCTTGACCCTGCCGCACGTTCTGATGCGCGAGCCATATGGGGCGGCGACCAAACCGACCGAGACTTTCCGTTTTGAGGAAGACGTGGACGGCAAAGACCACAAGAAATACCTGTGGGGCAACGCCGCTTACGCGCTCGGCACGCGTCTGACCGAAGCGTTTTCGATGCACGGCTGGTGCGTTGCGATTCGCGGCGTCGAAGGCGGCGGACTCGTGCAGGATTTGCCGACGCACACCTTTGAAACCGACGAAGGCGAAATCGCGATGAAATGCCCGACCGAAGTCGCCGTCACCGACCGCCGCGAAAAGGAATTTGCCGACAACGGCTTTATTCCGCTCGTGCATTGCAAAAACACCGATTACGCAGCGTTTTTCGCCACGCAATCGGCAAACAAATCGAAAAAGTACGACACCGACGCGGCAAACGCCAACGCGCGTCTCTCGTCGCAATTGCAGTACATTTTCGCCGTTTCGCGGTTCGCCCATTATTTGAAATCGATGATGCGCGACAAAATCGGAAGTTTCATGTCACGCAAAGAATGCGAAATCTTTTTGAATCGCTGGATCAGCAAATACGTTTTGGAAAACGACGTTGCGCCGACCGAGCAGAAAGCCAAATATCCTTTGCGCGAAGCCCGCGTCGACGTGGCGGAAATTCCGGGCAAACCGGGCTGTTACCGCGCGGTCGCTTTTCTGCGCCCGCACTTTCAGCTCGACGAGCTTTCGGTCAGTCTGCGCCTGGTTGCGGAATTGCCGCCGCCGGCGAAGTAAGACCGATAAATTCGCAAAAATACTTTGCGAAAGATTTGAAACTTTGGCAAAACCAGGCTTTCGCGCCGTCTATAAAAGGTAACGAGAAAAACTCGTATATATATTTAAGGAGCGAAAGTCTGGAATTATAACCAGCTTATTTAAAGGAGCAGAACAAAATGGCAAACTCTGATTTTTATTTGAAGATTGAAGGTATCGAAGGTGAATCTGAAGCAGTCGGTTTTGAAAAACAAATCCAGGTCGAATCGTGGTCGATGGGCGCGAACAACGCCGGTTCGGCAGGTTTGGGAACAGGTTTGGGAACCGGCAAAGTAAGCATGCAGGATTTTCATTTCGTCATGCAGAACGGTAAAGCCAGCGCGCAGATTATGCTGGCGGTTTGTAAGGGCAATCACATTCCGGAAGCGGTTTTAAGCTGCCGCAAAACCGGCGGCGACGGCAGCCCGTACACGTATTACAAATATACGTTTAACGACCTTGTTCTCTCGTCGTTCCAGTCCGGCGCCAGCGCCGCGCTGCCGATGGAGCAGGTTTCGTTCAACTACACGAAAATCACGCTTGAGTACTTCCAGCAGAAACCCGACGGTACGGTTGCATTAACCAACACCATCGCCTACGATACGAAGAAAGTCGAAGGCACCGGAGCCTAGTTTCTTCCCCGAGTAGTTAGAAAAAGTTGTCTGCCGCTTTACGTAAAGCGGCAGACAACCCGAGCAAAATATATTTTTAATCAGAACGCCGTCTGCCGGGCAAACGGTGTGTTTTTTTTCTTGGAATGGCACGAACCGACAATGAAATTCGCGTGACGCCTTCGGTGCTTGACCGCCTGCTGGATTTCGAACCGAAATCGCAGCAGGAAGCGCTGAAATCGCGCTCGCGCAATTTGCGCGAATTGAAAATGTCGGTGCGCCGCGATTTGGAATGGCTTTTGAACACGCGCTGTTTTCCCGAAGACATCGACGAAAATCTGGAAGAGATTTTCAAATCGGTCATCGTTTACGGGCTGCCGGATATTACCGGCATCAGCGCCAAAAATCACCTGGAGCAGAAACGCCTGACGCGCATAATGGAAACGGCAATCAAAACTTTTGAATCTCGATTGATTGATTTAAAAGTCACGCTGGAGCCGGTCAGCAGTTCGGACAAATCGCTGCGATTTCGCATCGAAGCGCGGCTCGACATCGACCCGACGCCCGAGCCGATTGCCTTCGATACGATTTTGCAGCTCGGCAGCGGCGATTTCGAGGTCAGCGAGAAATGATGAAAGGCGTCTGAAGCAGATAAAAAACCTTTAGGATATTGATTTTAAGCGATGCGCGACGAACTTTTAGGACATTATGAACGCGAGCTGATTTTCCTGCGGCGAATGGGCGCCGAATTTGCGCGCAAATACCCGAAAATCGCCGCGCGCCTGCTGCTGGACGAGGAAAAAGCCGAAGACCCGCACGTCGAGCGAATGATTGAAGCGTTCGCTTTTCTGACCGGGCGCATCAATCTCAAACTCGAAGACGAACTTCCCGAAATCACGGAATCTTTTCTCAACGTCCTGTATCCGCATTACCTGGCGCCGGTTCCGTCGATGGCAATCGCGCAATTCGTTTACGGAACGCCGAACGACAAATTAACGGCGGTGCAGAAAATCAATCGCGGCGCCAAGCTTTATTCGCGCCCGGTGGACGGAACGCCGTGTCGGTTTCAGACGGCTTACGACGTTCAACTGCTGCCGCTGGAAATAATCAGCGCCGCGCTGGAATCGCCCGCGCCGCCCGACACGCGCGGGCGGATGGCTGACGCTTATATTCGTCTGAGTATGCGCTGTTACGGCGACGCCAATCTGTCGGAAATGAAGCTCGGCGAAACGGGCGAGCCGCCCGAGTTTCTGCGCTTTTATCTGAACGACACGCCGCAGCTGGTTTTTCCGCTGTACGAGCTGATTTTCAATCACGCTTCGGCGGTCGAGTTTCGCGCCAAAGAAGCGCCGCTCGGCAATAAAACGATGATGACGCTGACCAATGTTCAGCTGCATCTGCCCGACCCGATTATTTTGCCCGCCAAGGATGCCGTCCGGCAGGTCGGCTTCGGCGAAGCGGAAGGAATACTGCCGCACACCAAGCGTTCTTTTTCCGGTTATCGCCTGCTGACCGAGTATTTCGCGTTTCCGCAAAAATTTTTGTTTTTCGACATTTACGGTATCGATAAGGCGATCGGAAAAAAATTCGGCAGTCATTTCGATATTTTGATTCATTTGAAAGACATTCAGCCTCCGCCCGGAAGCGTTACGGCGGAAACTTTCAGCCTGGGCGCGACGCCGATTATCAATCTTTTTCAGCAGACGACCGACCCGGTTTACCTGTCGCAGCAAAAATACGAATATCACATTCTCGCCGACGTGCATCACCAATCGACGACCGAGATTTATTCGATCGACGAGGTTTTCGCCACCGACCCGCGCACGAATACGACGCGCACGTTTTCGCCTTTTTATTCGGTCAAACACGCTTACGGCGAGCAGATGGAAAAGGCTTTCTGGTATGCCAATCGCCGTCAGTCGCAGCGCGACGACGATGAGGGAACGGAAATGTTCGTCTCGTTTGTCGATATGAATTTCAACCCGCGCGTGCCGGCTGAGGAAGTCATCACGGTCAAGGCGACCTGTACGAATCGAGATTTACCGGCGCGCCTGCCGTTCGGCGGAAAGGAAAACGATTTCGAGGTCGAAGGCGCGGCGCTGCTTTCGCGCGTTCGCTGTCTGACGAAACCGACCGAAACCCTGCGTCCGCCGCGCCGCCGCGCCGCGCAGTGGCGCTTGATTTCGCATCTGAATCTGAACTATCTTTCGATGCTCGAAAACGAAGCGGGCGTCCCGGAAGCCTTGCAGGAAATTTTGCAGCTTTACAATTACAACGATTCTTCCGTGACGCGAAAACAAATTTTGGGAATTACCGGCATCGATAGCCGCCGCGTCGTCCGCCAAATCGGCGAGCGCATCGGCGCCGGCTTTGTGCGCGGAATGGAGACGACGCTGGAATTTGACGAAACCGAATTTGTCGGCAGCGGAATGTATCTTTTCGCCTGCGTGCTGGAGAAATTTTTCGGGCTTTACGTTTCGCTCAATTCCTTTAATCAAATGGTTTTAAAAACGCGTCAGCGCGAAGGCGTGATAAAACGCTTTCCGCCGCGCACGGGCGAGCAGATTTTGCTGTAGGGAAATTTTGATGTCTAAACGAACCAAAATAATACTTGCTATAACCGGCGCGGCAGCGATGGTTTTTTTGGTGCTTGGAATTATAATCGCCGTTTTTTTTATTAGCTGGCTGAGCGACGATACCGAAATTGAACAAAGCAAAATTCAGGGCGCAGAATTCGGTAAAACGACCGATTACAAAGGCTGCCAGCGCGAAGGAGTGGCGCGCATCAGAAATAGGGGTCCGTTTGAAGTTACCGAAAGCGTCAAGGCGCAGTATTTTGTCAGAGGTTGTCTGCAAACGAGCCAGCCGAACGCGGATTTTTGTAAAAATGTGCCGACGAATTGGGAAGAGCTATTGGCAAAAGACGGCTGGAAGGACGGGGAATGCAGCAAGCTTGGATGGAAAGAGATGAATCCCACTTGTCGAACGCTGATGCGAGCGAGAATTGACTTTTGTGAGAAATCCCGATGAGCGAGAAAAATCTTAATCAGAAACTTTTCGACGAGCCCGAGCGGTTTGAGTTTTTTCAAGCCGTGCGGCTTTTGGAAAGAATGTTTCCCGAACGCGCCCCGGTCGGGCACGACGCGCTTCCGTCGCGCGAAGTGGCGCGGTTTCGCACGCGCGTCAGCCTGAATTTTCCGCCGAGCCAGATTCAGGAAATCCGCGAGAGCACAGAAGATTTTACGGATCAGCAAAAGCTGGAGATTTTTATCAACTTTATGGGGATGGTCGGCTCGCTCGGAGCAATGCCGATGCGTTACACCGAATTGATTATCGAGCGCGCGCGTTACGGCGACACGGCGCTCTGGAATTTTCTGGATATTTTCACGCACCGGACGGTTTCGCTTTTTTATCGCGCCTGGGAAAAATACCGCTTTCCGGTCAACTACGAGCGCGGAAAAGACGATTTTACCGCATATTTGTTCGACGTCGTCGGGCTCGGAACCGAGGGCTTGCGCGGGAAATTGGACATCGACGACGAATCGCTTTTGCCCTACGGCGGCTTGATAACGCAAAAACCGCATTCGGCGAGCGCCATTAGAAATTTGATTTCCGATTATTTCAACGTTCCGGCGGAAATCCGGCAGTTTTCCGGTCAATGGCTCACGCTCGACGAAGAAAGCATCACGACGCTCGGACGAGCAAACAGTTCGCTGGGCGCAAATACGGTCGTCGGCACAAAAGTCTGGGACGACCAATCGAAATTTCGCGTTCGTCTCGGCGCGTTGAAATTTAACGAATTTCAAGCCTTTTTGCCGAACGGCACGGCATATAAGCCGGTCAAAGCGATAATTCGCTTTATGGTCGGACAGGAACTCGATTTCGATATTCAGTTGAAATTAAAAGCAAAGGAAGTTCCGAGCACGATTTTGACGACGCGGGCGAAACGCCGCCCGATGCTCGGCTGGACTTCGTTTTTGAAAACAAAACCATTTAAACAGGACGATGAGCAGGTGATATTACAAACGATGAATTAGGAATGCGGAACGCGGAAATAAAATTCATCGTTTCGCGTTCCCAATTCATCGTTTAAAAGTGGAGAAGAGTTATGAACGTAAATTTAAAATCTTTAGTTGGCAGATTGAATGATACTTCGCGCGGCGCGCTCGAAAGCGCCGCCGGGCTTTGCCTTTCGCGGACGAATTACGATGTCGAAGTCGAACATATTCTAGCGAAGCTGCTGGAATCGAACGACACGGATTTCGAGAAAATTCTGCGTCATTACGAATGCAATCCCGACCGTGTGACGAAAGACGTCGCGGCGGCGCTCGACCGCCTGAAAACGGGAAATTCGCGCACGCCGGGCTTGAGCGACCGCCTGCCGAACTGGTTTCAGGACGCGTGGCTGCTCGCCTCGGTCGAATACGGCGCGGCGCGCGTGCGTTCCGGTCATCTGATTCTGGCGCTGCTTGCCAACGACAGCCTCGCGAGAATCGCCCGCGAAATTTCGCGCGAATTCAATCATATTTCGGTCGAATCGCTGAAAACGAAATTGACCGACATCACGGCTGGCTCGGCGGAAGACCGCGAAGCGACGAGTCTTTCCGAAACGGGCGCCGCGGCGGCGGACGGCGCGCCGGTCGCGAGCGGCGTTCCCGGAAAAACCAAAGCTCTCGACCAATACACCGAAGATTTGACGGCGAAAGCGCGCGCCGGAAAAATCGACCCGATTCTCGGACGCGATTTTGAAGTGCGGCAGCTCATCGACATTCTGACGCGGCGGCGCCAGAACAATCCGATTTTGACGGGCGAAGCGGGCGTCGGCAAAACGGCGGTCGTCGAAGGCTTTGCCAATCGCATCGCGGACGGCGACGTTCCCGAACCGCTCAAAAACGTCATCGTCCGCACGCTGGATTTAGGACTTCTGCAAGCCGGCGCGAGCGTCAAAGGCGAATTTGAAAATCGTCTGAAATCGGTTATCGACGAAGTGAAATCCTCGCCGCAGCCGATAATTTTATTTATCGACGAGGCGCACACGATGATCGGCGCGGGCGGTCAAGCCGGACAAAACGACGCCGCAAACCTTTTAAAGCCCGCACTTGCGCGCGGCGAGCTGCGCACAATCGCGGCGACGACGTGGGCGGAATACAAAAAATATTTTGAAAAAGACGCCGCGCTTGCCAGGCGTTTCCAGGTCGTCAAGGTCGAAGAGCCGGACGAAGAAAAAGCCGTCGGAATGATGCGCGGGCTGGTCGATAAAATGGAAGAGCATCACAACGTCCGCATTCTGGACGAAGCGATTGTCGAATGCGTCAAGCTTTCGCATCGCTACATTACGGGTCGCCAATTGCCCGACAAATCGGTTTCGGTTCTCGACACGGCTTGCGCGAAAGTCGCCATCGGACAGGGCGCGACGCCGGGCGCGATTGAAGACGCGACGAAATTTATCAATCGTTTGGACACGGAAATCGCTTCGCTCGAACGCGAGCTGGTGACGGGCGCGCAGCACGACGAGCGGCTCGGCGAATTGAAAGAACTGAAAGCGCGCGAGGAAGAGAAACTCGGCAAATACAACGAGCAATGGACGAAAGAAAAGGAGCTGATTGAAAAAATCCGCAACATTCGCCTGAAGCTGGAAATGTCGCGGCTCGACGCAAAACCCGTCGCCGGTCAAAATGGAAATGGAAGCGGACAAGCGGCAAGCGCGACGGCTGAAACGGAATCCGCCGAAGTCGCGACGGCTGGCGCGACAACCGCCGAAACGGCTTCGGGCGCTACTGTCGAAACGATTTCGGGCGACGCGTCATCGACTGCCGCCGCGCCAGCGCCGGAAACGAGCCAGCCGATTGACACCGAGTTTTTAAAATCCGAGCTGGCGAAATTAAACGCCGAACTCAAAGAAGTTCAGGGCGAAACGCCTCTGATGCAGCCGGTCGTCAACGGTCAGACCATCGCCGAAGTCATCTCCGGCTGGACCGGAATTCCGGTCGGCAAAATGGTCGCCGACGAGATTCTGGCGGTTTTGAAATTGGCGGAAACTCTGAAACAGAGAGTCGTCGGGCAAGACCATGCGCTGAACGCGATTTCCGAAAGAATTAAAACGTCGCGCGCCGGTTTGACCGACCCGAAACGCCCGATTGGCGTGTTTCTTTTAGTCGGCACTTCCGGCGTCGGAAAAACCGAAACGGCTCTGGCGTTAGCCGACACGCTTTACGGCGGCGAGCGCAATCTGATTTCGATAAATATGAGCGAATACCAGGAAGCGCACACGGTTTCGAGCCTCAAAGGCTCGCCTCCGGGATACGTCGGCTACGGCGAAGGCGGCGTTTTGACCGAAGCCGTCCGGCGTAAACCGTATTCGGTCGTGCTGCTCGACGAAGTCGAAAAGGCGCACCCGGACGTGATGGAGCTTTTCTATCAGGTTTTCGATAAAGGTCAATTGGAAGACGGCGAAGGACGCGAGATTGATTTCAAAAACACCGTCATTCTGCTGACGTCAAACGTGGCGACCGACACGATTATGAAACTTTGCGCCGACCCGGATACCAAACCGGAACCGGAAGGCTTGCTCGAAGCGATTCGTCCCGAACTCTCGAAAGCCTTTAAACCCGCGCTTTTAGGGCGTATGACGGTCGCGCCGTATTACCCGATTTCCGACGACGTTTTGCGCCTTATCATCAAATTGCAGCTGACGAAAATCGCGCAGCGCATTGCGGCGAATCACAAAGCGCAATTTTCCTACGACGATTCCGTCATAGACACTGTGGCGAAACGCTGTACGGACGTTGACTCGGGCGCGCGCAACGTTCATAACATTCTGAACGGGACGCTTTTGCCGGAAATGTCGGGCGAGTTTTTGTCCAGAATGGCGTCGGGCGAAGGCGTCAGCCGGGTTAAGGTTTCGACGGACGAGAGCGGGAAATTTATTTACGAAGTGGTTTAACTTTATTTATGGCAATGACACAGGACGGGAGATTATTGAGCATTTCGACGCCTTTGGGCAAAGACTTTCTTCTTTTAAAAAGAATGAAAGCGACCGAAGGATTGTCCGAGCTTTTTCAGCTCGACGTCGAGCTGCTTCACGAGGAAACGAGCGAAGGATTTGAAGCGACTCCGGTCGAAGTGCACAGAATTCTCGGTCAATCCGTGTCGATTGCCATAACTCAAAGAGACGGAAACACGCGCGCGTTTAACGGAATCGTCAACCGGTTTTCGCAAGGCGCGCGCGACAATCGTTTTTCTTATTACTACGCGACGATTGTGCCGCACCACTGGATTTTGACGCAGAACGTGCAAAGCCGGATTTTCCAGCACATCACGGTTCCCGATATTCTCAAAAAAGTTTTTGAAGGCTTTGAGATGATTTACGAGATTCAAGGCACGTTTCACAAACGCAATTACTGCGTGCAGTATCGCGAATCGGATTTTGCTTTCGCCGCGCGCCTGATGGAAGAAGAAGGAATTTATTACTATTTCGAGCACACGGGCGGAACGCACAAGATGATCGTCGCCAACACGCCGCAGTCGCATCGCGCGTGTCCGGGCAAAAGCTCGATTCCGTGTTTCGTCGACGTCACGCGCGGGCAGGAAGATTGGGTCAGCTCAATCGCCACGTGGCGACAGGATTATCAACTGCAAACCGGCAAAGTCACGCTCTGGGATCATTGTTTCGAGCTTCCGCATAAACACCTGGAAGCCGAAAAAAAGAGTCGTTTTAACGTCGGCGGCAATCAGGAACTGGAAATCTACGAATTTCCCGGCGGTTACGCGCGGAAATATGACGGTATCGACCGCACGGGCGGCGAGCGTTCAGCCGATTTGCAGCACATTTTTGAAGACAATCAAAAAACCGCGCAGATTCGGGTGGAAGAGCTCGATTCGCAGTATCAGACCGCCAATGGAATCGCCGACTGCGCTTCGCTGACCGCCGGTTATCGCTTCGCGCTTTTTAATCATCCGACGCGCAAGCTGAATGCGAATTACGTGCTTACCAGCGTGGCGCACGAAGCCGAGCAGTCGCCGAACTACGTCGCCAACGAGGAAATCGCCGGAGCTTACGGCAACAGTTTTCAATGTATCGGGCACGGCGCGGGCGCATCGCCCTTTCGCCCGCCGCAGAAGACGCCGAAACCATTGATCCAAGGCAGCCAGACCGCGACGGTCGTCGGACCGCCGGGAGAAGAAATTTTCACCGATAAATACGGGCGCGTCAAAGTCCAGTTTAACTGGGACAGAGAATCGAAATTCGACCCGGACAGTTCGTGCTGGATTCGCGTGGCAAAAGATTTGGCGGGCAAAAAATGGGGCTCGATGTATATTCCGCGCATCGGTCAGGAAGTTATCGTCGATTTTATGGAAGGCGACCCGGACCAGCCGATTATCACCGGCGCGGTTTATAATCCGGAAACGATGCCGCACTATGAACTGCCGAAATATAAAACTTTGACCTACATCAAAACGCGCACTTCGCCCGACGACGGCAAAGGCTTTAACGAGCTGCGTTTTGAAGACAAGCAGGACAAAGAGCAGGTTTTCATCCGCTCGCAAAAACGGATGGACGTGCGCGTGCGCGGCTCGTATTACAAAACGGTGGGCGGCAACCGGCAGGAAATCATCGGCGTTCGCGCCGACAATCAGCCGGGCGGAAACCTGGCGGTCACGGTCGGCGGAAATTACGATTTGCACGTCAAAGCCGATACGTTCGTCGGCATCGACGGCAAATTGAATCACACCGTCAAGGGCGACGAAATCAAAAACGTCCAGGCGAATTACGCGCGCATCGTGACCGGGAAATCCGAGCTCAACGCCCGCGAGATTATCCTGGAAGCGATGTCGAAAATCAGCCTGAAGGTCGGCGGCAGCTTTATCACGATCGACCTTTCGGGCGTGACGATTTCCGGTCCGATGGTCAAAATTAATTCCGGCGGCGCCGGGACGCCGACTTCGACGCAGACGATTGACGACCCGCTCGACGCCGAAACCGCCGACACGGGCGAGCCCGGCTATCTGGAACGCCCTCGCTCAGGCGGCGGGCGACGCGGTCGCAATCGCCGCACCTTGACCGGGCAACACGCGCCGCCGTTTGCGACGAAAACGCTGCCCGGCGGCGACATTCAGGTCGGCAACCATATTATCATCAAAAAAGACCCGAACGACCCGGCGTTTCAGGACAAAGTCTTGCGCGATATGACGACGATGTCGAATCATCCGACGGGTATGAATACGCTGAACGGTTTGAACAACAGCAGTTACGACACTACTATTAAGCGCACGACGGGCGGCAACGGAACCGTCTACGACAATGTAAACGATGCCGCCGCCAAAGGAAAACCCGATATGAACGGCAATCCGGGCACGGGCAAAGGCACGGGAAACACAATTAAATATAATCCGGACGACCCGGTCAAAAACGCCAAACGTCCGCCCGATGTCGGGCTGCATCACGAAATGGTGCACGGCGTTCACGGCGCGCAAGGAACTGACGATAATTCACCCGATGCCGCAAACCCGAATAATCCGACGGTTGAAGAAACCGAGACGATTAATAAGGACAACGATTATCGCACGGAGAGAGGCGTTCCCAAGCGCAGAGATCATTCGACGCTCTAAGCGGATTTAGTTTGGTAATGATATATGCTGAATTTTGCCGGAAAAATTTGTCTGCTTGCTTTGTCCGCCGTCTTTTACCAGACTAATTGCGGCGAAGCGGCAAAAAACGCCAATTTTGCCAACTCGACGAAAGAGCGGATTCAGCAGTCCGAGGCAAATAAAAAGACCGTAGTTTCTAACAGTAACGAGGTAAGGATGGAAGAAGAAAAGACTAAAGATTTGCCGGTTCTGCAAACCAATATCTCTTTAATCGATAAGCATTTGCAGATTGAGTACACGGTGAAAAACACTACCGCGAAACCTATTTACATCTTTAATATTTTGTGGGAGACGTCTTCGGGCAACTATCGCCCGCTGCCGCAGAGCGCCTATGTAAGTCTGAAAACGGACGGCGTGCTTCATTTATCCAAACAAATCCCGGCTCTGCCGAAAACTATGAAGGTCGAAGTCCGGGAAATCCCGTTTGTCACGAAAATCGAAGCCGGAAAGGAATTCACGGAAACCGTTAAACTCGCCGTTCCGGTCGAAGAATACAATCCGTATTTTCCTAAAGAAAGCGATTCGACCGAAGAAGCGAAAACTGCCGAAACCGCCGTTTTTTCCCTTCAGTTTATTCGCGAAAGCGCCGAGCTGGAAATCGAGCCGGCTCCGATAAAAGACGCATTCTCCGTCTGGCATCCGAACCTTTTCGGAACGGTCGAAACTCTTTCGTCGAAGCCTAAAGACGTTAGCGTCCAGGTAAAAAAACGAACCGATTCTTTTGAAAGATTTTAAGGAGCTGAAAATTTATGCCGCCAGCCGCCAGAGCTTTTGTAGATATGACCGCCCATCCGCTGCCCGGACTGCTGATGCCGGGACCGGGCAGCCCGACCGTGCTGATCGGATTTTTTCCGGCGTGGCGCGGAATTCCGCTCGCCGCCGTCGCTGCGCTGCAAACGGCGAAAGCGGCGGCTGACACGGCGGTTGCGGCGGCGCAGGCGACGCCCGGATTTGCGGCGGCGCAAGCCTCGGCGGCGGCTTCTATGTCGGCGGCGATTTCCGCTGCGGCAGGAATGGCGGACAAACATATGTGCGCCACGCCTTTTCCGCCCACGCCGCACGGCATCGGCGTCGATATTACCGGCTCGGCGACCGTCCAGATAAATTTTCTTCCGGCGGGCAGACAAGGCGATACGATTCTCGAAGCCTTAGGTCCGCCGAACACGATCACCAAAGGCGAGCTGACTGTTTTAATCGGCGGCTAAAATTTAAAGCCCGTTATTTAACAATAACGGGCTTTAAATTTTTCCGGCTTCAAATTTGAAATCCGGAATTTTAAATCGAGCGTCGCAGGCGAATTTTCGGCGCCGCGTCTTGCTTTAATTATAAAATTTTATTCCTTTAGCTTTCTGTATCTGACGCTCGTCCGCCAGCGTCCCTTGACCAATCGGCTCGTCTCGATTCGCACGCGGTCGACGTTTTCCTTCCAAAACTCGACTTCTTCGTAAATCTCGAAAACTTTGACGAGGCGATTTTTCACCACGCGAAATTCTTCCGACCGGTGCATACAGCAGCCGCCTTTGGAAGCGACGCGGATGACTCGTTTTTTCTTATCGACTTCGAACATTCCCAGGAATTCGCTCTGCGCAAAACGCGTGAAATCCGCGTTGCGGATGAACTTTCCGCGCTGCGGCGAGAACAGGTAAATCTGATACGAAGGTCCGCTGTAAGCGCTGTTGTTGCCGTCGCGGACGGATAAATCTTCGATGCCGTCGAAATTGTAGTCTTCAAAAAAAATGATTGACTGGTAATCGTATCTGCGCTTGGCGTTGTTTATTTTCGCTTCTTCGAGCTTAAATTCCGTTTCGGCGATATTTAAAACCTGAAACGGTTTCGCGACGGATTTTTTAAATAATTCGATTTTCAACTTCCCGCTGCAAGTATCTTCCTCGCAACGCTCGACTTCGATGCGCGCGTTATAATTTTTCGAAGCGTTTCCCTTTTCGAATTCGACCTGCCCGAAAGCCGTCACGCTCAATAATAAAATGAACAGAAATATTTTTTTCATAGTTTAAAAAAAGCGGATTGCAGCCCTCAAGCCGCAATCCGCAAACACCGACCTAAAATCAAAAATCTTCAAGGATGCGTCATTTCTTCGGGTTTGACGAGCTCGTCGAATTTCTCGCCCGTCAAAAGTCCCAGTTCGATTGCCGACTCCTTAAGGTTAAGACCTTTCTTGTGCGCATTTTTTGCAATCTTTGCCGCGTTATCGTAACCGATGTATTGATTTAAAGCCGTCACCAGCATCAGCGAATCGTTCAGATACCGGTCAATCTGCGCGCGGTTCAGCTCGATGCCGTTGATGCAGAACTCGACAAATCCGTGACAGGCGTCGTGCAGAAGGCGCACCGAGTGCAGAAAATTGTGAATCATCACGGGCTTAAAAACGTTCAATTCAAAATTTCCCTGCGAGCCGGCGAAACCGATTGCCGCGTCATTTCCCAAAACCTGAGCCGCAACCATCGTCATCGCCTCGCTCTGCGTCGGATTCACCTTTCCGGGCATAATCGAGCTGCCTGGCTCGTTTTCCGGCAAGACCAGTTCGCCGATGCCGCAGCGCGGACCCGACGCGAGCCAGCGCACGTCGTTGGCGATTTTCATCAGGCTGCACGCCAGAGTTTTCAGCGCGCCCGAAGCGAAAACGATTTCGTCGTGCGCCGACAGCGCGGCGAATTTGTTCGGGTGCGCTTTAAACGGCAAGCCCGTCAGCTCGGCAATGCGCGCGGCGGCTCGGTCGGCAAATTCCGGATGCGAATTCAAGCCGGTTCCGACCGCCGTGCCGCCGATCGCCAGATCCAGCAAGCCGTTCATCACCTGTTTTAATCTTTCGATGTCGCGCTCAACGAGGCTCGCCCAGCCGCCGAATTCCTGCCCGACCGTCAAAGGCGTCGCGTCCTGAAGATGCGTTCTGCCGATTTTCACGACGTCCGAGAATTCCTTCGCTTTCGCGTCGATCGCCTCGTAAACTTCGCGCACGCGCGGAATCAGAGCGTTCAATGTTTCGGCGGCGGCAATATACATCGCCGTCGGGAAAGTGTCGTTCGACGATTGCGACATATTCACGTCGTCGTTCGGGTGAACCGGCTTTTTGCTGCCCATCTCGCCGCCCGCGATTTCGATGGCGCGATTGGAAATCACCTCGTTGGCGTTCATATTCGTCTGCGTTCCCGAACCGGTCTGCCAGACGCGCAAAGGGAAATGCGCGTCGAGCTTGCCTTCGATGACCTCGTCGGCGGCTTGCGTGATTAAATCGAGCTTTTCTTTGGTCAATTTATCGGCTTTCAATTCGTGATTAACCAGCGCGGCGGCTTTTTTCAAAATCCCGAGCGCGCGAATCATCTCGCGCGGCATCGTATCGAAACCGATGTTGAAATGATGCAGCGAGCGCTCGGTCTGCGCGCCCCAGTATTTATCCGCTTCGACTTCAATATTGCCCATCGAATCCGATTCGACGCGCGTTTTTATATCCTGTTTGGTTGCTTCCGACATTTTTGTATAAAAATTCCTTTGATAAAATTTTTCAATAGCAATTCGATTTTACTCAAAATCAGCGCAGAAAAAAATCTTGACAAAATTTATCGCTTGAAACTACGCTATAAAGCGGATTCTTTTCGCCTCCCGATTCCCGTTCTAGCCATTCAAATTTATGGAAAACGTCAAACTTCTCGTCGCGCTTTTTTATCGCCCGCTGTCGGCGATGAGCGACATTATCGACAACGGCAGCTGGTTTTTTGCCGCCGTGCTGGTTTTTCTCGTCTCAGTCGCTTTTTTCTCGACCGTCAATTCCAGGCTGGAAACGGCTTATCACATTCCGAATCTTTACGAGTTTTACCAGCCGAATTATTCTATGACGGACGAACACTCGCCCGCCGCCGAAGCCGAGTATAACAAAGCCGTCGCCGACTATAACAGGGCGCTGGACGAGCGGCAGAAAGTTCCCGTTGTCGGCGATAATTTCTTTCGATTCTTTTCCTTCGAGCTGGGCGCGTTTTTCCAGCCCGTTTTGACGATTTCCTGTTTGTATGTTCCGGCGACGATTCTTCTGCTGTGCATTTTCGGCAATATCGGAAATTTCGGCGTCATTCTGCGGCGCGATTACGCGGCGCTGGCGACCTGTTCGATGATGGCTTGGGCGGCGGCGCATCTGCCGTTTGCTGTCGCGGGAATCGTGCTTTATGCGCAGGCGGTTTCGCCGCTGATTTATTTTGCTTTCTGGCTGGCGAGCGGCTGTCTTTTCGGCGTTCTGATGATTTTCGCGCTGCGCACGGTTTTCGGCGTAAATTACGGCGCGGCGATTTTTACGGTCTGTCTTTCGTGGCTCGCCTTCAGCGCGGGAATGTATGTTTTCCGGTATGTTTCGCCGTTCTTTTTCTCGCCGTTTCTGCTTATTTTCGCTTATATGTATTTTGGCGGTTACCTGCGCGGCGAAATCTCGGGCGTCGGCAGCGCCTTTCGTCAAAAACAAAATTTCAAACGCTTTCTGCACAACGCCACCGTCAACCCGCGCGACGCCGACGCCCACGTTCAGCTCGCCTTGATTTACCTGCAAAGAAAACAGGAAGCCAAAGCGCTGGAACATCTGAATCGCGCCGTCGAGATTGACCCGAACGAGCCGGACGCCAACTATGAACTCGGCAAAATCGCGCGGCAAAAAGGCGATTTGCAGCAAGCCTTAAATCATTTCTCCACGGTCGTCGAGCAAAACGACAAACACTCGCTCAGCGAAATCTGGCGCGAAATCGGCGCGACTTACTTGGCGGCAAATATGTTCACCGAAGCCCGCGACGCATTGGAAAAATACGTCGAACGCCGCAGCGCCGACGCCGAAGGCTTATATCATCTCGGCAAAGTATTAAAAGCCCAAGGCGAAACCGAGCGCGCCCGCGAAATGTTCCGGCAAGCCATCGAATCGGCGCAAACCTCGCCCGATTACCGCCGCCGCGAATTGCGCTATTGGAGCAAGCTGGCAGAGAAGGAAATCTAATTTAACTGATAGTTGATAACTGAGAACTGATAGTTGTTTTTTTACTATCCACTATCAGTTATCAACTATCAGTTCTCGCGTATTCAACTACAAAACGCTTTACAGGTTCGTCTTCGTCGCCGAGCATTTCTTCGAAATACATCTGCTTTAAATCGTTAAATTCAAAGCGCGACAAATCTTTGCGCGATAATGCCCACGGAAGTTCCAGCGGCAGTTCGTCGTCTTCGCGCCCGCGCGTGACGACGAGGAGTTTTCCGTCAGGCGCGACGAAATTTGCTATCGCGTCGATGACCTGCGGGCGCATTTCCATTGGCAGAGGCTGAATCGTGTAAACTTCCAGCACAAATTCAAAACCGCCGAGCCAGCCGCGCGGCGCGGCGAATAAATCGGCGACGTGAAAATCAATATCGGTTTCGGCGTGAAGCTTTTTCGCCCATTGAATCGCGGTTTCGGAAATGTCGAAGGCGGTGACTTTAAAACCCGAATCGTGGAGAAATCGAGCGTCGTCGCCAAGTCCGCAGCCGACGACCAGAGCCGTGCGCCCGTCGCCCTGCAAATTCGTTTTTTCGGCAAAGCGGGCGAGAAATTTGTTCGGTTCGAGGTCTGCCCACGGAATATGTTCGTGATTGCCTTCGGCTTCCTTATACAAAGCGTCAAACCAGCCGGTCGCGTCGCCTTTTTCTAAAAATTCGGCGGCTAATTCTTTCGTATGCTCGCGGACGTCAAGCTCTTCTTTTTCCTGTTCCGGTGTTTTCATCGCGTATTTACTTCTTATTTATTTTACGATTAAAGCACGCGCTTGCAAAATGTCTTGCAAGCTAAAGCGGCATCAGTTATCATTCAGCAGGCTTGCAAGAGCCTGTTTCTCATTTATCAAGCCGGTCGTCTGTATTTACCAAAAACTAATTAACCGAAAATATCACCTGTTTCAGGAAGGAAAACTATGCCCTATAAATCCCAAAAGCTTCGTTATGCAAGCCTGATGCTTGTATTGTTTTTCGCGTGCGCCGTCTCGACTGCCGCACAAACCACGGCGTTCACTTATCAGGGACGCTTTACCGATTCGACCGTCACGCAGCCGACTAACGGCACTTATAATATGAAGTTCCGGCTTTATAACGCGCTCACGAGCGGCAGTCAAGTCGGCAGCGAGCTAAGCTCGTCCGTAACGGTCACCAACGGCATCTTTACGACGACGCTCGACTTTGCCACCGGACCGTTTGCCGCCGGTCAGGCGCTCTGGCTGGAAATCCAGGTCGGCACGACGACGCTCACGCCGCGCCAGAAAATCGAGAGCGTGCCGTATGCAGTTCGCAGTCTCGGCGCCGGCTCAGCCGATTTGCTTTCAAGCCTCTGCAATCCGTGCGTGACCAGCGCGCAGATTGTTTCGCTGGACGGCTCGAAAATAACCGGAACCGTTTCCAATGCAACCAACGCCACGAATGCCACGAACGCAACAAACGCGACCAATGCGACGACGGCTGTCACCATCAGCGGAACAATCACCACCGCGCAGGTCACTGGCGATGTCGAGTTCGCGCCGTCCACGCAGCAGACGATAAGCACGACGAACCATCTCATCAATCTCAAGCTCGTCGGCTCGCGCACGCTCGGCGCGCCGGGTCAGGACGCGCTTCTCTCGCTCAGCGCAAGCGGCACATACAAGGACGACAGCGTCCACGACAAGGAACGCTTCCGTGTCGATAACGACGGCTCGATTTTGTCCGTCGCCGATTACACCGGCGGCATCAACACCACCGCGCCGATTGAAGGTTCGGGCACGCGCTTTATGTGGTATGCGACCAAGGCGGCGCTCCGAGCCGGTCAAATCGACGGCACGCAGTGGGACGACGCCAACATCGGACTCTACTCGACGGCTTTCGGACAGAACGTGCGCGCGCTCGGCGACAACGCCATCGTGGTGGGTAAGAGTTCGGTCGCGGCTAATACCGGCACCGTGGCTCTCGGCGAGGGACACACGGCGACCGGCGCTAACTCGATCGCGCTCGGTTACGGGGCTTCCACCTCGACTTCAGCGGGTTCGCCGCGACTCGGCACGTTCGTCTTCGCCGACCGCTCCACCGCCACCACCTGTCCGCTCTACAGCAACGGCAGCAGCGTTGACACCAACTGCCAGTATCACCCGACGGTGACGAACTCGTTCAACGTGCGCGCCGTCAACGGCTCTTTCTTCCACACGAACACCGCGCAGACTACGGGCTTCATCTTCAACAGCACGACGGCGACGATGACGCTCACCAACAGCAAGCTGACGATGGCGAGCGACGGCTCGACAACCTTAACGTCGAACTCCGGCGGTTCGGCGGGCGTAATTCTCCCGGCGGGCGGCGGCGGATGGAACAACCTTTCCGACCGCAATATGAAGGAAAATTTTGCCTCGGTCAATCCGCGCGAGATTCTGCGCGGCGTTCTCGGCTTGCCGGTTTCGACGTGGAATTATAAAACGCAGAATCCTTCAATCCGTCATATCGGCGTGATGGCGCAGGATTTTTCGTCCGTCTTCAAAGTCGGCGAAAACGACAAGACCATCTCCACGATCGACCCGGACGGCATCGCGTTTGCGGCGATTCAGGGTTTATATGCGGAAATCAAAGACCGCGATGCGAAAATCGAGCGGCAGGAGCGTCAATTGACGCAGTTTCAGCAGCGGCTCGACCAACAGCAGGCGATGATTGACGAACTAAAGAAACTGGTCTGCGCGGGCAAGTCGAAAGCCGGCGTTTGCAAATAGGAGAAATAAAATGAAGACGGCAATCAGATTTATCGTGTCGGCAGCGATCGCCGCCGCGTCGTTCGCCGCCGTAGCTGAGGCGCAGGTGGCGGGCAATCCGCCTTACACGCTCGAACAAGCGGTCGTCGCGACGGGCGGCGGAACGAGCGCGGACGCGGGAAACGTCTATAAAGTCGAAGGCACTATCGGTCAGCCCGTCGCCGGGACGAGCAGCACGAACGCTTCGTTTACGGTGCGCGGCGGCTTTTTTACGCCCGCGCCGTTTGCGCCGACCGCGGCTCTGGCAAAAATCAGCGGCAGAGTTTTAACCGCCGACGGGCGCGGCATTCGTAATGTTTCGATAACGATGACCAGCGCCACGGGCGAGCTGCGGATGGCATTCAGCAGCAGCTTCGGTTATTTTACCTTTGAAAATGTGCCGGTCGGCGAGGTTTACATTCTCACCGTCCGCGCCAAACAATTTCAATTCAGCCAAAACTCGCAGGCAGTTTCGGTGTCGGAAGATTTAACCGACGTCAACTTTATCGCCAACCCGCAATAACGTAGAAAACAAAACCGGAAAGGAAAAAGAGTCGAAGGCGAATTTCACGAAT
>DASVRL010000049.1:0-8650 GCA_036388635.1 Pyrinomonadaceae bacterium
GAAATGATATTAATTTTCCCAATGAAAAATATGAGAAAAATAGTTTCGATTGCGTACTCTATTTTAGTTTTAATTAGAACGCTAAGTGCTGTTTTTGTAAGCGGCAGTTTGTCCGGCTTTGATAGTAATAATGGTAAACAATCTGCTTTTTCCCGAGCGCCGCGGAAAATTTCCGGTTTCCGAATTCCGCCGCCGCGCGTTTGTAGCCGATGGTCGTTTTCACTTGCAATCTTTACCGATACTCATCAGACCCCAGCACCCAAATAAACGATTGAACGTCGATCATATCTCGCGGCTTCAAATCGGCGAGGTCGCGCCTGATTGTTTCGGCAAATTCCAGCAGGCTCGCATAGGTATCCCAGGAAAGTTTTGATTGATATTGAAAATCAAAGCCGTAGGCGCGGGCGGCAGCTTGCGTTACTTTCGGTTTGAGAAAAATATGCTTTTTCGGCTGCGCTATGAAGCCGAAAACCGTGACGATTGGATGCGTTAAAACCCGCGACTGCTTTTTCGGCAGCCGACCGACCGCTTCAACCCAACGATCGAATTTCTGTTTCGGTTTGCCCGCGCCGTGCAGAAAATCATAAAGACCTTCGGCGAAAATCTGCGCGCCTTCCGCCGAACGAACGGCATCGCGTAACGCTAATTTTTCAAAAGAAAAAATCAGATTCGTCGGCGATTCGATTTTCACGGCGCGGCTGGCAATCTCACTGAATTCTCTTTTTTCGAGCAGCGATTGATATTCGGCGCGGTTTAACTGCGCGTTCCATTTTTCGTGCGCTTGCCACTTGTAGCCGCGCTCCCAGGCGACGTATTTTTCATCCTCGAAACCGTTCGGAAAAAATCGCAGAAATTTTTCCCGGCAACGAATGGCGTTTTCCGAAATTCGATTGTTTTCGGCAAGATTTGAAATTTCGCGTTTTGTTTTACCGGCAATCATTGTTCATCCTCGGCGCTCGCCGCCGTCTATTTTTGTTTCAATCCCAAAAGAAGAGCCGATTAAAGAAACTGCTCAAAAATATTTAATCGAATCGTGGTAATGCGCTCATCACCCGGCGGAATGCGAACGAGCCTGGAAATCCTGCCGCTCGGAGGCGGATTCGGGACGGCTTCCGGCAGGGTCAATTTCCTCCATTTCGTAAGCCAATAAGGGCGCGAGCGAAGCGATAAGATTGTCCCACTGGACGCGCAGCGAAACGTAAATCTCAAAGCCCGCTGTTTCGTCCCTGATGGTTTCAATGCCCGCTTGCCTGAATCTTTGAAGAGCAGCTCGATACCGACGATGCCAACGCTCGCGCGTCTCGTCGTCCGGCTGCTTTTCGCCCGTTTCGCCGGGCAGAAAATTTTCCGTCAGATTAGTCAGCGAAAGCATACACGCCCGCCAAAGCTGAGCGACCGCTGCGGATTCTTTGAGCCACTCGTATTTTTGGTCGTCGAGCGCGCTTTTAATAAGCGTTACCGAGTCGAGCGCGACGAGCGTGAACCGCGACATAGAATAATGCGGCTCGCGGAAGCGGAAATAAAAAAGCACCGGATAGAAGTGATGCGCTTCTTTGGCTTCGGTTGCTTTGACAGCCAGTTCAGACAGATTCGAGTAACCGCCGTCAAACTTTCCCTGCGGTCCGAGTCCGGCGACGAGTTCAGCGGCATCGCCCGTTTCGGCGGAAGCGAGATGAAAATTCAGCGCCGTCGAGTTACGACTGCGAAGAGCCGTATAAACCTGCATCAGGTATGTCAGTGTCAGAGAAACAATCGCCGTCCCCGTCAGCGACGCGAATAAATAAAAGAGTCGAAACGCGCTGGTCTGCGGCGAAAAATCCCCCGTCCCAACGATTGACGTGCTGTTGCCGCCGGCTTGCAAAGCCGTGATGAAATCGGTCGGCGTCGCGCCGCTCGAATTGGCAACGGATGCGCCGAGCGCGGGATGAATCACAAGCGCCGCGCCGAGCGTCAGCCCGAAATCCCAGATTGCCACGAGCAGCACGAGAATGACCGGACCGCAAAACGACATCACTGTGCCTTGATAACGACCGAACGATTTCGACGCGAGATAGAAGACGCGCCGCACGAACTTCGATACCGGACTGCTTAAAATGCCCGTTCCGGCGCGCGCGTAAAGCACGGTCAAAAATACGTCGAGCAGGACGAGCGTCATCACCAACGCTCCAATCGCCTGCTCCAACCAATCAAACACAGGGTTTTCCTCCTCAGTGTCAAATTAACGCAGTCGAACCGGCTGCGCGCCGATCTTCACGCGAAACAGCACATACGGTTTGCGGCGTTTTTATCTCCTTGTAATACTGCGATGCGCGTAGTAGCTTTGCTTCAAGCCCTCTCGCGCATCGCAGTTTTTATTAGCAGCAATCGTCAAACAAGTTTAATGCGCCGCGCCGTTTCCGTTTCCATTCATTCCCGGTTTCAGCACGACCTTAATGCAGCCGTCCTGTTTATGCTTGAACATCTCATAGCCTTTCGGCGCATCGTCGAGCGGTATTTCATGCGTAATGATGAACGACGGATCAATATCGCCGTTTTGGATTCTCTCCAAAAGCATCGGCATATATTTCTGCATATGCGTTTGCCCGGTTTTCCACGTCAATCCTTTGTTCATAAAAGCGCCGATCGGAATTTTGTCACCCGCGCCGACATAAACGCCCGGCATCGAAAGCGTGCCGCCTTTGCGGCAGCTCATAATCGCCTGGCGCAAAACGTGTACGCGGTCGGTCGCCATCATTGTTGCGGTTTTCACGGCATCAAGTATTCCATCCGGTGTGCCTCCGGCTAGCGCCTCGCATCCGACCGCGTCGATACAACTGTCGGGACCGCGCCCGTTGGTCATTTCCTGAAGCTGATCATAGACGTTCACGTCATTAAAGTTTATGGTTTCGGCTTTGCCCGCCGTTTCCGCCAGTTTCAATCGTTCCGGTACGTTGTCAATGGCGATAACGCGTCCGGCGCCGAGCATCCAGGCGCTTTGAATGGCAAACTGTCCAACCGGACCGCAGCCCCAGATGGCAACCGTGTCGCCGCCTTCGATATCGGCGTTTTCCGCCGCCATGTAGCCGGTCGGAAATGCGTCGGACAAAAACAAAACTTTCTCGTCCGGAATGCCGTCAGGAATTTTTAAAGGACCGACATCGGCAAACGGAACGCGCAAATATTCAGCCTGTCCGCCGGCAAAGCCGCCGGTCATATGAGAATAACCAAAGATTCCGGTCGGAGAATGCCCCATCAGTTGACGCGCCACATCCGCATTCGGATTTGAGTTATCACAGCAGGAGAACAATCCCTTTTTGCAAAAGAAACACTCGCCGCAGGAAATTGTAAACGGGACGACCACACGGTCGCCGACTTTCAAATTAGGAACTCCCCGTCCGACTTCGACCACTTCGCCCATCGGCTCGTGACCGAGAATGTCGCCCTGCTCCATGGTCGGCACATAGCCGTCCAAAAGATGTAAATCAGAACCGCAAATCGCCGTCGAAGTGATTTTAACAATGGCATCGCGGTCGTTTAATATTTTCGGGTCGGGAACTGTCTCCACTCTGACATCATTCGTTCCCATCCAACAAAGTGCTTTCATCGTCTAACCTCCTTGAATTTGAAAAGTGGGCAGGAGAAAAGAAGAGGATTTATATAAACAAAATAGCAGTTTATTAATGATCGAATTTTCCCCTGCTCGTTACTCTGAAACTTTATAAGCTTTCGCTATCTGCCGGACTCTGGCGCGCCGAAGGCTGTCCAACGTTCGTCGGAGCAGTCGGGTTTATACTAGCTCCCCAATCCTCACTGCTGAGTGCCTGTGCGCACATTACGTCCAGAGCCGTAACTCCCAGAACCGCAATCGTCGCTCCTGCGAGACGGTTTTTATTATTCTCTTCGCCGGCAAAGGCGGCGGCTAGAAATGCCAAATCAACGGCGTCGCCGGCAACGCGTGACCAAACACCTTCGGTCGGTTTCTGTTGACTCAGAATTGCTACGCCGTGTGCTATCTCGCGTAAACCCAGGACGGGCAGAAAAGCGCGATACCGATTGCTGACGCCGATCATTTCGCCGACCTGGGCGGGCATTAATAATTCCATTAAGCCGAGCCCGATACTGAAGTAACCCAAGCCCTTGGCGAGCTTTCCGGTTCCGACGTTTGCCGCGCTCCGGTATTTCAGTTCCGTTCCGTATTCTTCGGAATCGGGTTCGAGTTTTTGTCTCGGTCGCCTGGCTTCAAAGTCGGTTTGCCGGGTCGTTCCCGGTCGGTCTGCTTGATTTTCGCTTCCTTGTTCTGTTTTTTGATTTTGTTGTTGTTGTGTTCCAGTTGCCATTATCCTTCCTCCCCTTGTAAAAATTATCTTGCTTGATTTTCGCTTTACCACTAATCCCGCGACTGCGCTCAAAACGACGATTTCAAACAATTCCATCACGCGCCGAGCTAGTGTTGCAGCTTCACAAACAGATAAAACGGGTAACATAGAAATAAAATTTCCGCCTCTACCGTCGTTTTTGTATATTCTTAGATTTTCTAATGCCGGAAGAATTTTAAGTATTGGGAAAATTCTGAAAGTTTCTAAGGTTTTTCCTGATGCTGTCAGGAAAAGTCTAACTGCGCTTTAAATTAATTGTCTTGATTATTTGTCTTGCAGCCAGTCTTGCAGGAGCGCGTAGCGCACGATGTCGATGCGGCTTTTCAAGCCGAGTTTGGTCATGGCGTTGATTTTATGAGCATCGGCGGTTTTAATACTGATTTGCAGCCGGGCGGCGATTTCTTTGCTCAAAAAACCCCACGCCACCAGCCTTAGGACTTCTTCCTCGCGGGCGCTTAAGCTTTTTCCGACCGAAGAGCCGCGAAGCTGGCGCGCCCCGAAAATACTGCCGAAGACTTCTTCGGTGACTGCCGGATCGAGATAAGTGTGACCGCCCGCAATCAGGCGGATGGCACGTATCAATTCTTCTGACGCGCTTTGCTTGAGCACATAGCCGCTTGAGCCGGATTGAAGTAATTGCTGCAAATAGCCGTCGTCCGTATGACGCGTTAAAGTCAGAATTTTGATATTCGGACATGTTCGCTGTAAACTTTGGGTCGCTTTCAGCCCGTTCATTTCGGGCATCGAAATATCCATCACAACCACCTCCGGTTGAAGTTTCTGCGCCAGCACAACAGCCGCTTGTCCGTTTTCGGCTTCGCCGACGACTTCCATATCGTCCTGGGAATTGATGAGCAGACGCAAACCTTCGAGCATCATTTGATGATCGTCGGCGAGAATGACCCGCAGTTTATCCATTTTGATTTCCTCCACCGGAAACATGCGCCGCCGGGATTCTGACAACTATCGTTGCGCCCGCGCCCGGATTCGATTCGACCGCTAACGTGCCGCCGACGAGCGCCGCGCGTTCACGCATATTGATTAAACCGAATCCTTTCTCGCCTGCGCCGAATGCCTGCTCGACATCGAAACCGCCGCCGTCGTCTTCGACAATCAAGGACACGTGATCCGAACGACGTTCGAGAATAATATCCACGTTTTCGGCATTTGCGTGTCTGGCAACGTTGGTCAACGCTTCCTGCGTAATCCGGTAAAGCACGATCTCAATTTCGCCTGTCAGGCGGTGTTTTTCTATTCCGCTCGTATGCAATTCGGCGCGGACACCGAACTGCTTCGACCAATTTCGCACGTAATTCGAGAGCGCAAAAACCAAGCCGAAATCATCGAGAGCCGTCGGACGCAAATCCCGGACGAGGAAACCGACATCGGCATCGAGTTGTTTGACGATCTTTTTGAGTGATGCAAAATGCTCGCGCAGCTCAGGCTGCTGAGCGTAATCGTTTTTCAGCGCGGAGAGCTTCAAGGCGAGAGCGCTCAAATTTTGTCCCAACTGGTCGTGCATTTCGCGGGCGATGCGCTGGCGCTCGTCTTCCTGTGCGGAAACGACGCGGCGCAAAAGGCGTTCGCGGTCGGCTTCGGCACGCTCGCGTTCTTCGATTTCCTTTTTTAAATCTTCGTTAATGGCTGAAAGCTGTCTGGTACGTTTGAGAACGCGATGTTCCAATTCGTCATTCGCCCGCCGCAAGGCTTCTTCCGCCTGCACGCGCTCGGTGATTTCAACCGATACGACGATGACCGATTTAGGATTGCCCGCGCCGTCGAAAACCGGCGAAACATGATTGTTGACCCAAATGAGCGAGGAGTCTTTCCGCACCAGACGCTTTTCGATTTCAAAGGACAAACCCTGATTTCTCAAACGCTCGAACAGCCAATTATCTCGCGGCAAATCTTCGGCATAACTATCTCCCCGATACTCATCTCCAGCAGCTCTTCACGACTGTAGTCGAGCATTTCGCAAAAGCGTTGATTGCTGAAAGTAACATTGCCATCGAGGTCGAGCTTGAAAATTCCGGCAACGGCTTGGTTGACGATGACGCGATAATTTTCTTCGGATTCGCGCAAGTTTTTTTTCCGCTTGTTTGCGCTCGGTGGTGTCGTTGACAACAACGGCGACTTTGCGGCTGCCGCTGCCTCCGACGCGCGAAGCGTAAATGTCGAACCAGCGATTTAACGAAGCGACGTTGTCTTCCACACGCACGGCTTCGCCCGTCTGCGCGACGCGCCCGTAAGTTTCAAGCCAGTGTTTTTCAACGTCGGGAACGAGTTCGAGCACGGTTTTGCCCGTCGCGCCCGCCATTCCCCACGCCTCAAACGCCCGGTTGGTCTCCAAAAACCTGTAATCAACCGGCTTGCCTTGCGAGTCGTAAATCATTTCGATAAGGCAAAAGCCTTCGTCAATCGAATCGAACAAAGTGCGGTATTTCGCTTCGGATTCGCGCATCGCTTCTTCCGCCCGCTTGCGCGCCGTCACGTCTTCGAGCAGTGCCACGAAATAATCGACCGAACCGTCGTCGCGGCGCACGCATTTAACAGAAATAGTCGCGTCGATAATCCGATTGTCTTTCCGAATAAAACGCTTATCGAGCCGATAACCGTCGATCTCGCCAGCCATCACGCGGTCGAAATTCGCGACATCGATGGCAAGGTCTTCCGGATGCGTCATTTCCGCCCAGGTTTTCTTCAGCATCTCGTCGCGCTCGTAGCCCAGGATTTTGCAAAACTCGTCGTTGACCGCCAGACAGCCTTTGGTCGGCGAGCTAATCGCCATGCCGATCAACCCGAGTTCGAAATAGCTCCGAAACAGCTTCTCGTTATCGATTAATTTTTCTTCCGTCTCCTTGCGTTCGGTGACGTCGAAGGTCGCGCTGATTATCTGCCGCGGTTCTCCTTTTTCATCCCGCGCGAAAATCATACTGCGGGCAAGTATCCATCGCCGCTCGCCGTCGCCGCGCCGGATGCGGCACTCGAACTCGTTTATTTCACCATCGCCGAGTCGCTTTAATCTGTTGACATTTTCTTGTATCCGGGGAATTTCTTCCGGTTCCAGCAGCGCGGCGAACGGGTCTGGCATCTGCGCCATTTCATTGCCTGTGTAACCGTAAACTTTTAAAGCGTCGCTGCTGAAATAAGTGTGATGTTCGGTCACTAAATCGTAGACGTCAAGGACGACCGGACTCAATTCGATAACGTGTCGAACGAAGTTTTCCTTTTCGCGTAATGTTTCTTCTGTCCGCCCGCGCTCGTTCGTTGCGCTTGGCGAACGGCTGGCGGATTGAATCGGGAATCTTGATTTGTTATCGATTTTATTCATTTAAGGTTCTCCGTACCGCTGGTACTGCATAGCGAAAAAAAACCTAGAATCCGAAACTATTTAAATTTTCAGGCTAGCATATATGATTAACGCTTGAATGTAAGCTTTGATACAAACCGGCTTTTACGTCTCGAAAATACTCGTTTTTGTTTTTATTGGCTTAGAAGCAATCGAGTTTCTTCTTAACTTCAAATTATTCAGGTTTTTAGGCTTATAGATATATATCTTCTCGATATATTGGGAAAGTCTTATTTAGGTAAGAACTTTAATGTTTTTTGTTAATTGTTCTAAAAGTCAATTTTAGTCACTTAGGTAAGAACTTTAATACCCGGCAGTAAAATTTATATCGTCGCGCTCTTCGGAAACCGTTACCGCCTGTGTTGCCTGCGGAAAAACAAAACGCTTGCTCGAAACGGTAAAAATATAAATATCTCCGGCTTCGATATCGCTGAAACGGTAAAAACCGAAAGCTCCCGTCAAGGTCGAGCGAGTTTCTCCCGTAGAAAAATGAATCGTAACTCGCGCGTTGCGAATGCCGTTTCCCTGCGCCGTCGTGACGCGCCCGCCGACTGTTACCGCAGCGGCAGTCGGCGCAAGATTGTCAGGCGTCCAGAAACCGGAGCTTAAGGAAAACGCTCCGCCGTTCGAGCTGCCGCCGGCGACTGTCTGCCCGGCGGTGCTTTGAGCTGCGCGCGACTGATTCTGCATTTCCGCGCCGCCGCCCGCGACGACCGATTTGGTAATGGTAAATTGACCGCCGGAGATATTCTGTTCGTTATTTTGTTCCGTTTTTGTGGTGGTTTGCGCCCGCGCCGCGCTTGCCGCCAGGAGCAGGAAAGCAAAGATTAAGATAAGTATCAGTATTCCGAATTTGTCAGTTTTCATTTTTATATTTCTCTCTTTAATTATTTTTTTTACGCATCTGCGGCGTTGATTTAGACTTTAAAGAAATCGCCGATCATTA
>DASVRL010000050.1:0-6044 GCA_036388635.1 Pyrinomonadaceae bacterium
CTGGGATTTTTCGTTCCGTCCGCCAAAGAAGGCTGGCTGAGAATCGTGCTTATCGCTCTGGTGCTTCTGGTTATAACTTTTATAAATTTTATCGGCGTCAGGGAATCGACGATTTTTACAAATATTTTCACGGTCGGAAAAATCGTGCCTCTGGTAATTTTTGCGGTCGTCGGATTGTTTTTTATCCAGCCTGAGAATTTTAGTTTTGCCGCGACGCCTGATTACAATTCATTTTCCAGCGCGGTTTTGCTTTTGATTTACGCTTACGTCGGGTTTGAAGCAGCGGTGATTCCGGCGGGCGAGACGAAAGACCCGCAGCGAAATGTGCCTTTCGCGCTTTTGACGGCGCTCGCGGTGGTCGCCGTTTTGTATATTCTGATTCAAATCGTTTCCATCGGGACCTTGCCCGGAATCGCCGCTTCGGAAAGACCGCTCGCCGATGCCGCCGGAAATTTTATGGGCAGCTTCGGCGCGGCGTTTATTACGGTCGGCGCGCTGATTTCGATTCTCGGCAATTTGAACGGCGGATTTCTGACCGCTTCGCGCATACCGTTTGCGATGGCGGAACAAAAAGACATGCCGCAGATTTTAGCCAGAACGCATGAAAAATTTAAAACGCCGCACGTCGCTTTAATTTTGACGGCGATTTTTACGCTCATTTTTACGATTCAGTCGTCGTTTATTTCCGCGCTGACCATCAGCACGATTACCCGATTGATCGTTTACGCCGTCACCTGTCTGGCGCTGCCGAGTTTCCGCCAGCGCCGGGATGTGCCGAAGGCGCATTTTGTCGTGCCTTTCGATGTTTTAGCCTCGATGCTGGCGCTGATGCTGACGGTCTGGCTTTTGTCCAATATCGATTTTAAAAAAGAAGGCTTGGCGATTTTGATTGCGGCGGCAATCGGCGTGGTTTTGTATTTTGTTTTTCGGATGTTCGGCAAAACCGGCGACGAAGAAGCGTCAGAAAATCACGAATAAGGACGAGGATTTTTGGCAGAAAATTATGAGGAAAATAATCAATTTCAGCTTGGCGATAATGTTTCTTTTCGCCGTCGAAGTTTCGGCGCAGACCGAAATCGTGCCGATTCTGAACACGAAGGTTAACGGCTTGCTCGGCGGCATTCAGAACGGCAAATTTGTCGATGCGAAAACGACTTTCGCGCAGTTGAAGGGAAAGAGAAGTTATGGAATTTATGACACAATACAGAAAATCGCCACAATAGAAATCGAGGTTCAAGCGCCGAGCGAGCCGTGCGAAGATTTTTACCCGCTTAATTATTCGCTGGACGACGTCGAAGGCATTGCTATCGGCACAAATCCGGGCTGGAATCTACAGCCGCGCGCCGCGAAAGTGATTGATTTAAATAACCCGGCTTACATCAAAGCCGCGTCCGACGCTTTGCGCACGAAAGGCATTATTAATAAAGCGCCGAAAATCCGCGATGCTTTGCGCGTCGATTTGGAAGGCGACGGGCAGGAAGAAGTCCTGATAAACGTCACAAGCTACGGCGAAGGCATTCAGCCGAGGGCGAAAAGAGGCGATTATTCCTTTATTTTGCTGCGGAAAATCGTCGGCGGGAAAGTCCGGAACACAATCGTCACCGGCGATTTCGTGAAGAAAAACATCATGTTTGGCGCGCCGAGTAAATTCGAGATTTCTTCAATCGCTGACCTGAACGGCGACGGCAAGCTGGAAGTCATCATTTACGGCGCATATTACGAAGGACACTGGATTGAAACCTACGAAATGAAAGACAGCAAATTGGCGGACATAAAAGTTCTGAACGTCGGCTGCGGAGTGTAAATAAATGCAAAACGCAAAATGCAAAATTAAAGAAAAGATTTAATTCTAAATCCTGAATTTTAAATCCTTCTATTTTGCACTTTGCATTTTGCGTTTTGCATTAATGAAGTCTTTCGTAAATCAAGCGCAAGCCTTCCAGCGTCAGCGTGTCGTCGACTTCGGCAATCAATTCCGAAGCCTGCGAAATCAGCGGCGCGAGTCCGCCGGTGGCGACGACGCGCGTTTCCGCGCCCAGCTCTTCAATCATTCGCCGCAAAATTCCGTCTACTAATCCGGCGTAGCCGTAATATAAACCGGATTGAATCGAGCCGACGGTCGAGGCGCCGATGACGTTTTCCGGCTTTCTGATTTCGACGCGCGGCAATTTGGCGGCGCGCGAAAAAAGCGCGTCGGACGAAATCGTGATGCCGGGCGTGATGACGCCGCCGAGATATTCGCCGTCGGCGCTGATCGCGTCAAAGGTCGTCGCCGTGCCGAAATCGACGACGATACACGGCGCGCCGTATTTGGCAATCGCCGCCACCGCATCGACGATGCGATCCGCGCCGACGTCGGACGGCGGATTGTATTTGATTTTCAGCCCGAAATCCAGCGTGTTATCGACAAAAATCGCTTTGTGCCCAAAGTAGTTTTCGGACATTTTCTGAAACGTGAAATTTAAAGGCGGAACGACCGAAGCGATAATAACGGCGCGAATTTCTTTGTAATCGATTTCCGACAGAGCGAACATCTGCCGCGCCAGAACGCCGACCTCGTCAATCGTGCGGTCGCGAACCGTGTTCATACGCCAGTGCGCGATTAAATTTTCCCGGTTGTAAACGCCGAGCGACGTGTTGGTGTTTCCGATGTCGATTACGAGAAGCATAAAATAATGTAAAACGGAAAACGGAAAATGGAAAATGAAGAAACAATTCTTTTATTTTCCGTTTTCCGTTTTCCGTTTCTCGCTAAATTTTTTTTAGCCTTGCAGCGGCAGTCCGTCGTAAACCACTTGCCAGCCGTTCTTTTTGCTTGTCCGCAGGCTTTTGGTAAACCATTCGAGCGCCTTTTCCGGGTCGTCGTAAATCTGCACGGCGGGACGCTCTTCGCGAGGGTCGACGCGGCAGATGGCGCCGCCCTGACCGGCGGTTTTCAAGCACAAAAGCGCATACATATTGTTTTTTGCCAGAACGGCGGTGCGCGTGTAAATTTCTTCCAGCTCAAGCTCTAAATCTTCCAGATGCTGGTCGAAATCTTCGAAATCTTCAAAATCCAAATCTTCGTTTTCAAAATCAAATTCGTTGTTCATATTATTATATAAAAAGCCTCATCTACACGTTACACGCTTGCCGCGCAAAGTTCAATATATATACCGCCGCCCAGAGCAAAGTTCTTAAGCGGCGATTCGGCGAGGTTCGCGTGGTGTAATGTAATTTTAGATGCGCAATTTTTCCGAAAGTAATACCCGATTATTTCGAAAACAAAGGATTTCGGAAGAAATTTTTACCCGGCGTTTTCGGCGGAGATTAAAAAATTTATCATCGCGTCCGAAAGCAAGCCTTTCGACGCCGAATCGAAGGCGGTAAACATCGGCGACGTGTTGACTTCCAGAAATATGAGCGCGCCGGTTTGCGGGCAGGTTTTAAAATCCGCCGCCGCAAAATCGAGCCCGAGCGCGTCGAGCAGTTTTTGTAATCCGGCGGTTAATTTATCCGAAAAGTTTTCGATGTATTCAATCCGGCATTTTTGCGCGGCGCGATAATCCAATTCTTCCGACGCGATTTTGAAGGCGAAGAAGTTTTTGCCGACCGAGTAGACCCTGATTTCGGGAGCGACGAGCCGGTTTTGCACGATTGCCGGCGCGGCGGCAATTTCGTTTTTCAATTCGGTTTGTTGCCTGACTTCTTCAAAGCTCCGGCAATATCCGCCGCCGTTGACCGGTTTGACCGCCAGACGCCGCTTTTTTTCAAATCCAGCCAGATAAGAAAAATCATTGGTTATGACGGTCTCGGGAATTTTCAAGCCGAAGGAACGGGCGAGATTTAGGACGAGCGGTTTATTGGTCACATACCTCAGATTGCGCCGGTTAAACATTCTGATTTCGGAATGCGCTCCGAGCCAGCCGCCGAGCGTCGTGTGCCAGGAAAGCGCGCGGTATTGCGAAGCCTGTCGCCCGCCGTTCTTTAAAGCCGTAAAAACATCATAGCGAAGAAAGGCGGCGCGGCACGCAAGCCGCCGCCCGTCTATTAAAAATCTGTCCGAATCCACCTCCCAGATAATCGAAGGATGAGAATTGCGACCGACAAATAATGAATAGACAGGCTGCTCTGCGCGTTGCGCCGCCGCCAGTAATGTTTTTAAGTTCGGGTCTTCGTCTCCGCCGGCAATCAGTAACTGCCCTTTCGAGTTCATACAGCCTGAATTAGTTTAGTTAAAAACCGCCGAACGGATTTTCGGAGACGGAATCTCTGCCGCCTGCCGCGTCTCTGGGCGGTTCTTCCTCGCCGAGCCGCAGAGTCGTCGGGTCATCTTCTTCGCCGAGGCTCAGAGTCGTCGGATCGCCATCCTCTTCGCCGACTCTTAAGGTCGTCGGGTCGTCGTCTTCTTCGCCGATTGCTAAGGTTGTAATTGGCGGGTCTTCTTCGCCGACAGCCTGGGTTGTAACGGTTGATTGTTCGTCTTGACTCATTGTTTTTATTTAACTCCTTTAAGTTTAAATTTAAGAAACATTTGATTTTCAAGCCGGTAATCCTTTTCAAAAAAAGAATGGGCTTTGTGTTGTCGGTTTAACAAAAACTAGCACCGCAGTTAATTTGTGTCAATAAATATTTCTAAAATTTTCTGAATCGGGTCGATAAATTTTTATGCCCGCGCTTGCTTCGAAAACAGAACACATCGGCGGTTTTATTTTTCCTGTCGAAGTTTTTCGACATCGCCCGCCTGAATGATTCTCGTTTCGCCCGTGTCGAGGCGGACGCGCAGCGCGCCGTTTTCTTCGATGCCGCCGGTCGTGCCGAAAATCGTTTCATTTTCCAGCAAAACCCTTACCTTTTTGCCGACGGCATAAGACGAGCGCCGCTTCCATTCCTGCCGGATTTTCTCCGCGCCGCCGGCTTGCTGAAGAATTTCGTAGTGATATTCGAGAAAACTCGTCAGCGCTTCCAGAAGCTCGCCGGAATTTATTTTTTGCCCGCTTTCGGCTTCGATAGAAGTAGCGATTCCGGCAATTTCCGGCGGAAAATTCGACGATTTTAAATTAACTCCGATGCCGACGACGACCGCCAAACCTTTCGGCGTCTCGGCGGTTTCAGCCAAAATCCCGCAGATTTTTTTATCCCGGACGTGAATGTCGTTTGCCCATTTTATATCGCATTCGAGACTGAAAGCGTCTTCGAGCGTATCGTGAACGGCAACCGCCGTCATCAGCGTAATCAGCGGCAAAATCCGCGTTTCGATTTTCGGGCGCAGAACGATGCTGAAATAAAGCCCGGCGTCCGCCTCGGAAATCCACGCCCGCCCGTGTCGCCCGCGCCCGGCGGTTTGCCGCCTCGCGACAATGCACAAACCTTCGTCCGCGCCGAACCTGGCTTGGTTCAGGGCTTCGGTGTTGGTCGAGCCGATTTCTTCAAAACGCAGGATTGTTATATTCATTCTGACATTTGAGAAACCCGCCAAATCACGTCGGTGAAATATTTTTGCCGGTCGAAAAAGTGTTGCGCGACTTGAAAACCGCAGCCGTTCGCCAAATCTTCAATCATTTCCAGGCTGTATTTCTGCGAGATTTCCATAAAAATCGGCTCCCACGCTTTGAAATCAAACGTTTGACCTAAGGCTTCGACCGAAACCGTCTGCTGCGCGCGGCTGATGAGAAACGAGCGCGCCGCGCCTTCGTTCGGGCGGTAAAGCGCGTAGTGCGAAAAATTTTCCAAATCGAAATTCGCGCCCAGTTCGCGGTTGATGCGGCGCAGGAGATTCAAATTAAATTCGGCGGTCACGCCCTGCGCGTCGTCGTAGGCGCGCACGATGACGCGCGGGTCTTTCTGCAAATCGAAGCCGATAAAAAGCAAATCGTTTTCATTCATCACCGCGCGCAGGCGGCAGAAAAAATCTTTCGCCTCGGCTTTGCCGAAATTGCCGATGTTCGAGCCTAAAAACAGAATGATTTTCGGGCGCGCGGATACGGTTTTTAAAGTTTCCAGAATGGAAAAATAATCGCCGTTTTGCGCGTTCATCGAAAGACGCGGAAACTCGACTTGAAATT
>DASVRL010000051.1:0-2050 GCA_036388635.1 Pyrinomonadaceae bacterium
CCGCCCATATTCAGCAGATGCAGACGATCGCCCGTTTTCACGCTCGCCGGAATGTCGCCGACAAAACCTTTCAGCGCGCGGCGTTTGCCGAGAACGCCGAGCAAACGGTCGTTGCGATTGATTTTCGCCAGCCGCCCGCTCGGCAGTTCGAGATTGCCGTAAGTGACCGATTCGCTCAATGCGCGCACGACAACCACATCGCCCGCTCGCGGCGCGTTGTTTTCCGTAATCGCGGCAACCGTTTTCGTTAAATTCAGCGGCGAAGTCGCCGAGCCGATTTTGTCTGCTTCTAAAATCATCATTTCATTTACCTCGATGTAAAACTTTTAACAATCCCTTCTTTTAGCTAATCGAATTTGCGCAAGCGCAGCCGCAATGCCTGCAGCTTGATAAATCCTTCCGCGTCCTTCTGGTCGTATGCGCCCGCGTCATCTTCGAAAGTGACGATTCGCTCTTTGTAAAGCGAATACGGCGAGCGCCTGCCCGTGACGGTGACGTTGCCGCGATACAATCTCAGACGCACGTCACCCGAAACGTTCGCCTGCGTGTCGTTGACGAGCGATTTCATCAATTCAAATTCGGGCGAAAACCAGAAACCGTAATAAATCGCCTCGGCAATTTTTACGCCTAAAGAGTCGCGCAGACGAACGACTTCGCGGTCGAGCGTGATTGATTCCAGCGCGCGATGCGCCGTCTGCAGAATCGTCACGCCGGGCGTTTCGTAAATTCCGCGCGACTTCATCCCGACAAAACGATTTTCGACCAAATCGACGCGCCCGATGCCGTGCTCGCCGCCGATAAAATTTAATTTCGAAAGCATATCGACCGCGCCGTACCGCTCGCCGTTTATCGCCGCCGGCTCGCCTTTTTCAAACGTCAAAACGATTTCTTCCGCTTTGTCCGAAGCCTTTTCCGGCGCTTTCGTCAGCAGAAAAATGTCTTCCGGCGGCGCTGCCCAGGGGTCTTCCAAAATTCCGCCTTCGTAGGAAATGTGCATCAGATTTCTATCGGTCGAATACGGTTTTTCGGCGGTCGCCGTGATATTGATGTCGTGTTTGGCGCAATAGGCAATCAAATCGGCGCGTCCTTTAAAATCCCACGTGCGCCACGGCGCGACGACTTTGATGTCCGGCTGCAGCGCGTAATAAGTCAGCTCAAAGCGCACCTGGTCGTTGCCTTTTCCGGTCGCGCCGTGAGCGACGGCATCCGCGCCTTCCGCACGGGCGATTTCGATTTGCCTTTTCGCAATCACGGGGCGCGCCAGCGAAGTTCCCAACAGATAAACGCCTTCGTAAAGCGCGTTTGCCTTGACGGCGAGCCAGACGTATTCTCTGACGAATTCCTCGCGCAAATCTTCGACGTACAGTTTTGAAGCGCCGGTTTTCAAAGCTTTTTCCTGCAATCCGTCGAGTTCTTCGCCCTGCCCGACATCCGCCGTATAGCAGACGACCTCGCAGCCGTAAGCTTCCTTGAGCCACAAAAGCATCGCTGAAGTGTCCAATCCGCCCGAATACGCCAGAACTATTTTGTTGATTTTCTTTTCCATTTTTCGATTTCCGTTCTTCGTTTTTTGGTCTGCGGTCTTCGGAAAAGCAAAAAACAAAGACCGCAGACCCAAAACGAAGACCCGTTATTCTTCAAATATTCCCCAGATTCTTTTAATAACTGTTGTTTGCTCGCCTTTATCTTTAACGGCAATAAAAATCGTATCGTCGCCGGCAATCGTGCCGACAATTTCATTTATATTCGCATCGTCAATGCGCACCGCAACCGCCGAAGCCAATCCCGATTCACACTTTGCCACAATCAAATTGTCGCCTGCCGTATCCAGATTCAGCAGCCCGAAAGCCACGCCGCTGCGCGTTTTTTTCGGCAAAGCGTAATGACCGTGAACTTTGACAATGCCCAAATCGAGCAGGTCACGCGAAACGCTCGATTGCGTTACCGAAAACCCCTTCTTTTCCAAAAGTTCGGCGAGCTCTTCCTGCCTGCCAATCCGCCTGGCATCAATTAACTTTAAAATCGCCGCCTGCCGTTGTTCTCTTCGCAT
>DASVRL010000052.1:0-3880 GCA_036388635.1 Pyrinomonadaceae bacterium
GACCGCGTTCGCCAGGATATCGACGCCCTTGAGCATTTCTCTGCGCGCTTCTTCTCTGAATTTCAATTCCTTCGCTGCCATTTTTACAAGTTTCTCCTCAATAAATGTTTGCTAAGTTTATTTCGTTTTATCTAGAGCCGCGTAATAAGCGGAAATTTTCACACCGCATTTCAAACTCGAATGTGTTGTTTCATCGCCTTTGACCGAAAACTCTTTATCTTTTACGCTGCATTTTGTTCTCGAAGTTAATGGTCAGATTAACTTTCGATGAATCAGCCGCCGCATCGCCTGATGGAACGGCGACGGCTAACCGTTTCCAGCGAGCCGTCAGCGGACAAAAACCGAATCGACCGTCGCCCCGCCGGTTGCCGTAAACTCGCCCTTCATTAAAGTTTCTCCGTCGTCGGCACAAGCGTCTTGAGATACCGGAACTTTTATTTCGGGCGAATAATTTTCTCTCGTAACGGTTATTTTAACGGTAATAAAATCTCCTGCCGGCGTTTGAGCGGGCGTCCGTCCGGGTCGCGTCCAGGCACAAAACCGGTATCAATCCGCAAAGGATGATTGAAAGTTTTGTCATAAAAAAATACTTGACTATCCGCGACCGACCTGCACCTTTGAAGGACGCAAGAGGCGTTCGCCGAATTTGTATCCGCGCGAGTATTCGGCGGTGATTTTGCCGTCCTGCTCGGCATCGACCGGAATCATATCAATCGCTTCGTGCAGCTCCGGATTAAAATCCATTCCGGTTGCCGGAATCGCCTCGACGCCGACGCTTATCAGAGCCTGTTCAAAAGAACGCGCCGTGCCTTTGACGCCGTCCAGCAGATGCTCGAACGAAGCGTCGGTTTCGCTCGCCTGAATGGCGCGGTTCAGATTATCCAGAACCGGCAGCAGCGCGGTCAGAAAGCTGAATTGCCCTTGTTTCGCGCGGTCTTCCAGAGTTTTCTGCATCCGCGTGCGCATTTCCTGCGTTTCGCGCTCCATCTCGGTTTTGACTTCTTCAAATTTTGCCTGCACGCCGACGAGCTTGGCTTCGGCGGCTTCGCGGCGCATCGTTTCTTCCTTCAAACGATTTTCCAGTTCGGTTTCGCGCTGCGATTTGACGTTTTGTTTCGGGTTTTCGGCTTCGTCTTTGACCTCGACGCGGACGCGCTCGCCTTCGGTGTTGAAGCGGCGCTTGTCGTTGACGGGCAGCTCTTCCGCCGGTTCTTCAATTTCGTGATTGTAGTCCTGCTGATTATTGCTGTTCATATTTTTTTTCTTAAACCAACTCATAAATTTTGATAAACGATTTGCTGATAAATTAGTCTAACAAACCATTTATCTTTTGGGAAAATTAGCCGCGAAGGAGCACGAAAGAACGCGAAATAAAAACAATTTTCGAGTTTTTTTCGTGTTCTTTCGCGGCTAAAATCTTACGCCGCGGCAGTCGCCGTCGTCTCCGGCTTGAAACTCAACACGCCGTCGTCCGCCGTCACGTGAACGGTCTGACCGCCGGCGATTTCGCCCTTCAAAAGTTTTACCGCGAGCGGATTCTGAATCAGCGTCTGAATCGCGCGTTTCAAAGGTCGCGCGCCGTAAGTCGGGTCGTAGCCTTCGTTTGCCAGCAATTCCTTCGCCGAATCTTCGAGCACGATGGTGATGCCGCGCTCCGCCAGATTTTTCCGCAGTTTTTCGAGCTGCACCTCGATAATTTGCTCGATTTCCTTGCGCGATAACTGACCAAAAACCACGATGTCGTCGATGCGATTTAAAAACTCCGGTTTAAAGTAGTCGCGCAGAATCTGCTGCACGGCTTCGCGCACCTGAGTCTGGTCGTCGCCGACCGACAAAATCTCGCGCGAGCCTAAATTCGAGGTCATAATCAAAACCGTGTTTTTGAAATCCACGACGCGCCCTTTCGAATCGGTCAGGCGACCGTCGTCCAAAATTTGCAATAAAACGTTGAAAACGTCCGGATGCGCTTTTTCGATTTCGTCGAACAAAACGACCGAATACGGGCGGCGGCGGACGGCTTCGGTCAATTGCCCGCCTTCATCGTAGCCGACGTATCCCGGCGGCGCGCCGATCATCCGCGCGACCGCGTGTTTTTCCATATATTCCGACATATCGAGCCGAATCATCGCGCGCTCGTCGTCGAATAAAAATTCCGCTAAAGCTTTTGCCGTCTCGGTTTTACCGACGCCGGTCGGACCTAAAAAGATAAACGAGCCGACCGGACGATTCGGGTCCTGCAGACCGGCGCGGGCGCGGCGAACCGCATTCGCCACCGCCGTCAGCGCTTCGTCCTGACCGATAACGCGCGTGCGAAGTTTGTCTTCCATCGTCACCAATTTCTGCATCTCGCCTTCGAGCATTTTGGAAACGGGAACGCCAGTCCACTTCGCGACGACTTCCGCGACGTCTTCCTCGTCAACTTCTTCTTTCAGATAAACGCCGTCTTTCTGCAAATCGGCGAGCCGCGTCTGTTCTTCGCCGAGAAGCTTTTCGAGTTCGGGAATGCGCCCGTACTGCAATTCGGCGGCGCGGTTCAAATCGCCCGCCTGGCGCGCCTGTTCGAGCTGTAATTTCGCTTCTTCGAGCTGTTCTTTCGCGCCGCGCATCTTTTCGATTTCTTCTTTTTCCGACTGCCACTTCGCCTTCATCGCGCCGGATTTTTCCTTTAAATCGGCGATGCGCCGTTCGATGTCGGCAAGTCGTTCTTTGGATTTTTCGTCCGTTTCGCGCGAAAGCGCCTGGCGCTCGATTTCCAATTGCAGAATCTCGCGTTCCAAAACGTCGATTTCCTGCGGCAAGCTGTCGATTTCTATGCGCAGGCGCGAAGCCGCTTCGTCAATCAAATCGATCGCTTTGTCGGGCAAAAATCTGTCGGTAATGTAACGATTCGATAAAGTCGAGGCGGCGACAATCGCTGAATCCTTGATGCGGACGCCGTGATGAACTTCGTAGCGTTCCTTCAGACCGCGCAAAATCGCAATCGTGTCTTCGACGTTCGGCTCGCCGACGTAAACCTGTTGGAAACGTCTTTCGAGCGCTTTGTCTTTTTCGATGTGTTTTTGATATTCGTTCAGAGTCGTCGCGCCGACGCAGCGCAGCATTCCGCGCGCCAGCGCCGGTTTCAACATATTCGAAGCGTCAATCGCGCCTTCCGAAGCGCCCGCGCCGACCAAAGTGTGAAGCTCGTCGATAAATAAAATAATCTGTCCGTCGGATTTTTCGATTTCCTTCAAAACCGCTTTCAGACGGTCTTCAAACTCGCCGCGATATTTCGCGCCCGCCAGCATCGCGCCCAAATCCAAACCGACGAGACGCTTGTTTTTCAAAGTTTCCGGCACGTCGCCCGAAATGATTCGCTGCGCTAGCCCCTCGACAATCGCCGTTTTACCGACGCCCGGCTCGCCGATTAAAACCGGATTGTTTTTCGTTCTTCTGGATAAAACCTGAATCGTGCGGCGAATTTCGTCGTCGCGCCCGATGACCGGGTCGAGTTTTCCTTTGCGCGCCCGTTCGGTCAAATCCAGAGCGTATTTTTCCAGCGCCTGAAAATTTTCTTCGGCGTTCTGGTCGGTGATGCGCGAGCCGCCGCGCATGTCGGTGACGACCTTTTCAATGTCTTCTTTCGTCACGCCGTTTGAGCGCAGGATGCGTCCGGCGTCGCCGTCTTTTTCGTCGGCAATCGCCAGCAGCAGATGCTCGGTCGAGATATATTCGTCCGTCATCTTTTCGGCTTCTTTCTGCGCGGTTTGAAAAATCGTGTTGATGCGCGAGGAAAAATATTGCTGTCCGCCGGAAACCTTCGGAAATCTGGCAATCGAAGCCGTCACATCGCTCAGACTATTTTCGGTGCGCGCGCCGAGTTTTCCCAGGATAGGACGCA
>DASVRL010000053.1:0-5324 GCA_036388635.1 Pyrinomonadaceae bacterium
TCTGCGCTTTATCCGCTAAATCTGCGTCGTCTGCGGTCTATTTCTTTTCAAATTTTAAATAACCAAAAACCGCCGGAATGTGAAAACCGGGTGTTTCGGTGAAAGTAGGTTGCCAAGCGAGATAGCCGCGCGTTTCGCCGCTGCCGACACAGCGAAATAAATTTGTTCGCCAAGTTTCGCCCACATTGGGCTTTCTGCCGAAAGCGCGCTCAAATTCGACGGTGAAAACAACCGTAAAAGAATTTTCTCCGATACGCGCCGCCGTTTTCATTCCGGCGTTATAAGTTTTGTCGGTTTCGCGTTTTTCGGGCAATTGGCGAATCGCAAAATCGAGCCATTCGCCGGTCGGCGCAGCTTCAAATTCAAAATATTTTTCAGGCGCATTCAAATCAGGCGCGATGAAAATCTCGCAGACATCGCGCTCCCAAAGCTCAGCGGCTTCTGCGTCAAGATTCGGCTTTCGGTTAATGACAAACGGCTCGCCTTGTGTGCAATCAAAACGCACAAAAAGCCTGTTTTCGCTCCACAAAATTCTCGCGCTCGCGCATCGTTCGGAGGGCGCGGGGTCGCCTGACCAATAGCGATTTATTTCGACCGACTCGGCTTGCCGCCAAATTTCATTATCGAAATCTTCGAGCCTGATTTCCTCCGCCGTAAAAAAGGCGTTGATTCGATTTTTCATAAAAATCAGTCGTCGGTTTGCCAGAATTTTCCGGTCACAAACCAAATGACGCCCGGAATTGTCGCTACCAAACCGATTCCGATTGTGACCTGACGAAGCGAGAAATTGAAATCATCGAGAAGCACACCAACCGCATAATTTGAGCCTGCCAGCATTAAAGTTAAAAGACAAAGCTCGGCGGCGAAAACGCGCCCGCGAAATTCGTCGTCCACATATTTTTGCATCAGAGCGGTCGAGTTAATCCAGATCAAGCTTCCGCCAGCGTAAGCCGCGAGCAGCAAACAAATTGCGAGCGGATAATTTTCGGTCGTCCCGAAGAGCGCAAAAAAAGTACCGATAAAGAAAAACGCCGCGCCGAGCGAATTTTCCAGACTCCGGCGAGAGCCTCGCACAAATCTCTGGACGACAATCGGCGCGAATGCCGTGCCGACGCCGCGCATGGCGTAAAGCACGCCGATTCCGATTTCGCCGCTGCCTGCGATTGGAAAAACTTTCTCGCCGTAAATTGCCAGCAATGTCAGCGTCCCGCCCGCAATGCACTGAGCCGGTTTCGCCAGCATTACGGCTAAAACGCGCGGTCTGCGGCAGACGTATTTTAAACCTTCGAAAACATCTTCAAGCCCGGTGGCGCGCAATACGGTTAATTTTTGTTTTTCGCGCGGCGGGCGCGGCGGCAGATTCAAACCTAAAAACAAGAAGGCGGAAAGCAAATAAGTCGCCGAATCAAGAACAAACGCGGCATCCGTGCCGAGCGCGGCGGTTGCAAAACCTCCGATTGCCGCTCCTGTCGTCAGCATCGCCGACCATGTGACGGCGGTGATTCCGTTTGCGGTCAGCAAATCCTTCGGCTCAACGACCGACGGAATCGAAGCCGCCCGCGCCGGTTCAAAAAATGTTGACAAAACAAGCTGTAAAACGGTAAGAAAATAAATTAGCCACGCGTCTTCCGGTCGGCGAATGAACAAAAATCCCAGAACGACCACGGCGCGTCCGAGATCAGCAGCAATCATCACCTTTTTACGGTCAAAACGGTCGGCAATAACGCCCGCAAGCGGGCTGGAAAAGACGGTCGAAAGAAATCTCGTGACCAAAATCAACGACACGGCTTGTCCCGATCCGGTCAATTTAAGAGCGATGACGTAAAGCGCAATGGTGTTAAACCAATCGCCGAGCTGCGAAACCACTTGTCCGAGCCAGAGCCTGCGAAAATTTGGGTTCTCGCGCAGCAGCTCAAAATAGCCGCGCGGCGATTGGTCGGTTTCTTCGGCGGCTGAATCCATAACGGAAAATTAAAAGTTACACGTCCGACGGAATTTCGGCAACCGGGATTCTTCCAAACTGACACGGCATTTTGAACGATTTTATCGCTTTTTAATCGTCAAAACCCGTAGCTGAAATTCATGCCCTTGATTTTATAAGGGCTTACAGACAAGGAATGAAATTTGTAAGAGAAAAGCAAGCCGACGCTATCAAGCCCGGCAGATCAAGGAGTAATTTTAGGTGAAAGTTTTTAATCCAGACGACAACCGCGCGACAAATTTGTTCCGGCTTTTGCTTTCCGCAATGGCGGCGATTGTCTCGGTTTGGGCTTTATTAAATTGTTTTTATTTAACGGCGGCGCAAATCGGCGTCTTGACCGGCTTGGTTTGTCTGTCGTTTATCGCCGGTTTGTTTCCGATTAAAGTTCCCGACACGCAAACCACCATCACGGCTGCCGACGCGCTCGTTTTTCTCGCTCTAATTTATTTAGGTGTTCCGGCGGGCGTTGTCGCCGCCGGAGTTGCGGCTTTTGCCGGACGATTGAGAGCCGAAAACGCGGTCGGAGAAAAATTTACCGGCGCGGCAATTTCGATTGTCGGAGCTTTCGTCGCGGGACACGCTTTTTATTTCGCTCTCAAAAATTACGCCAGAATTTCCCAAAACCCGCTCGCCAACGGCTTGCTTGAAATCGAAGGTTTCGCGCTCGCGCTGGTCGTTGCCGCTTTTGTTCAGTTCTCGCTGACGAGCGTGCTTTCCGGCGGATTTCTGGCGCTGAGAACCAGGCAATCCTTTACCAAAATCTGGACGCGAGACATTTTGTCGCCTTTGTGGAGCTGTTTCGTCGGTGCGCTGGCTGCCGGAATCGTGCAATATTCCGAAGCGCATTGGGGCGCGGCGCACGGTGTTGTCAGTTTGCCGCTCGTTGCTCTGCCGTATATCGCCTACAAATTACATTTTCGGCGAATGAACGAGAAAAATCAGGAAATCGCCGAAATCAATCGCGTCCAGCTTTCCGCCGTGCAAACGCTCGCCGCTGCGGTTGACGCGCGCGAGCAGACTTCGCCCGGTCATACGCGACGCGTCCAAATTTACGCCATCGGTCTGGCAAATGCGTTGAGATTGCCTTCAAACGATCTGAAAGCTCTCGAAGCCGCCGCGCTTTTGCACGACATCGGCAAGCTCGCCGTTCCAGATCATATTTTGAACAAACCCGGACGACTTTCGCGCCCGGAAATGGACAAAGTGAAAGTTCACGCCGCCGTCGGTGCAGATATTCTGAAAAACGTCGCTTTTCCTTATCCGGTTGTGCCAACCGTTTTGCATCACCACGAACGTTGGGACGGCGCGGGCTACCCGGAAGGTTTATGCGGCGAAGAAATCCCGATTACGGCGCGTGTGCTGGCGATTGCCGATGCTTACGATTCGATGCGGGAGCCGCGTTCCTATCGCCCTGCTCTTGACCGCGACGAAGCCCGCCGCGCTCTGCTCGCCGGAGCGGGAGCGCAATTCGACCCGCGTCTGGTTGATGTTTTTTTGCGAAACGTCAAGCATTTTGAAATCGAAATCGAAAGCGCCGGAGTCGGTCACGAATCGGAATCGCCTGTAAAAGAAGCGAAAAGCGAGCTTCGCACGCTCGGAGATTCGTCGCTCACGATCAATTATTTTGAGGAAATCAAACGCGCGAATCTCGAAGTTTTCGCGCTTTACGATCTGGCGTGCGCTTCAAGCTCGTCGCTGAGTCTGGAAGAAACCGTCACGTTTTTTGTCGAGAAAGTGCAGCAGCTCGTCCCGCTCGAAACCTGCGTGGTTTATCTCTACAATGAGCGGGGCGAAACGGCTTTTGCGGCGCATTCCGTCGGCAGAAACGCCGCGCTTTTGCGCAGCCGAACCGTTAAGCTCGGCGAAGGCGTCACCGGATTTGTTTTAAAAAATCAAAAATCGGTGTCCTCCGTCAGTCCCGCTCTCGATTTTAACGCCGAACATCTGGAAATCGCGCAGGATTACACGACGATGGCGGCTCTGCCTTTGAAATCAGGCGACAAGCTCATTGGCGCAATCACGGTTTATTCGGAAAATCTGCTCGGTTACGAAGAAGAGCATTTGCGGCTGCTCGAAACCGTTTCGCACATCGCCGCCAACGCGATCTGGCGCACAATACAACACGCCGAGACGGAATCGCGCGCTCTGACCGATCCAATGACCGGTTTGCCGAACGCTCGCTGTTTGCAGCTTCATTTTGAAAAAGAATCTGCGCGCTCAAAACGCAGCAACCGCCCGTTTCAGGTCGTGATGCTCGATTTGGACGAATTTAAAGCAGTCAACGACACGTTCGGTCATAAGGCGGGCGATATGATGCTCAAGGAAATCTCGAAAGTAATGCGCGCGCAACTTCGCGAATACGATTTTCTGGCGCGTTATGCGGGCGACGAATTCGTTGCCGTTGTGCCGGAAACTCCCGGTTTTCCGATTGAAGAATTGTGCCGCCGCATCGAACAAGCCGTTCTGGATTTTTCTCTGCCCGTCGGCAACAAAGGCTCGGCGCGAGTCGGAATTTCAATCGGCGCGGCGTGTTATCCGCGTGACGGCGAAACGTTAGATCAAGTTTTAATCGCCGCCGACCAAAATATGTATTCGACAAAAGCGGCACACAAACGTGCACGGCAAAACAAAGTTAACGCGCTCGATATGCTGGATTTACTCGAAATTCAAGATGCTTCGACCATCATCAGCTAAAAAAGCTGCATCCGAAGACTGTGAAAATTCGTTTTATTTTTCGGATGAAACCGAGAGCTTATATATTTTTTATCTTAATTCTTGGCTGTGCATCATTTAGCACAGCCTGTAGCTTTTTCAGCGCGAAAAGTAACGGTCAAACCGCCAAAGATACAATTGTCCAACCCGTTTCCGGTGAATACGGAAAAGCGCGGCGAATTGCGACGATTCAAGACAATTTAATTACGGAAAGCAGCGGTTTAACTGCCTCGCGCCGCAACAAAGACATTTTCTGGACGCATAATGATTCGGGCGACGACGGTTTTCTTTACGCTTTTGACAGGAGCGGCAAGCGCCGCGGAATCTTTCGAGTCGGGGGCGCGAAAAACTACGATTGGGAAGACATCGCCGCTTACACCGACCCGAAAACCGGCGAACATTATCTTTTCATCGGCGACATCGGCGACAACGGGCGCAAGCGTTCCGAAGTTGTCATTTACCGCGTGCCCGAACCCGAAATAAGACCGGAAGACGCAAAATCAACAAAGAAAACCGCGCGTAAAATCAAGCGCGCCGAAGCGATTCGCGTTAAATATTTGGACGCGAGCCGAGACGCCGAAACTCTGCTCGTCAATCCGGCAAACGGCGATTTATACATCGTCAGCAAATC
>DASVRL010000054.1:0-14081 GCA_036388635.1 Pyrinomonadaceae bacterium
AGAAAGATAAGCAACGAGAAAACCGTCGGTTAGAGCCTGATACACACGATTCTCGGTTCGGGATTGAAACCGTTGAAAGAAAACGTATGCTTCGGAAAGCGGGACGAAAAATGCCTGAGCCGCCGGCGACTCGCCGGTTGCAATAAAAGCGACGCTATACGGCGTACCCTGGCAAATCGGCATACAAAAGCTGTTGGTCGGCACTACGATGTCACTTTCGGAATAATAGTGCTGCGATGCGGCGGCGACGACAACATTGTTTTGAATTCCCTGAACGTAGCCGCGAGCACCGTCCGAACCGTTCCAATCAACATATGCTGAGATAAATCCGTCCGCCGGTGCAGTCAGGTCCGTGTTGAGATCGATCTTCTGCCAGCTTCCCATTCCTTCTTCGCCGACATTGCCCAAGCCAATAAATTGGAGCGATGTGTTCGGAGTACCGCCAGTCGGCGTTTCATGAATTGTAAAATAAGTGCCGTTCGGTGTCGGCATCGTCGATGACGCGCCGGAAATCCAACGGTCGTGTTCCGTATAATAGTGCTGCGAAGCCGTTGCGATAACCGTGGTCGGGTCGGAATCGGTGTCGTCAAAGGCGTAAACATATCCTCTATCGCCTTCAGCGGCAGCTTCAATCGAGCAAATTACAAACCCGTCGCCTGCTACGATTCCTTCGCTCGACGTATTATAAACCGTGTCGAAATCAATCGGACCTGGAGACGACAGCAGGCTGCCGTCATCGAGGGTGGCTAGCATAACGTAATTGTGGACCAGCGAATTGATATTCGCGGCGATTTGCGCGCTCGCTCCGGCAATCGCAACCAGGTCGGAAATGGATTGCAGACTCGTCATCTGAGTGCTCAGCGAGGGAACGGACAGCAAAAGGCTCGGTGTATTATAAATGGAGTTGACCCAATTAATAATGGGTTCGCCGGGCGCATACAAGCCGCCCAAAACGCTCAGGGAAATAGATATGCTGTTTTGGTTCTGGCTGAGAAATTCGGAATTCTTATAGGCGGTACTGACATCGAGGCTGCCGCTCGAAACAATCGCTTCGTAGCCCACGCTGACCGCGGCGGTAATTTCCAGCTCGCTTGCCGTTTCCAGCAGGCTTTGCTGAATATCCGTCTCCATGATAATCGTGCCGCCCATCGTTCCTGACGTCGTGTAATGAGTGCCGTAGGAATCGAAAAAATCAAAGTATTTTTGTTGATTGTCCGGGCTTGAAATGTCTTCGGGAAGCGATTTGAGCGCCGCCGCGAAATCGGCGTCCAGCGTCGTATCGAGCCGCTCAAAAGTTAAAATGCTTTGCAGATAGAAGTTCAGCGCGTAAAAGGAGCTTGTGCTCGAAAACAAGCTGCCGTGATAAAGCAAAGAAGACTGAACCGAACCGGAGTAAGTCACGCCGCTGTATTCGGCGTTGACCGATGCGGAAAACGAGCGGTCATAATCGGATTTCTCTTCCAGCAGCAGGCTGTTCGTAATATTATAAAAGTTGGTCGCAATGCCGGCTGAAATCTGGTCGGGAATATCTTTGGTAACGCCTGGCGAACCCCAGGGAATCGTATGCCCGTTATTATAGGTCAGCGCAAATACCGGCTTGCTCAGAAAGTTGCCGTCTTTCGCATTATAAGCATTCGCCACATAGTTAACCAACTCGGGCGGCGGAGTCGGACTGGCGGTCACGAGCTGACCTTGGATTTTAGTCATTTTTTTTGTTTGCGTCATAATAATCTCCTTTTTTTATCTATCGACACTACTTTTTGTATCTTTAAAGTGATTTCCGTTATTTATTTCCTGTCTTAGCGAAAGCCTTCTTCCCGCATTTTCAACTCGCGCAATTAGTAAATGCCCACGATTTTAAAATTTGAAACGGCTGATTGTCTTTCGCTGTTTTCAGGGCGGACGACCGTTCGTATTATGAACTTTTCCCGCCTCTATTTATTAACGCGACGGTTTGCGGAAAACGGGAACATTTTATTTTTTTATTGCTTTAATCGGCGGTTTCCTGTAATCTCGCGTTGATTAAAAAAAATCAAATAATATCGAGAGGGTAAATGTCAGACACTCCCCATTCACCCGAAGAGATAACCGCGATGCTGCGCGCCTGGGGCGACGGTCATCGTGAAGCTCTGGACGCGCTCGTGCCGCTCGTTTACGACGAGCTGCACCGGCAGGCGCACCGCTTTCTGCGCGGCGAGCGACCGAATCACACGCTGCAAACCAGCGCTTTGATAAACGAGGCATACCTGCGGCTGGTCGGGCAAAAAGATGTCGAGTGGCAAAACCGCACGCATTTTTTCGGCATTGCGGCAAATATGATGCGGCGTATTCTGGTCGATTACGCGAAAACCAAACAGCGCGTCAAACGCGGCGGCGCGGACGAAAACCTGCCGCTCGAAGAAGCTCTGACGGTCGTTGCCGAAATAACGAACGAAGACACGCAAATCGATTTAATTTTATTAAATGAAGCTCTCAATAAACTGACGGCACTGGACGAGCGGCAGGCGCGCATCGTCGAGCTTCGATATTTCAGCGGTTTGACGGTCGAAGAAACGGCGCAGGTTTTAGACGTTTCCGAGATGACGGTCAAACGCGACTGGAATGTGGCGAAAGCGTGGCTGCGCCGCGCGATAAATTCCGCACCGAACTCTTGAAAAATAACGACTGGGAAAATCTCAAAGACATCTTTCAGGCGGCTCTCGAACGCCCGCCGCCGGAGCGCGAGCGATTTCTGAGCGAAGCCTGCGGCGGCGACCAAGCGATGCGCGAGGAAATCCGCCAGCTTTTATCCGCCTTCGGCGAAGACGAAAAATTTATGGAAAGCCCGGCAATCGGCGAAGTGGCGGAGACGATTGTCGGCAAGCGGGAAACTCTCAAAAAAGGACAGCAAATCCGCCGCTATCAAATCATCGAAAAAATCGGCGCGGGCGGCATGGGCGAAGTTTTTCTCGCCCGCGACACCGAACTCGAACGTCCGGTCGCGCTCAAAGTTTTACCGGAAATCTTTGCCGCCGCCGATGCCCGCGTACGCCGTTTTATTCAGGAAGCGAAATCCGCTTCGGCGCTCAATCATCCGAATATTATCACCATCTACGAAATCGTAAATTTCGAAAACTGGCGTTTTATCGCCACCGAATTTATCGAGGGCGAAACGCTGCGGCAGAGACAAAAGCGCCGACCGCTCGCTTTAAGTGAAATTATCGACGTTGCCGCGCAAGTTTGTGCCGCCTTGAACGCGGCGCACAGCGCCGGAATCATTCACCGCGACATCAAGCCGGAAAATATCATGCTGCGCGAGGACGGTCTGGTCAAAGTGCTGGATTTCGGACTGGCAAAGCTCGGCGAAAAGCAAAATCGGAATGACCGACCCGAAGCCTCGACCCGTTCCGTTCTGACCGGTCCGGGAATGATAATGGGCACCGCCGCTTATATGTCGCCCGAACAGATTCGCGGCGTGCAGGATATTGACGCGCGCGCAGATATCTGGAGTCTGGGCGTGGTCTTATTTGAAATGCTCACGAATCGCACTCCGTTTACCGGCGGCTCGACCGGCGACGTGATTGCCTCCATCCTGAAAACCGAAACGCCCGTTTTATCCGGGGAATATCCGGTCGAGCTGGAACGCATCGTGACTAAAGCCTTGCAGAAAGACCGCCGCGCTCGTTATCAGTCAATAAAGGATTTGACCGCGGATTTGAAAAGTCTGAACACCGAATCGGAGATTTCGGCGTCGAATCGCATAACGACAAAACCGGCGAAAAATTCCACTGCCGATGTGCCGCGCCGCATCACGCAAACCATTGCCGTCCAGCGATTTTCTTTTCTGCACCTGGTTTCGATTTTATTCGTCGCCGCGCTGGTATCGGGCGGTTTCTGGTGGTTTTTCGATGCGAGCGAGAAGACGGAAACCGGCGAAATCTTATCATTAAAAAATTCCGAAATCATCACCTGGAGCAGCTCGCCCGGAGAACAGGACAGCGCCGGGACATTTTCGCCCGACGGGAAAATGATTGCTTTTAACTCTTCAAAATCGGGAACGAGAAACATCTGGATTAAACAGACCGCTGCGGGCGAAGCGATTCAAATAACCAGAGACGAATTTAACAATCAAAATCCGATATGGTCGCCGGGCGGCGACCAATTAGCTTATTTTTCAAATCGCGGAGACCAATACGGCGTCTGGCAGATACCTGTTTTCGGCGGTTCTCCGAAACTGCTGACGACCTTTGAAAACGGCGGCGTTTCGCTAAAATACTGGTCAAAAAAAAACCTCATATATTACAATTCGCCGGACATGAATCTTTTCGCGCTCGATGTTAATTCGGGGCTTTCGAGCCGCATAACGAATTTCGATTCAAAACAGGACGTTTCCATAATCAGCGTCTCGCCGAACGAGCAGTTGATTGCTTATATCATCACCGAAGGCGAAAAACGAAGCATCCGGATAACGTCTCTGAAAGACGGCGTTTCCCGCCAAATTACCGAAAGCGCAACGGAAATCAGGAAAATAATCTGGCATCCCGACAACCGCCGAATTTTCTACAACACGACGGTTGACGGGATTTTTCAAATCTTCGTCACGGATATTGACGGCGGCGCGCCAAAACAAATTACATTTGCCGAGAGAGACAGTTTCGTGATGGACGTTTCCGCGGACGGCACGAAAATTCTCTACGGCTCGGTTCAGGAAGAATCGGATGTCTGGAGCATTAACCTCGCCGACGACAGGGAATTTACGGTCGCCTCGGATATTAATTCGGAATTCTGGGCGGACGCTTCGCCGGACGGAAAAACAATCGCTTACCAATCGATTAAAAATTTAAGTCAAGGCAAAAACCTGGCTGGCGGTTCAATTTTCGCCAGACAAATTAATTCCGACGAACCACCCGCGCAGCTTGTCGAAAACGGTTTTTTGCCGGTTTGGTCGCCTGACGCGCGGCAGATTGCTTTTCTACAGGTTGAGGATGATAAATACCAACTGAAAATTGTCAAAGCCAGCGGCGGGGAGCAAAAACAATTAACTGTTGAAGGCGTTGTTCCGTTCGGGTTTACTTTAATGCCTTACAATCGAACTCAAACAGCGGAATTTAGCTGGTCGCCCGACAGCCGCCGAATCGCTTATCGTTCAAATAAAAGCGGGCAATATAATATCTGGCTGATTGATACGGACAATTCCGGCGAGACGCGGCTCTCAGGCAACGCCGATACTAATCTTTTAGTCTTTTGCCCGCTCTGGTCAGCCGACGGCAAACGCCTCGCCTATTCGACCAGAACGAACAAACGCACTGCAGACGACAAATTTATTTACAATTTTCTGGTCGCGGACGCGGAAGATTCAAAGGCGATTTTTCAAACCGATTATTTCACGCGCCTAATCGGCTGGTCGCCGAATAAAGACAATTTAATTCTTGCCGCCGGAGCGGGTGACGGAAAAGTCAGCGTGCCGCCCGAAGTTTCGCTGTTTCAGATTTCCCTGAAAACCGGCGCCCGCCGCCCGCTGGCGACGCTCAAAGACGCGTATATTTTTAACATCAATTTGTCCGCCGACCGCAAACAGGTCGCTTTTGTCGCCCGTCATGACGGAAAAGACAATATCTGGGTTATCCCGGCGGCGGGCGGCAAAGCGAAAAAAATTACCGAAAACAATGATTCCCGGCTTTATTTTTCCAGCCTGTCGTGGGCGTCCGACGGCGGCAGTCTCTATTACGACAAGCAATCGCGTTACAACTCACTTTCGATGTTAACTAATTTTAAATACTAAGGAGAGCTTGAATGACAAACAAACAATACTTCAAAATCTTAGTCGCAGCTTTTTCACTGATGCTGATTTTCAGCGGCGCGAGCTTAGCTCAAACCGGAAGCGGTAAATCCAAATTCGTCAAAAAACAAAAAATCGACTACTCAAACGCTGCGGATTTACAGATTGCGCGGAAAATCAACAATCAAATAAGAAGAATTAAAGCCAGTAAATACGGAAAGACTAGTCATATTCGCGTTGCCGTCAAAAACAAGGTGGTTACGCTGAAAGGCAAAATTTTGACCCAGCGGGCTTACAGGGAAATTACTAATTACGTCAGGAAGCTAAGGGGTGTCAGAAACTTCAACAACAAGTTAAACACCGGATGTAACATCGGCGATTGTAACAAACCCAATTATATGTGCAGTGGCGAATGTATTCCCTGTGCTCAAACCTGCAATTAAATAATCGGTTTTATCTGTTCGGGCGAGATAATGAGCGCGAGAGCGGGTAAAAATTTCCCGTTTAGGTCTTGCTTCGTATGCAGTAAGCTCGCCCGATTTCTCAGATGAAGTAAGCTCTGTCAGATAACAGCATACTTCGCGGAATTTTTTACTGTGATTGATTTAGCCCGGTCAGTAATTAAACCTGCATCTACTTTTACAAAAAAGGAAGTTTCCTGCGATGACTTTTACAAAAATTTGCACGGACTTCTTCCTGAATCAATTAGATTCCGCAGAATATTTGCATTCTCTTTTACAAATCATCAACGATTTAAAATACAATAAAATTTCGCACCGTTTTTTTTTACAAAACAATTATTTATCCGGCGCTGCTCTGTAAATTCGCCGCCGCTTTTTTTGACAAATAATTGCCGCGCTTCTTTTCCGCGCGGGTCGATTTTTGTAGTATATTTGCACTGCTTTTACACGAAAAATAAATTAAACGGGAGAAGTTATGAAATCAAAGCAGCGCCGTGCGGCAAACTCAGCTTTATTTTTGCTGATTGTTTTCGCATCCTTTTTTACGCTTAAAGCACAGGACAACAGAAGCGCGGCGGTATTGACCGGCAGGGAATTGACCGGCGTCGTGCCGACGAGCTTTTATTTTGAAGGACAATCCGCGCCGACCCAGATGCGCAACGCGGCTGCCGCCAGATTCGGCGCCAAGCGGCACGTTCTCGCCGGTCTGGTCGATACGTCGGGTTACTCGACGGATATTGCCGCTAAATACCAGGGATTTTTTATCACCGATTCGCCAATCAGAATCGGCGGCAGAGAGCTGGCGACCGGCGCTTACGGTTTCGGGTTCAGAGGCGAGACGTTTAATGTTTTCGACATCGGCGGCAAATCGGTCATCGAAGCCGAGGCGCGCAGCGATAAAGCCCTGCGCCGACCGCGCCCGTTAATGATGACCAAAACCGGCAATGAAATCAGACTTTACGCCGGGCGCGTCTACGTCGTTATAACGACGAATTGAAAATTGAGAATAAAGCCTCGCGCAAAAATAAAAACGCTTCCTTTATTTTCAGTCGCCGCTGCCGGTAAAAAAGAAGCGTTTTCGACGCATTTTCTTTGCAAAGCGTTTATCAAATAGCTAAGATTAGCACTGCGCCCATTCTCTAAAGCACAATACAACAAAATACGCTCTAGTTTATGGACGGCGAGAGCCGCGTTCGGCTTCCGTTATATAAAGTAAATAAATGAGTTGTTCAATTTTCAATCGTTTCGGGATGCGAAAGCCTTTATCAATCGCCTGCGCGTTGGTTTTGCTGGCTGCCGCTTTTTCGTTCAGCATTCCGGCGCAAAATACCGTGCCGGCGACGAATAAACAACAGGTTGACCGCTCGCGCCTGGAGGTGATCGAAGAATTGTCCGAATCGCTGGCAAACGACCTGCTGGAGCTTTCGGTGGCGACGCGCGACCGGAATCTGGAATTGACGGCGGAATTTTTTCCGAAACAACTGGCGGCAAACGCTTTTCCGTCGCGCCCGCTGCCCGCTAAAAATCAGGTCAAATGGGTCGGCACGCACGGCTGGGAAAGCGGAAATAAAACGGCTTCGACGGCGACGGCGGTGACAATGACGAGCGCCGAGTTTTTGCAAAACTGGGCGGAATTTTTAGCGCATTTTTCCGAAATCGAAGACGCGCGCTTTAAAGTCAAAGAAGCGAATTTCGACGAAAAAGCGCAGGCTGTTCTGGGCGCGGAACAACCGACGGCGGTCGTCGGCGCCAGCGGAAAAGCGCGCATCGCTTTTTACGTCATCGGGCGCGACACGGAAGGAAAACGCGAATGGGCGCGCGGAACTTTTATGACGAATGTTCGCGCCGCCGCCAATAAACACTGGCAGTTTGATTCTTTCGACTTAATCGGATTCGATTCGATGGTCGCTGAAAAAGATTTGTTTTCGGAAGTCGCCGTTCCGGCTGGCGTCGGCGCAAATATTCCTTCGTTCGGCACGCCCGAAAACAGCGGTTTCGTCTGGAACGGCGCGGCGGCGGCTGATTTTAACCAAGACGGCTGGATTGACCTTTTCGTCGTCGGCGCCAATCGGAATTATCTTTATTTGAACGACGCCAAAGGCTCTTTTCGCGACGCGTCCGACGAAGCGAACGTCAGGATTACGGCTCGCGGAACAGCGCCGCTGGTTTTCGATTACGACAACGACGGCGACGCGGACGTTTTTCTGTCGGCGGTCGGTCAGCAGATTCTTTTGCAGAATTCGCTGAAACAAAACGGGAAGCTCGAATTCGGCGACGTTTCGCTCGAAGCGGGCGTCGCGAAAAACGCCATCGGTTTTTCGGCTGTCGCGGGCGATGTCAATGGCGACGGGCGGCTCGACGTTTACGTGACTTCTTACAATCGCTACGGTCAGGTGACGCCGGATTCGTGGTTTCGCGCGACGAACGGGACGCCGAATCTGCTTTTCATCAGCCAGCCCGACGGCACTTTCCGCGAGGAAGCCGCCAAATGGGGCGTCGACGACCGGCGCTGGAGCTACGCGGCGGAATTTGCCGACATCAACGCAGACGGAAAAATCGACCTGTACGTCGCCAACGATTTCGGCGAAAAGGCTTTGTTTATAAATCGCGGCGATAAATTCGTTGACGAAGCGGCGGAGCGCGGCGTGCTCGACCCCGGCAACGGGATGGGCGTTTCGTTCGGCGATTACAACAACGACGGGCGGCTCGACATTCACGCTTCGAATATGAGTTCGACCGCCGGAAACCGCATTCTGACGCGGCTTTTTCCGAATTCGAGCGCGAAAGACAACGTTTTGAAAAAGCTCGCCGCCGGAAATAATCTTTTTGAAAACACGGGCGACGGAAAATTTCGCGACGTCACGGCGGAAGTCGGCGGATTTTCGGGCGGCTGGGCTTGGGGCGGCGGTTTTATCGACTTCGACAACGACGGCTGGGAAGATATTTACACGCCGAACGGCTTTATTTCCGGCAAGTCGATGAAGGACACCTGAAGTCAGTTCTGGCGTCAAGTTGTGACGCATTCAAACGACGGAAAAGACGAAAAAGGCGCGCTGCGCGAAGACCAGAACAAATTGATGTTCGGTCAGGGATTTTCTTTCAGCGGCTACGAGCGCGACCCGCTTTATTTGAATCTCGGCGCGGCGAAAAAATTCGTCGATATTTCGGGCGTTTCCGGTATCGATTCGATTACGGACGGACGCGCCGGAGTTTTCGCCGATTTCGACAACGACGGCGATTTGGACGTTTTTTCGACGACGATTCAAAATCAGGCGCACCTGCTTTTCAGAAACAACGTCGGGCAGGACAATAATTTTTTGCGTGTTGCGCTGGAAGGCGACCGCACGGGGCGCGACGCTTTCGGCGCGGTCGTGCGCGTGAAAACTTCGGCGGGAATTTTGACGAAAATCAAATCGGGCGGCTCGGGTTTTATCTCGCAGCACGACCCGCGACTTCTTTTCGGCTTGGGCAGAGACGCGCGCAGCGAATGGATTGAAGTGACGTGGGCGAACGGAAAAGTCGAGCGTTTCGAAGGCGATGCGGTTGCCGGCTCGACTTTGCTTTTGAAGGAAGGAACCGGAAAAGCACAAGCCGTTTCGCTCGCCAAAGCAAATTTGCCGAATCCGCTGACGAAAGCCGAAATATTCGCGCGCAGTTTGAAAATATCAATCGGCAAGCCGCTGCCCGATTTTGCCGTGAAAACGATGAACGGCGCGCAAAGTTCGGTGCAGAAACAGTTTAAGCCGGGACGCCAAACGCTGATTAACATCTGGGCGACGTGGTGCATTCCGTGCGCGAAGGAAATGCCCGAGCTGGAAAAAATGCGCACGCCGCTGGCTGCGCGCCGCATCGATATAATCGGCATCAACGTCGATACGGAAAAGGGCGCGAACGTTAAAAAATACGTTGCCGAAAAACGCGTTTCATACCCGATTCTGCTCGGCGGCGTGCCGGCAATCGAACAGGTTTACGCGACCGACGAATTGAGCGTTCCGCTCTCGATTCTGGTTGACGAAAAAGGCATCGTCCGGGATTTGATTCCGGGCTGGTCGGCTGAAACGCAGCGAAAATTTACTCAATTAACCGGTGAGAAAACGGTCAAATCCTCGTCGCCGGTCGTGAAAACTACGACGAACAAACAACGCCGACAGGAAAAACGATGAATGCAGAGCGATGAATGATGAATTGAAAATTCCGCGTTCCGCGTGCCTCATTCATCGTTTCTTCTATCCCGTTTAAATTTCTCTCGTCTCTCTGTGAAGCTCTGATAAAACAAGGAAATCAAAATATGAAAGTTTTCGTTCGAAAATTTGTCGTCTTTGTCATTGTCTGGCTTTCGCTTCCGGCTTCCGGTTTTGCTCAAACAGCCGTTTCGAATCAGGAAGTCGCGGCGAAGGTTGACGAGTATATGAATGCGCTGGTCAATGTGAAAGGATTCGGCGGCGCGGTGCTGGTCGCGCGCGACGGCAAGCCGATTGTCGGTCACGGTTACGGGCTGGCGAACGTCGAGTTGAATGTTGCGAACACGGCGCAGACGAAGTTTCGCCTCGGCTCGTTGACCAAGCAGTTTACGGCGGGCGCTATTTTATTATTGCAGGAGCGCGGCAAATTAAACGTTCGCGACGGCATTTGCAAATATTTGCAGGATTGTCCGGCAGCCTGGCAGACGATTACGATACACCAGCTTCTGACGCACACTTCCGGCATCGCGAACATCACGGCGCTGGCGGATTGGGAAGCGAAAAAAACGCTTCCGGCAACGCTCGCGCAAAACATCGCGCGTTTTCGCGATTTGCCGCTGGAATTTAAACCCGGCGAGCAATTTAAATACAGCAACTCGAATTATCTGCTGCTCGGCGCGCTTGTCGAAAAAGCTTCCGGCACCAGCTACGAAGCCTTTATGAAAGAGAACGTCTTTGCGCCTTTGAAAATGGCGGACACCGGGCTTGACCATTCCGCGCAGATTCTGAAAAATCGCGCCGCCGGTTATTCGCGCGTCGGCGAGACGCTGGTCAATGCTTCGTATATCGAAATGAGTATTCCGTCGGCGGCTGGCGCGCTTTATTCGACCGTCGAAGATTTGCTGCGCTGGGATCAGGCGCTCTATACGGAAAATTTTCTCACTCGAAAATCTTTGGACGCGATGTTTACGGCGGAGAAAAACGGTTACGCTTACGGTTGGGGCGTCGGGACGCTGAACAACCGGCGCTATATCGCGCACACGGGCGGAATCGAGGGCTTCAGCGCACACATTTCGCGGTTTCCCGACGCGCGCGCCACCGTTATCGTTCTGCTGAATAATGATAATGCGCCGGCAAATCTGGTGGCGGGCGATTTGGCGGCGATACTGTTCGGCGAAAATTATGAAGTTCCGAAGGGTCGCCGGCAGATAACGCTTGACGCGAAGATTTACGACGCTTATCTCGGGCAATACGAGATTGCGCCCGGCTTCGCTCTGACCATTACGCGCGAAGGAAACAAATTAATGGTGCAGGCGACCGGACAACCCGCCGCCGAATTGTTTCCCGAATCCGAAACGAAATTTTTCCTGCGCGTGGTCGATGCGCAAATCACTTTCACGAAAGAGGCGAGCGGTAAGGTCACGGGTTTGATTCTTCAACAAGGCGGGCAAAATATTCCGGCGAAAAAGATTAAATAAATAAAGCCTTTTCAAAAATAGAGAACGGCGCTTTCCGTGCCGGAGCAGCAGCCGGTAAAAATAAAAAAGACAAAAGGCAAAAGTGAAAATAATTTTTCCTTTTTACTTTTGCCTTTTTACTTTAATTTTTGCTTCATTAAATTATGGAACACATCCGATATTCGGTCGCCGCCTGTCAGACCGATTTGCCGAACCCGATTGAGCGCCGGGAAATGCGGCGCAACACTGACCGCATTTTGCAGATGATTGATTCGGCGGTCGCCGGCAGCGCGCCTTTTCTGCCGGTTAAATTAGTTGTTTTCCCCGAATTCGCCCACGCCGCGCCGGTTTTTGCGACCGCGCCGGAATTAATCGAAAAACTCGCCGTCGAAATTCCGAACGAACACACCGCAAAGTTAGAACAAAAGGCGCGCGAACATAATATTTATATTCAAACCGGCTCGATGCTCGAAATCGATTCGCGCTGGAAAAACGCGCTTTTTAACACGACCTGTTTAATCTCGCCCGAAGGCATTTTGTATAAATATCGCAAGGTTAACACGTGGATTCCATACGAAGTCCACACCAGCCCGCACGACATCGAAGGCTACGACGAGCCGCTTTTTCCCGTCGCCGACACGCCGATCGGTCGCATCGGCTGCGCGATTTGCTACGACTGGCTTTTTCCCGAAGCGATGCGCCAGCTGGCGGCAAACGGCGCGGAGATTCTCGTGCGCGTTTCGGCTTATATGGACCCCTGGAACGCGACCGCGCCGATGGATTGGTGGACGGTGATAAACCGGGCGCGGGCGATTGAAAATACGGCGTATGTCGTCGCCGCCAATCAAGCGGCGAGCCTGAAACACTACCCGCCTTATTCCTGGTCGGGCGGCAGCCAGATTGTCGATTTCGAAGGCAGACTGCTCGCCGAAGCCAGTCCGGGACCGGGCGAGCGTATCGTCGTCGCGCCAATCGATATTTCGGCGCTGCGTCACGAGCGCCGCACGCGGCGCGGTCATCAGATGCTCGCGCATCTGCGTACCGAAGCTTATCCGGTTTACCGAAATCATCTGTATCCGCCGAAATTGGAAAATACGAGCGACGAGCATCTTTCGTATGAGAAAAACAACGAGCTGATCGACGAAGCGAAACGCCGCGTCGATGCGATGGATTTGTAGCCTTCCGGATTGCTGAAAGCGGTTTCGGTTAAAATAATTTTATGTTTCAAAAAGGCTTTATTTTTTTTCTGCTTTTAAATCTTGCGTTCGGCGTTAACGCGCAAAATACGATGTCGGGCGGTTCTTCGACCGGCGACGCCCGGACGTATTCTTCGCGGCGCACAATCGGATTGACGGATGCCAAAGCTCCGAAGGTTTTTGAAGACGTGACGGCGCAGACGGCGCTCAAAAACTTTGTGCAGACGGGCGGCGATAAAGCGAAAAATTATCTTCCCGAAAGCACTTCCGGCGCGGTCGCCGTGCTGGATTTCGACAACGACGGCAAGCTCGATATTTACCTGCTTAACGGCGGCACTATCAAGGCTTTGCAGGGCAAAGAAAAAATGCCGCGCGCGGCGCTTTTCCGCAATCTGGGCGATTGGAAGTTTGAGGACGTGACGAATAAAGCCGGCGTCGGCAACGAGCGCTGGGCGATGGGCGCGGCGGTCGGCGATTACAACAACGACGGCTTTTCGGATATTTTCGTCAGCAATTTCGGCACGGCGCGGCTTTATAGAAACAACGGCGACGGCACGTTTACGGACGTTGCCGAAAAGCTCGGTTTAAACGTTTCGGGCTGGTTTACGGGCGCGACGTTCGGCGATTACGACCGCGACGGTCGGCTCGATTTGTTTGTTCCGGCTTATATAGAATTCGATTTGGCGAGATTGCCGGTCAGCCCCGCCGACGCCAAAGACGGCAGCACCGGAAGAAATTTCTGCCAGTTTCGCGGTCAGCCGACGATGTGCGGTCCGCGCGGCTTGGCGGGCGCGAAAGACCGTCTTTTTCACCAGAAAGCGGACGGCACTTTCGAAGACGTAAGCCGGAAGGCAGGCGTCACTGACGAAGGTGATTTATACGGTTTTACCTCAGTGTTTGTTGACGTAAACGACGACGGCTGGCTCGATTTGCTGGTCGTTAACGATTCGACGCCGAAACAGCTTTATATCAATAAAAAAGACGGCAGTTTTGAGGAAACCGGTTATCCGTCCGGCATCGCGCTTAAT
>DASVRL010000055.1:0-6455 GCA_036388635.1 Pyrinomonadaceae bacterium
TTTTTTCTTACCGCGGGACTGCCTCCGATAAATCTGATGTGAATCGTCTGACCCGTTCTCCAGCGCGTTCTGGCTATCGGGTCGTCGTTCTCGGGCATTATTTTGTTTGGATTATTTTCCGGATTATCAAATTTCGGATTATTAACGCCACTGCGATTAAGTATTTTTATTATTGCCTCTCGCGTATTAGCGTCGAGCGAATTATCATCCAGTAGTATCGAAAGATCCGATTCCATCTTTTTTCGCTCAATCTCTTCATTTTTCTCTCTCAGATTCACGGTCAAATTGTTAGTACTCTTTTTTTCTTCATCTAATAGCTCTTTTTCCCTTTTCAGCTCGTCATTAATATTGTCTACGTATACCCAACCGGAGATGGCAATGACGGCAGCCCCAAGAAACACCGCAACCAGGCAGGAGAGCACGATAATCGTCCGCCGGCGGCGCTGAGCTTGCTCGGCGGCGAGGCGTTTCTGTTCGGCTTCGGCTAATTCGCTTGCTTTTTTTTGCTCGGCTTCGATGCGTTTCGCTTCGGCTTCCGCCAGCTCTTTTTCTTTCTTTTTCTCGGTTTCAACGAGCTTTTTCTTCTGCTCGTAATCGCTTCGCCATTTCAAAATGGCGGCGGCGAGTTTGTCGTGAAATATCTCATAGCGACTCTCGTCGGGCTGGTCGAGCGGAGGATCGACTTCTTTTAAAATGCGCGCCTGATTCAGTGCCGTTAGAACGGCATCGAGTTCGTTTGTTTCCACTTCGACCTGGTTGTGCAAATCCGATTTGGTGTAAGGAATTTTGATTCCCGAAGGAGTTACCAGATATTTGAAAATGCGGGCGGCAATATCCTGCTGAGAGGCATCCAGCTTTTCCGTCAGCGCTTTATTTAGATAGTCCTGGACAATGTTTTTCAATCCCTTCATATTGTCCAGAGTGCTCGAACGCAGAATCCGCTGCTGCTTGTCGCTTTCCCATAAGCGCTCCATTACCAACTGAAGATAGACGGCTTCAATGCGGACGGCTTCCAGTTTGTTGTCTGCTTCGTTTTCGGTAATCTGCGCCGTCGTTTCCTGGCTATCGATGATTTGCTTTAAAATCTCCTCGACCAGTTCCGGTTCAATTCTGTATTCGGGCTCGCCCGGAGCGAGCAGTTCGTTATAGGCGGAAATCGGTTTCTGAATTGCCGCGCGTGCGCCTTCGGCGTTCATATGTTTGAGGCTCAGCCGGTTATCGAGAAGCTGCGGAATGCTCGTTTTAAAGCGGTCGAGCTTTGACAGCGAATCGTCGCGCAGGGAAATCAGAAATTTGGCGCGCAAGTTTAAATTATTGATTGCGTCGGGCAGTTGCGCGATAAAATCGTCTTCGTCTTTTTGAAGCGGATGCAGGTTGAAATTTTCTTCAAACTGGTCGAGAATAATCAGCAATTCCAGACCGAACCGCTCGGTCAGCGCTTGCAGCATTTCAACCAGAGTTCCGTGCGGAACAGGCTCAATTGCATCAATCTGCAAAGCCTTCGCGACGGATTCGTGCGCCGCCTGTATAAATCTGGTCAGCGGCGCGTCGCTCCAGTTCCGAAAATTTACGACGGCAAATTCCGGCAGCCCGTATTCCTGGACGCACTCGTGAGCCATCCGGTGCAGGCGATGGCTCACGCCCGCATTGAGAACCGAACTTTTCCCGACGCCGCTCGGACCGTAAAGCAGAGTCAATCGCGAAGCGCGCAGGTTTTCAATGATTATGTCGCGCTCTTTCTCGCGCCCGAAGAAAAACGGCGCGTCCTGCTCCGTGTAGGGAACTAACCCGATATAAGGTGATTCCGGCAATGTCCGGGCATCGCTCATAAATTACTACTCACTTTTTAAACGCTCTGCAAATGCTTATCCAGTTCTGATATATACGAATCAAAATTTTCTTCAATGACTTCTATCTTCGAAGCCTTCCAGAATTCTTTATCGATCTCCGACTGATTAGGCTGAACGACCCAGGAAATATCTCCGGGCATACTTCCTTCCCAGACGCGGTGCAGCAGGGCGCGCAGATACCAGTTGCGCATACTCGAGCCGAGAAATAAATTATTACTGGTGCGAAGCTTATTGGTCAGCTGCGGAGGCAATAATCCGGAAAGAACTTTATAGGATAAATAATCGGAATAATGGTCTTCGGTAATCGCATAACGCTGTCCTTCGAGGTCGAAGGCGCCCGGCAGCTTGAGTATTACCGGGTCGAGGTCCGACAGTTTGTGATAGCTGGTCGGGTCGGCGATTTCCTCCGGGTTTATAGTGTAGTGCGAGCCGTTGAACTTCGCGTGAAAAAACTTGCCCTTCGTCGCGTAGCTCACGACGTGATAAGCCGGAACCGCCTTTACAAAAGCCTTTTCCAGCAGATTATCGTAGTTTGTCGTCACGACGACAAAGCGCCGCCGAACCGGGTCGCCCGTTTTATTCTGATTTGCTTTCTGAACGAGCAGGGCGATTTTGGCGATGACGTTATGGACATCAGTCGGCGTGTAATTGCCTTCGAATATCGCCGAAAGCCGGATATACAATCGATTTATAAACTCGTCTTTAACCTGCGCGTATTGCGAGACGGAAGTTAAATCCAAATTTTCCTTAAACGGATAATTGTATGCCGCGGCTAAATAGCCGGCTAATTCGCTGCTGCTCGGCAAAAAGGCTCCGGGCTGCCACGGATTCATTTCCTGGCGCCCGTAAAGATTGGCGTCCAGCCCGAGAAACGGCACCAGATTGCCTTCGATAATAGAATTGACAACCGCCCTGTAATGTTTTTCCAAATCGGTCGGATTTACTATCAGGTCGGGCGATTTGGTCACGGTTCCTGCCGGGACTTTTTTGAAATCAAACAAATTTCCGCTATCCGAGCGCATATAAAGCACGGGCGTGACCCATTCGGTCTGGTCGGCTTTACCGCTCATCGCCAGCCGCGACGCAAAAACCGCCTCGTCAATCGGCTGACCTTTGGCAATCATTTGATAGAAACGGCGCGAGAAAATAAGGGCGGCATTGTCGCTTATCTCATACTGCATCGCAATAACGGCAGGCACGTCGGCGCGATGCAAAAAATCCTGTGCCGTGCCGGAATACGAATCCTCAGCCGAAACGCTCGCTCCTTCGCAGGAATTAAGAACTACGAGGCGCAGCGTTCGGTAATTGCGTAAAATATCGGCTAATTCCTCGCTGCTGTAGGCGACTGACGCGCCCGCTTCATTTTCGAGCAGCAAGCTCCCGCGCCCGGTACTTTTGTTAAAGGCTCCGTGCCCGATGTAGTGCAAAACGTGATACGGATTTTCTTCGGGCTGCATTGCCAGAGTGTCTATCAATGTCTCGAAAGTGGCATTTTCCAGGCGGTGAACCTCTATTTGGTTTGTTTCTTCCAGTTCGCGCAAAGCGGTTTGTATGTTTTCCAATTCCTTTTCCGCATTCAATTCCCTCAGATTCGAAGGCATTGAAATAACCACCAGCACGCGCAGCGGCGCGTCGCTGACCAATAATTCTTCAATCGGCGCGTCGTGGTTTAGATAACGGACAACCGGCGTTCGCCGGTCTTTGGCGAAAAACAAATCCTTCTCGTTGCATAAATATTCCCACGGCAAAACGGCTAGCTCCGGCGCATTGGTCAGATTTAATCTGATGCGCAGATTGGCTTTCAGCCCGTTCGCGTGAGCAATGCTTTGATCGAATAAGGTGCGTATTCCTTCTTTGAAAATCGAAGCGAAGAGCTGTTTGCCAAAGTTTTTGGCTTGCTGCAAAGTTAAGGCTCTCGAAGCGACCGGCACCAAACTATTATCGTTACCGGCATCGTCAAAAATAAAGAGACGATTGTTTATCCCGGGCGCGACGCCGCTCTCGGGATTGGCAGCCTGAAAATCCGCCGCCGCCGGCAGCAATTGCGACTTCAGAAAATTGAGGAGCGGAGCTTCGCCCAACGGCGATTTAGCGATCACAAAATATTCTTCGCCGTCTTTATGTTGTATTTGTAAGTCAAAATTCAGGTAATTATTCGTTAACATACAAATTCCGGCAATCAGCTTTCTAAATTCCCACGATTTTTCGCGTTTATAAAAGTCTTTCCAAACTTATTTAATCGGTGCGTAAATTTTCTTCAACTTTCTTAAACCGTTTAATTTCCGTCTTTATCGATTTATATTGGAATCCATATTTATACTGCCTACTATAGACTATGACTATTTCCGGTAATTTCTTACATCGCTTCTGCGCGTTTCGGAAATATTTATTTTCGGTCGAGTATCTTAAGGCGTCTCTCGACTAACCGCTGATAAACGACATTCTCTCAATTTTTTTTGCAGAAAAGACTGTCTGATTGTCTGATTTCCAACGCGCGGCAGCCGGCACGCCAAAATACAAAAAGCCAAATATCTTTAGATAATCAGCTTCGTCCGGGTAACGTCTAAAACTTCCCAATTCCGTTTTTTGATAGATGGCGGTTAACCTCGACATAACAATATTTCATCTTTCGGATTCCTATTGTTCAGGTAATGATTTTTAAAGTTCATTTACTTTAAGTAACGGAAAACCAATATCAAATTCAAATCGAGACCAGGAAATAATCGAATCGTAAAACTCACCATTCGATTATTTATTTGTTTCCTTTAATCGGTCTCAGCTCAACCCGTTTTCGGCAAGGTTCTTTAATTTTTCAAGTCAGAACATTTGCCGTCAAGCAATTATGGTCGTCGGTTGATAGAAACTATCACAGCTTAATTTTAACTGTCAATATTTTTTAAACCCGAGCAGTGACTAAATAAGCGTCGATATGATATTTTTGGCAAATGAGTCGGCGATGTCCGAATTGTGAAACCGCTTTGCCCGAAAATTAAGAAAAGCGGGAAAAATTGCCGCGACTGATTGTAAATTGTAAATTAGTAATTCTAAATCGTTTGACCAAGCATACCGGACATCAATTTAGAATTTACGATTTAGAAATTTTTCCGCTCTTTATTTTTGGGCAAAACCAATAGGCTAAATATTATGACGATTCGCTTTATTTTATCCGTCCTGCTAATTTTAGCGGCGCTCTCGGTGCCGCTGATGGCGCAGTCTTCTTCATTCGTTACGGTCAAGGGAAACGCATTTTCCGTAAACGGCAAGCCTTATTATTTTGTCGGCACCAATTACTGGTACGGAAGTTTGCTGGGGCTTGAGAAGGATAGAACGAAGGGAATCGAGCGCCTGCGCAAAGAGTTGGACTTTTTGAAAGCCAACGGCGTCACGAACTTGCGGCTGATGGCTGGCGCCGAAGGCGAGGGAATGATTAACGGCGTGATAAGAGTCGGTCCGCCGCTGCAGCCCGAACAGGGAAAATTCGACGAAAATATCCTCGACGGGCTGGATTTAGTGCTTTTCGAGATGGGCAAGCGCAATATGAAGGCGGTCGTGTTTCTCAGCAATAACTGGGAATGGAGCGGCGGCTTTCAGCAATATTTAACGTGGCATAACCTCGTGCCGGACGCGCTTAAAACCAGAAAGCTGACCTGGGACGAACAGCGCGACATCGTCAGCAAATTTTACGGCTGCAATCCCTGCAAAGACGGTTACAACCGGCAGGCGAACCTGATTCTGAGCAGAACCAATAAATATAATAAAAAGAAATATACGGAAGAACCGGCAATTATGGCGTGGGAACTCGCCAATGAACCGCGCCCGATGAGACCGGCGGCGAACGAGGCTTACCGGCGGTGGATAAGCGACGTTGCCGCGATGATAAAAGCCAAAGACAAAAATCATCTGGTCACTATCGGTCACGAAGGCTCTATCGGGACTGAAAGCCTGAAGCTCTTTGAAGACGTTCACGCCGACCCGAACATAGATTATCTGACCATCCACATCTGGGCGAAAAACTGGGGCTGGTTTACCGGCGAAAAAATTGCCGAAGGCTTTCCTAACGTGATGGAAAAAGCCGTCAGTTATATTAACCAGCATATTCCGATTGCCGAGCGGCTGAACAAGCCTCTGGTTATCGAAGAATTCGGGCTTCCGAGAGATAATCACTCGTTTGAGCCGAATGCTGCGACCTCTTTCAGAGACACGTATTACAACAAGATACTTTCTTTCATCGGCAATCAGCCGGGCGGCAACGCTTCGATTGCGGGCGCCAATTTCTGGGCTTTCGGCGGCACTGCCAGACCGGTAAAAGGTCAGATTTTCTGGAAAAAAGGCGACGATTATATGGGCGATCCGCCAATGGAAGAACAGGGTTTAAATACCGTTTTCGACAGCGACCGCAGCACCTGGAAAATAATTAAATCCGTCAGCAAATCCATCAAGTGAATTTTACGGGCTTCTTCCGACGCCGAGCGCGTCGGCGACGCGATTGATGTAATTAAACCAGGCGGCAATCAAAGTGATCTGTAAAATCGCCTGATCGTCGAAACCGGCGGCGCGCAAACGTTCGTGATAAGCGGGCGTGATTTTCACGGCATCTTTCGTCAA
>DASVRL010000056.1:0-18268 GCA_036388635.1 Pyrinomonadaceae bacterium
TTTTTCCAGGCGTTCGTCAAACGCGAGATTTTCCCGCAAACTTTTCAAATCCGCGAGCAAATCCTGCATCGTTTGATAACGCTCCGTTTTGTTTTTACGCAGCGCTTTGGCAACGATGCGCTGCAATTCTTCAGGCGCATTCGCGGCAAAATGTGAAAGCGGCTGCGGCTCGGCGTTTATCAAATTAGCGAAAGTTTCCGACATCGAATCGCCCGCAAACGGCGTTTTGCCGGCAATCATTTCATAGACGAGAACGCCGAAACTGAAAACGTCCGTCCGCCGGTCAATTCGCTCGCCTTTCGCCTGTTCGGGCGACATATAGTTAACGGTTCCGAGAATTAAGCCTTTCGCCGTTTGGTTTTGTTTCGCCGGTTCGTCTTCCAAACCGATTGCTTTCTGCTCGACGAGTTTCGCCAGCCCGAAATCCAAAATCTTTACATAACCGTCGGGACGAATCATCACGTTCTCCGGCTTGATGTCGCGGTGAACGATGTGCGCGGCGTGCGCGGCTGAAAGCGCGTTAGCGATTTGGATGCAAATGTCCAACGCTTCCGACAGTTTCATCGGCGCTTCCCTCATGATTTCTCGTAGAGTCTTGCCTTCGATAAACTCGCTGACGATAAAATTCATATCGTCCGCTTCGCCGATTTCGTGAATGACCAGAATGTTCGGGTGATTTAGACCGGACGCGGCTTTGGCTTCCTGCGTGAAACGCGCCAGATTCGATTCATTGCCGGCGAATTTTACGTTGAGGATTTTGACGGCAACTTTGCGGTCGAGTTTTTTATCTTGAGCGAGATAAACTTCGCCCATTCCGCCCGCGCCGATTTGTTTGACGATTTCGTAATGCCCGAAACTTTTTCCAGCTTCGAGTTTTTTATCCCCGATTTCGAGTGCGCCCGTCACCTCGCCGATGGCGGGTTTTTCCATAAAACCGCTGGCGTCGTCAAACGAAGCGAGAAGCGATTCGACTTCGCGGCGCGTGGCTTTATCATCGGCGCAAACTTTGTCGAGAAAACGCCCGCGCTCGGCGGGCACGACTTTTATCGCGTCGCCGAAAACCCGTTTCGCTTTTTCCCAATCGCCGTTTTTCATCTCGTCAGTTCACGATGCAGCCAAGCCTTAGCCATCGCCCAATCGGTGGCGACCGTCGTGCGCGAAACCCGCAGCGCTTCCGCCGTTTCTTCCAGGCTCAAGCCGCCGAAATATCTGAGTTCGACGATTTGTGCCTGCTGCCGGTCAATCGTTTCCAATCGGTTCAGAGCCTCGTCGAGTGCCATCAAATCAATGCTGCGTTCTTTCCCGGCAATTAGTTCGGCTTTTTCCAAAGTCAGTCTGACCGCATCGCCGCCGCGTTTATCTCGTTTTTTCGTGCGGGCGTAATCGACCAGAATCCGCCGCATTAAATTTGAGGCGATGGCGAAAAAATGCGTCCGGCTTTCCCAATTCACCTGGCGCTGGTCAATCAATTTCAGATAAGTTTCGTGAATCAAAGCCGTCGCCTGAAGCGTATGGTCTTGGCGTTCGCGGCTTAGAAAGCGGGCGGCTTGACGGTGCAGTTCGTCGTAAACGAGCGGCATCAAATCTTCCAATGCCTCACGGTTTCCGTCGCCCCATTCGCGCAACATACGGGTTATTTTACGGGTTTCATCCATTCCAGTTTCGCGCTGATTTTTTGCGGTTTAAGGCGAGCATATATCTGCCGTAATGTTCAATCAAAATTTATCTTAACCTATTCGAAGAAAAAATTGAACGGTTTTCCCGCCGATGTCGCGCTAATAAATAGAGGCGCCAGAAACCTCTGGAAAAATACAAGGAGAAAAAATTATGTTCACGAAAAAATCTTTTATAAATTTTGTTTTCGCATCGTTCGCGCTTGTCTTTATCGCGTCGGAAACAGCGGCGCAAACCGCGACCACTTTTGTCACCGGTTTGAAAAATCCGGGCAAAATTATTTACTCGCAGCGTCACGACGTTTTCTTTGTTTCCGAGAGCGGAACGCCGATGACGACGAATATGGGTCGCATTTCGATTGTCGGCAACAACGGCTCGGTTTCGACCTTGATTGACGGCTTGCCGTCAGCCGCCGCCGCGCCGAACAACGATATGGCTGGACCGTCGGCGCTGTGGCTCAGCGACAATACTTTGTATATCGCCATCAGCGCCGGCAACACGACTTTAGTCGGTCCCGCGCCGGGTTCGGAAATACCGAATCCGAATGCGGCATCGCCGATTTTCAGTTCGGTTCTGGAATTGAAATTACCGCCGAAGGGCAGGCTCGGAACTTTTCCGTATCAGCTTCAGCCCGCCGACCACACGCGATTGGCGAACGGAGAAACTCTCAATTTGGGATTCGGCAGTTTTCGCGCGTCCCTGCGGATGGTCGCCAATTTTCCCGACTACACGCCGAACCCGCGTCCCGATGTTCCGAACAACGTGCGCCCTTCAAATCCGTTTGGGCTGGTCGGCGCGGGAAACAAGCTTTATGTGGCGGACGCAGCGCAAAATCAGATTCGCTTCGTCAATTTAGTTGACGGTCAGACGGGGATTTTTTTCACCTATCCGCCGCGTATGAATCCGCTGCCGGGACCGCCCGTCATTGACGCCGTTCCCGACACCCTGAGAGTTTTCGGCAATAAATTGCTGGTCACGTTTCTGACCGGCTTTCCGTTTCCCGCCGGTTTAGCGGATGTCCGGCAGATTGATTTGGAGAGCGGCGCGGAATCGCAATTAATCGGCGGCTTGACGACGGCGATTGATGTTTTGCCGGTGGCGAGCGGCTTTTGCAGTTCGTTTTACACGCTCGAAATCAGCACGAATCTCTCCGGCGGCGCTCCCGGACGCCTTCAGCGTTTCAACGCGCCCGGCGGCGCGCCGACCGTCATCAACAATACGCTCATTTCGCCGACGAGTCTGGCGCTGCATCCGCCGAGCGGCGATTTACTGGTGACGGAAATTTTTCCCGGACGCATCACGCGCATCAGCAATCCGTGATTTCGCGGGTGAAACATAATTTTGATTGTGGAGAAAATCAGCAATGAAGTTTTTAAAAGTCTTTACGGTAATTTTAGTATTAATTTTCAGCGCGCTCGCCGTCGCGGCGCAAACGACGGCGTTTTCATATCAGGGACGTTTGACCGAAGCGGCAAATCCGCCGACGGGAACGCGCTATTTTCGCTTCACGCTTTTCGACGAAAACGGCGCGGCGATTCCCGGCGCGACCGTTGAGCAGACTTTGATGGTGACGCAGGGCGTTTTCAATACGACGCTCGATTTCGGCGCCGGCGCGTTTCCGGGCGCGAATCGGAGTTTGGAAATCGCCGTCAAAGCAAATGCCGCCGATGCTTACACAACCCTAAATCCGCGACAGGAAATTCTCGCCGCGCCTTATTCGATAAAAAGCAAGGAGGCGGACGATTCGACAAAACTCGGCGGCGTTGATTCGACGCGCTTCGTTCAGCAGGACGCGGGCGGCAATGTTTCAATCGGCGGAAATTTAACCGTCGCCGGAGCAGTAACTTACGACACGGTGAACGCGACGACGCAATACAATCTTGGCGGTGAGCGTATTTTGTCCGTCAATGTTGCAAAAGGAACTTTGTCTTTGGGAATGAACACGGGAAATCCGGCTTTGAGTAACTTTAGTATATTTTTGGGTCAACAGGCGGGAAGACTTAATACCGGGGATTTTAATACATTCGTTGGATGGGCTGCCGGAAATGAGAACACTACCGGCATGTTTAATTCCTTTGTCGGTCAAGCTAGCGGCGGAGCAAATAAAACGGGATCCGATAACTCATATTTCGGACGCGCTTCCGGTTTCTTAAACGAATTGGGGAGCGACAATTCCATTTTTGGCTCTAATGCCGGTTACTTCAATAAGGCGAGTAACAATTCGTTTTTTGGAAGTAAAGCCGGATTTATTAATACGACAGGCGCGGAAAATTCGTTCTTCGGCGCGGGTGCCGGACAATCCAACACGACCGGCACGAACAACACTTTCGTCGGCATGAATTCGGGCGTGATCAACGCGGTAGGCAGCAATAATTCGTTTTTCGGGCGCGATGCGGGACGCAATACCACGGCGAGTGGAAATTCGTTTTTCGGCTACTTCGCCGGACGAGCGAATACGACCGGCACCCTCAACGCCTTTTTTGGAATTGGTGCCGGATTAAGCAACACGACCGCCTGCTGCAATTCGTTTTTCGGAAACGACGCGGGCAGAAGCAACACGACCGGCGGCGCGAACACATTCTTCGGCGGCACGACCGGCGGCGCAAACACGACCGGCAGTTACAATGCGTTCTTCGGCGACTTTACCGGCATCAGTCTGGCTTCGGGCGACGGCAACACATTCGTCGGCGCATACACGGCGCAAGGGGTGACGACGGGAAATTACAACAGCGTTCTCGGCAACAATATCACCGTCGGGAATAATCTGACCTACGCCGCGGCAATCGGCGCGGGCGCGGCGGTCAATTCGAGCGATACGATTGTGCTTGGAAAAATCGCCGGAACATACAACAGCATCGTTCGACCGGCTGACGGGGTGTTGATTCCGGGAAGTTTGATAATCGGCGACTCCAATACGACCGTGCCGACGACCAGACTGCAAATCCGAACCGCTTCGGGAAATTACGGCTTCACGCAGACTGACGGGGCGATCACGGTCGGCTCTTACGTCGGCGGCAGCTCGTCGGGTTCGACGGGCGGCTGGCTCGGCACTTTATCAAATAATAAGCTGTTTTTCTTCACCAATAGCGGACAGCCTTCGATGACCGTTGATACGACCGGCAACGTCGGCATCGGAACGACCGCGCCGAATTCAAAATTTACCGTCGCCGGTTTAATCGAATCGACGACAGGCGGCGTGAAATTCCCGGACGGCACGATTCAAACAACAGCGAGCAGTTTAAATGCCGGAACGGTGATTCTCAATCAAACGACGCAGCAAGCGGGCGCGAACTTTAATATTAGCGGAACGGGCGAGGCGAACATTTTTGACGCCCGGACGCAGTTCAATCTAGGCGGCGAGCGAATTCTGGGTTCGGGCGGCGCGGACAGCCTTTTCGCCGGAGTCGGCGCGGGCAGAATCACGACCTCGAACGGCAACTCGTTTTTCGGAACGTCGGCGGGCTTTAACAATACGACGGGCGGAAGCAATTCTTTCTTCGGCAGAAGCGCGGGTTTTCAAAACACGACCGGCTCGCGCAATTCGTTTTTCGGAACGCAAGCCGGAAGAGATACGAGCAGCGGTATCGGCAACTCGTTTTTCGGATGGCAGGCGGGCATCGGCAATACGTTGGGCAATGCCAATACTTTCGTCGGCGACTCGGCAGGCATATCAAATGTCGTCGGCGTCGAAAATTCATTTTTCGGCGCGAGTGCCGGACTCAATAACACTTCGAGCAGCAATTCGTTTTTCGGCTTTACCGCCGGACGCGACAACACGACGGGCGGCAGCAACACATTCGTCGGCAATGCGGCTGGTCTTCAAAACACGACCGGATTTCAAAACACATTCGTCGGCGCATTCAGCGGCGCGCCGCTTACCGGCGGGGCAAACACCACCGGCAGCAACAACACTTTCGTCGGCGTCGCCGCTCGTCCTTCCATCGGAAATCTCACGAACGCCACCGCGCTCGGCGCGGGCGCCGTCGTTTCGCAAAGCAATTCGCTCGTTTTAGGAAATAACGTCAACGTTGGCATCGGAACTTCGACGCCAACGTCAAAATTGACCGTCGTCGGTTTGATTGAAACCACAACGGGCGGCGTAAAGTTTCCCGACGGCACGATTCAAACGACGGCTTCGACCGGCGGCGGTTCGGGCGTGACAAGTCTCAACGGTTTGACCGGCAATCTATCGCTCGCCGCTGGCTCGAACATCACTATTACACCGACGGGAAACACGCTGACGATTGCTTCGACCGGCGGCGGAAGCGGCGGCATACTGAATCAAACGACGGTGCAAACCGGCGCGAATTTCAATATTGACGGTAACGGCTCGGCGACGACATTTACTGTCAACGGCATCGCCGTCCTGCGGGCGAGAAACAATAGTATTTCGTTCGGCAGAAATGCCGGAACGCTCGCTAACTCTGCCGACGACAATGTTTTTCTCGGCGCGTTCGCCGGAAGAAACAACGCCGCCAACAACAATGTCTATATCGGCTTTAACGCCGGGCGCGACAATGTTTCGGGCGGCGGCAATGTCTTTGTCGGCGATCAGGCTGGCGCGTTCGGCGCGTCAGGACAGCGCAACGTTTTCGTCGGGCAAAACACCGGCTTTTTCAATACGGGCAGCAACAATTCGTTTTTCGGAACGGATGTCGGAGTAAGTACGACCGGCTCATACAACGCTTTTGCGGGAACTGAAAGCGGAACGAGCAACACGAGCGGCTCAAGCAATTCCTTTTTCGGCGCGGGCAGCGGAAGCAACAACACCACCGGCAACCTTAATTCCTTTTTCGGAAGGCGAGCGGGAGCCAGAAACACGACGGGCAATTCAAACGCCTTTTTCGGCATGAGCGCCGGAGACGCCAATCTTGAAGGTTCCCAGAACTCCTTCTTCGGCATTAGCGCCGGGTATAACAATCAAACCGGCAGCGACAATGTGTTCATCGGACAAAACGCCGGGGTCAACAACTCTACCGGCTCGTCGAACACTTTTGTCGGCACCTTCGCAGGCGGAGCCAACAGCTCCGGCAATAACAACACGAGTATCGGCAACCGCGCCACCGTTTTACCCGGCAATCTGACGAACGCGACCGCCATCGGCGCCAACACGGTTGTTTCGCAAAGCGATTCGCTCGTTTTGGGCAGCATCAGCGGCGTCGGCGACGGAACGTCTGACACGAACGTCGGCATCGGCACGACTGCGCCGAAAGCGAAACTCGATGTCACGGGCGGCAATATTCTCATCGGCTCGCCCGGTCAGGGAATAGTTTTGAAATCGCCCGACGGCGCAACCTGCAAACTACTTTCGATTGACAATTCGGGCGCGATGGTTTTAACAAACGTCGCCTGTCCATAAAATCGAAGTGTGACGGAAAATTAATGTTTTGACGCAGCTTGTTCGCCAGTCGAATTCACAAACTGAAATCCGTGAGGAGCAATCGAAATGAATCAATCGAAGACAATCATATTTTTCATCGCCATGCTGGTTTTCCCGTCAATCGCTCACGGGCAGACCGGCGGCAATTACGCAGTCACGCAAACGGTCGCCGCTTCGGGCGGCGGACAAAGTTCGGCGAGCGGTTTTTACGTGCTTGACGGGACAATCGGGCAGCCGCTGGCGGGAAACGCCTTGAACAATTCGTCATTTGCCGTAACGAGCGGCTTCTGGAATTTTTCACCGCTCGCGCCGACGGCGGCTTCCGTATCGATCAGCGGGCGCATTCTGGCGCCGAACGGTTCAGGGCTCAGAAATGCCATCGTCACGTTGAACGGCGGAATGTTGACCCAGCCGCTCGTCAGCCGTTCCAGCTCTTTCGGTTATTTCAGTTTTGAAGGAGTCACGGTCGGACAAACCTACATCGTTACGGTTCACAGCAAACGTTACGGTTTTGCGCAGCAAAGCTTTGTGGTGACGCTCATGGACGAAATCTCCGGCATTGTCTTTCAGGCAAACTGGGAAAATTAAAAATCGGAAAGATGGTCGAGATGTTCATAAAGAAATCTAAATGACTCGCCGATTACCGAAAGAAAATGAACCGGGTTTATTTAGACTCCCCAATCTGCGTTAAATCTCCACTTGTCCGTCTGAAAATAAAAATTTTCCGAGAAAAACAATGAAAAACAATTCGGCTTTATTGTTTTCCGAAATTCTCTATCAAAACCGCTTCGCTGAATTGGCTGCCGTGCGCGAAAACGATTTGTTTATAATCGGACGAAACGGCGAAATTAAACAGCCAGCCGTTTTTTAAATCCAACAGCATTACGGGCGGACTGTCGTCGATCGGCTGCTGCCAGAGTTGGGAAGTTCCCGGTTTTATGTAGAGAAACGATTTGCCGTCCGCCGTCCAGCGGGCGAAATTTCGAAAAGCCGGAATTTTCATCAGTTTGAGCGGCTCGCCGCCTTCAATCGGGAAGATGCCGTATTGCCAAGCCTGTTCGCGTTCGGGCAGATAGACGTAACGCATCAGCAGTTTGCCGTCCGGCGAGGCGGCGATTGCGCCGGAACTTCGATAGCTGTCGGCGATGGCGGACGGTTCGCCGCCGTTGATGAAAACCTGCAGAGTCGTCATCTGCTTTTGGCTGTTTGGCGAGGCGTAATAAATCCGGTTCCCGTCGGCGGAAATTTCAAAAAAGCGTTCGTCGCCGTGTGCGCCGTTGGTCAGCTGCAGCGGATTTTGTCCGTTCGCGTCCATTCGCCAGAGGTTCAATTTGCCGCCGCCGCGCGAGGAAGCAAAGACGATATAACGCCCGTCCGGCGTTACACGCGGCGAGATATTAAGACTTCCCTGGTCGGCGGTAAGCGGCTGCTGATTGCTGCCGTCGGCGTCCATTTGCCACAAATCCACGTTGCCGCTGCGCGGGCTGCTGAAAATAATCTTGCCGTCCGGCGCAAACGCCAAACCTCGATGCCCGTCTTGCGCCTCACTGCCGAAAGTTAGTTGTTTGGCGTTTTCGAGGTCGTCGAAGGATGCGACCCAGACATTTGTTTTGGTGATATTTTGTCCGACCACAAGAGTTTTTGAATCTGCCGATAAACTGATCCAATCGTAGTCGTTAAAATCGCGCGTAATCCGGACGGCTTCGCCCGACGGATAAGCGACGCGCCAGATTTGAAACGGTTCGCCGGCTTTTTCTTTTGCCGTGATGAGCAAGCCCGAATTATCGGCAAGCCACGCCGCATCGTCTATCTGGCTGAAATTCGGTATCGGTAAATATTGTGCGGTTTGAGTTTTAACCGAAAAGTCTAAAATTCTGGCTTGTCCGTCATCGCCTCTTCCGCAGAGAGCGAGGCGCTCGCCGTCCGGCGACCAGGACATCTGCGAATTCCACGCGACCGGATTAAAATGCGGCGTAAATGTTTCGAGCGCGGTCACCGCTTCGCCGTTTTCGTCCAAGATGGTCAAGCCGCGATTGGAAATGATGACCGCGATTCGTCTGCCGTCGGGCGAAACGGCGGGCGGGCTGACGACGTTTGTGGCGATTATCTGCGGCTTGCCGCCGAAAAGCGGAATGCGAGCGAGCGTGTTGTTTTGACCGTCGTATTCGGAAGTCAGGTAATAAATCTGTGTGCCGTCGGACGAAAATGCCAAATCCATATATTCGCCGCTCGGCATAATCTGCACCGCGCTGCCGCTCGTCAAATCTTTGAGCCAGAGAGTTCTGGTAGTATCTTTTTCCCAGGTCGCATACACAAGATATTTTCCGTCGGGCGAGATGGTCGGCTGCAGCGCATTCCGGTCGGGTGTCAGCCGTTTGAGCGTGATGCCGGGCGCGTCTTTGGCGGCGGATGATTCGGTGTTTCCCGAATAAAAAAACGCGGAAACGGTTAAAATCAGCAAACCGGCGAAGGCGGCGAGCGCAATCATCTTTAATAAAATTCTTGTTTCGGGGGGCGATTCGATTTTGTTGGCGGTTTCCGTCCTCGAAACAAGCGTTTCAATCGGCGCGGCGTTTTCCGTGCGTGAAGCGTGGGAATTGCCGTTTTCTTTCCAATCAACGGGTGTAAAAATGTTTTTTTCGCGCCCGCCGTTGAAACTCGGCTGAACGAAAATTTCAGATGGTACGGCTTGAATGCTGACGCAGCGCACGTCGCCGTTAAAACGATAGCCGCGCCGACGCAAAGTTTCGATTAGAGGTTTGCCGTCCGCCGCCGCGCCCAAAGTTTTCCGCAAAACGTAAACATACTGCGTCAGATTCGCTTCTTCGACAATCGAATCGTTCCAAATCGCTTTCATCAATTCGTCTTTACCGAGAATTTCGCCGCGCCGTTCAATGAGCGTGAGAAGCGTCTGCGCCGCTTTCGGAGCGAGCGGAATTTCCTCTCCGCCGCGATAAAGCATCAGGTGCGCGGTATCGAACCGGAAATCCTCGAACTCGTAAACTGCAGAAACAGGCGGTTTAACCATCTTAATATTAAATTGAGAAACAATTGATATTAAATCAAAGACATCTCCGCAACTGCCCGATTAAGTTGGTTACGGAACGGAAAATTATTAAAAAGACCGATGATTGATGAACGACAAATTATATCAATCATTTTAACGCCCGCTTGCCGAAAAGCAAATGCTTTTTGAAATCGCGGATAATTTGTCTGTAACCGGTGCCGCAAGCCCGCACGAAGTAAGGGCATTGCAACGTGCGCTCTTACTTCGTGCGGGCTTGCGGCAAAAAAGGAGAAAAACCAAATGAACAAATTTCGCTTCTCGTGTTTCCTGCTGGCTCTTGGCGGAATGATTATGAATTTGATTTTGCCGGATAATATTTCTCGCCCGGCGCGGGCAGAGGAAATGAGCGTTACGACAACGCAGGCAAACAAAGACGCGCTTGCGGCGGGACATCTCGGAGCGCTATTAGCGAAGCAGCCGGTTGAATTTGAAGAAAATCGCGGACAGCTCGAAAGGCGCGTCCGCTACCAAGCGCGCGGCACGGGATACTCGCTCTTTTTGACGGCTGATGAGGCTGTTTATGTTTTGCCGATGCCGCAGAGGGGTCGAGAGTCGAGAGTCGAGAGTCGAGAGTTTGAAACCGAAGACCAAAGTCCAAAGTCCAAAGTCCAAAAAGCCTTCGCATTGCGAATGAAAATTGTCGGCGCAAATACGGAATCGCTTTATCGGGGCGAGGAAATTCGGGAGCATCGGACGAATTACTTTAAGGGCGATAACCCTGAAAATTGGCAGACGGAAGTGCCGAATTATTCGCGTGTTGTTATGCAAGAAGTTTATAAGGGCGTTTCGATGGTTTGGCACGGGAAAGAGCAAGGCGCGACGCAGTATGATTTTGTAGTCGAGCCAAACGGCGATGCCGACCAAATCGCTCTGGAGTTTGACGGCGCGGAAAGAATCGAACTCGATGCCGAAGGCAATCTTTTGATTCACACCGAAGCCGGAACAATCAAACAAACAAAGCCTTTTACTTATCAGGAAACCGGCGGCATCAAGCAGGAAGTCGAAAGCGGTTTTGCCATCGAAAACGCGCAAACTGCCGGTCGCAATTCGCAGATCCGCTTCTCTGTCGGCGAATACGACCGCAGCAAACCGCTGACGATCGATCCTTACTCGACCTATCTGGGCGGCAATCTGGACGATGCCGGTTATTCTATTGCGATTGACGCGACGGGCAATATTTATGTAACCGGATCAGCTGACTCAACAACTTTTCCCACAACAGCGGGAGCATTCGATACAACTCAAAACGGCGGCAATGATGTTTTCGTGACGAAGCTGAATGCTGCCGGTTCAGCTCTGATCTACTCGACCTTCATCGGCGGCAGCGGGCACGATGTGGGCTTTGGCATCGCCGTCGACTCGTCAGGAAATGCTTTTCTGACGGGAATGGCTCAATCAGCCGATTATCCGACAACGGCGGGAGCATACGATACAATTCATAATGGCAATGAGGATGTTTTTGTGACCAAGTTGAATGCCGCCGGTTCCGGTCTGATCTACTCGACTTTCGTCGGCGGCAGCGGTTCAGATTACGGCAGAGGCATCGCCTTTGACTCGTCGGGAAACGCTTTTCTAACGGGATTTACCTATTCATCCGGTTTTCCGACAACGGTGGGAGCATTTGATACAGGTTTTAATAACGGTGACGATGTTTTCGCTGCCAAGTTGAATGCTGCGGGTTCGTCCCTGATTTACTCAACCTTCCTTGGCGGACAGGGTTTCGATGAAGGCAACAGCATCGCCGTTGATTCGTCTGGAAATGCTTTTCTGACGGGATTTACCCAAGATCACACCACCGATTATCCGGCAACGGCGGGAGCATACGACACAACTCATAATGGCTTTAATGATGTTTTCGTAACGAAGCTGAATGCCGCCGGTTCGGCTCTGATCTACTCGACCTTCATCGGCGGCGCAAGCAATAACGAAACCGGCAGAGGCATCGCCGTTGACTCGTCGGGAAATGCTTTTCTAACGGGATTTACCGGTTCAACTAATTATCCGGCAACGGCGGGAGCATACGACATAACTCATAATGGACAATCAGATGTTTTCGTGACCAAGTTGAATCCGGCAGGAACGGCACTGATCTATTCAACCTTCATCGGCGGAAACGATGTCGATGATGGAAGTAGCATCGTCATTGACTCGTCGGGAAATGCTTTTCTGACGGGATCTACTTATTCAACCACTTATCCGACAACTGCGGGAGGATTCGATACGACTCATAATGGACAAGCAGATGTTTTCGTGACGAAGTTGAATGCCGCCGGTTCGGCTCTGACTTACTCAAGCTTCATCGGCGGAAGTAGTAGCGAGTTCGGCTATGGCATCGCCTTTGACACGTCGGGAAATGCTTTTGTGACGGGACAAACCAATTCAAGCAATTTTCCGATAACGGCGGGAGCATACGATACAACTCATAATGGCTTTAATGATGGTTTTGTGTCTTCACTCAGTCTGGCGCCGCCGACCGCCGCCAGCGTCGCCGTCGGCGGACGGGTTACAGTCGGCGCAAACGGCTTGGCGCGGGCGCGTGTAACTTTGACCGATATAAACGGCGAAACGCGCTCCGTGCTGACAAGCTCATTCGGCTATTATCGCTTCAACGACGTGGCGGCGGGCGAAACTTACATTTTGTCGGTCTCTCATAAACGCTACGCCTTCGCGCCGCAAGTGGTCAGCGTAATGGAAGAAATGAATGAATTAAATTTTACAGGTGATTAAGCGGTAAGAATATATTTCCAAGCGTGAGTTAATCAGCGGATAAATAACGGTATGTTGTTTGCGGCTGTGTACGACCGGGAACTCTACCAACAAGTTGAACCGGCATTTGTCCTTTCACGAGTCTGGTGGCTGCGGTTTGTCGTAGCGAATGAAGGGTTAAACCATCTATTCCCCTTCTTTGATTTTTGCTGTTTTGCGGATAGAGGAGAAAGAATTTCTTACATTGTCTGAAATGCCAAACACTTTTGAGTCGAGACTTTTGTTCGATGCTTCCCGCAAAATCAAAAGTTCATCAAAAAGCCTTTGAGTTATAGCGACCTGTGCGAAATTCTATCTTCGCTGCTATTTCTCGCCGCTCCTCGCGCTGCTGCTTCGCCGTCTATTTAAACCTCAGGCAATCTCGCCCGCTCCGTTACAAGCGGGACATATTCCGGTTCCGGCGCATCTTTCGCAGTCGCCCTCATAACCTGCTAATACCGCCGCGCCGATGTCAATCCCGGTGCCGCCGCACAGATTGCATTTCCCGCTGCCCTTGCGCAGGCTATCGCCCGGAGAATCACACTCCGTACAAGATTTTGCCATTATCGCTCTCCTTTAGGCACTAAAGCCTGAATCGTTAATCAGGCAGCTTATATTTCCGTCATAAATTTATGCCGGCGGATTTAAATGGCTGCTGATGATGGTGCTGATGATGCTTGATTCGTCCTGGTTCTCGTTATTTCTCCAATCTTGTTTGCCCAGCGTTTTAACGATGGCATTGTATTGCTGTCTGGTAATTTCACGCGGCGGCTCGTTAAAAACCTTCGCAATGTATTTCAGAGATTTTTCTCCTCTTTCAATTCCAATGTATGCCGTTTTATGCTTATCATTTGCCATTATTCATCCTCCCTGAACGTCTCACCCGGAATCGAATAAGCATCGTCCGTTTCAATATCCGACTTTTTTAACATCTCGGATTATGCTTTCATTGTCGCATCTTTAACTGCTTTTATTTTAACTGGTTGTTCTTCGCTTTTTCGCCGACTACGATGACCGACCAGATCACGGCAATTATCCAACCGATAAACGACCAGCCCAAAAACAGATTTAATAAGAAAATTATGGCGAAGTTGTTATGACCGTTTGAGCCGGCAATAATAGTCGGTAAAAAATAAATAATCCCGCCCAGCAAAACTAAAAACATTACTATAACAATACCGACCAGACCTTCAAAAATATTAAACGGCGCGGCGGAAGTTGCCTTATCGAATCCATAAAGAATAAGGGCTACAACGAAAAGAATAATCCAGGCGGTTAAACCGTATTTCCAGATTTTATTACCCACATTCGACGCCCCACTTTAATAAATCACTTCGTTTTCTCACGTTAGATTTTACCTGATTGTTAAATTAATTATACAAACTTCTATCAACATTAAGTTTATGCCGGGAAAGGCATTATGAAACAGGCGTTGAGAGCTCGGAAAAACAATCAATGGTAAATAATCAAATAAAATAGTTTTTTCATTGATGCACGCGGGCGCCAGAGTTTACCTGCGCGCTTCCTTTTTAACCGATAAACAGAGATTTGTAAATAGTTTTTAGTTCATCCCGGGTTTTTAGTTCAGAGCGCAGTGCTATTGAATAAAATAAAAAACTCGCCGTTTCAGGCGAGTCTTACCAATCTTATTATTTTCGGTTTTCGGAGAAAACTCTCCGGTCGGTCGATTAAACTTCCCGAGAGCTTAAAAGCGTCCTAACTATTTTTGCTTCTTAAATTTAAGCGCGACTGAATTTATACAATAACGCAGCCCGGTCGGCTCCGGTCCGTCATCAAAGACGTGACCGAGATGCGAGTCGCAGCGCGCGCAGAGTATCTCGGTTCGCTCTTCTTCGAGACTTTTATCGTTTTGCTCCAAAATATTCGATGCCGCGGCGGGCTGGTAAAAACTCGCCCAACCCGTCCCCGAATCGAATTTCGACTCGGAACTAAACACCGCCAGACCGCAGGCGGCGCAGTGGTAAATGCCGCGCTTTTTGTTATCCGTGTATTCGCCGGTAAAAGCCGCTTCCGTTCCCTTTTGTCGCAGGACGTAGAACTGCTGAGGCGTAAGCTGCCGGCGCCACTCTTCGTCGGTTTTGACGATTTTCTCTCCCCGGTAATCATCATCGTCGCCGGCAGCGGAGCGGGCTTTTATCGTTTTGACTGCCGGAGCGGTTTGTATATTTTGCGCTCCGGAATTCATTTTATCAGGCGCTTTTGCCGTATTTTTCGCGGGAGCCGGCAGCTGTGCCGGTTCCGTTTGTTTAGCTGAATTAACCGAATTAATAATCGCTGACGACTCGGTTTCGCCGGTTTTATTTATTACCGTAACGGCGGTCGCCGCCGCTGGCGGCGCTTGCTCAAGCTGCTGCGGCGGCTGTCGGTCGCTCGCGGAACGGCTCGCTCCGCCGAGCACGATTAAACTGGCGACGGCAATCAAAATAAGGGCGGTTGCCGCGACAGTGGCGAAGATAATCTTGTAATTCATTGAATTAACCTGTAGTTAAAAATGCGCTTTTGTAGTTAAAATGCGCTTTCGCCGTCTTCAGCGAAGCTTCCGATATTGATTGCTTCGGCAGCTAAAAGGGAATCGAACTGCAAAAATCAATCACTGCGAAGCTTCGCTGAAGACGGGCAAAAGTTTTCGCCGCACTAGTTCGGTAATAGAACTGAGTCGACTACGTGAATCACGCCGTTCGATTGTCTCACATCGGCAATCGTAACTTTTGACATTCTGCCTTTTTCGTCCGTCAAAACAAGCGTTTTGCCGTTCATCTTAGCCATCAGTCTGCCGCCCGCGACCGTCGTTAAAGTCGCTTCGCCTTTACCTTTTTTGATGGCTTTCATAATTGCTTTGGAGTCCATATTGCCGGCGACCACGTGATAGGTCAGGATTCCCGCCAGCATCGATTTGTTTTCCGGTTTCAAAAGCGTGCTGACCGTTCCGGCGGGCAGCATATCAAAGGCGGCGTTGGTCGGCGCGAAAACCGTAAACGGTCCTTTGCCTTTCAGCGTCGAGACCAAATCCGCGGCTTTGACCGCCGCGACCAGCGTCGTGTGATCGGCGGAATTAACCGCGTTGTCCACGATGTCTTTCGTCTTGTACATCGCCGCTCCGCCGACCATCGGGTTGCCGCCCGACATCTGCGCCGACGCGCTCGCTGCCTGAAATCCGACCATCATCACGACAGCCATAAAGCCAAAAAATAATTTCTTCATATAATCTCCCTTGTTTGTTTTTACTTAAATTTAAAGGAATCATTTGTTCCTTTGTATGGTATTTCGCCGCCGACGGAAAAACGGATGCAAATAAATTTAAAGAAAGAAACGGCACAATTAAGTTTTTAAAAAAGGTTGTTATTTGTGCAGAGGCAGTTCAGTTTATTAAAAAGCGGCGCGATTTCGGCAGTTTTGCGGGAAAAGTTACGTTAACATTATTAAAGCCTGAAACGTCTTATATAGTGTAATTGCCAAAATCTGTTCTATACTTCATCGGATTAATCTTTAGCCGCCTGAAAGATGGTATAAAAGCGGAGGAAACTGTGTTGAAATTCAAAACCGGATATTTTTTAGCGCTGATTTTAATTATATCTCTGATTGTTCAAGCGATACCGGCGCAAGACTCGAAATCGAGCGCCGTCAACAAACAAAGCGTTTCGCCGCCGGACGCCAATCGTCTGGCGCGGCTTGAGGCGCAGCTCGAAAATATCCGGCAGGAATTGAAAATTCCGGCGCTTTCCGCCGCCGTCGTCAAAGACCGGAAGGTCGTCTGGGCGAAAGGATTCGGCTTTGCCGATTTGGAAAATAAAATTCCGGCGACCGAGCACACGCCTTATCATCTGGCTTCGCTGACCAAAACTTTTGCCTCGACCATCCTGATGCAACTTGTGCAGGAAGGGAAAATAAAGCTGGACGACCCGGTTTCAAAATACGGCATTACGCTCGAAAGCCAGGGCGTTGTCAGAGTCCGGCACCTGTTCTCGCACACTTCGGAAGGCGTTCCGGGCGAAGTTTACCGCTACAACGGAAACCGTTTCGCCGAGCTGGACAAAGTCGTGCAGAAAGCGACCGGCAAGTCATTCGGCGAGCTTTTAATCGCCAATATTCTCGACCCGCTCGGAATGGACGAAACCGCGCCGAACGTTCCGCCGATTGCGCATACAAAATCGCCCGCCGGAACGGATGCGGCAGCGGCGGAAGCGGAAGTAAAAGCCGCCGTAATGAATCTTTTCGGCGGTTTTAATTCCGGCAATGTCGAACAGATTGAGCGGCTGCTCGCGCCGCAGCGAAACAGTTTTTCCGACGAAGGCGGATTTCTGACTTCCTTTGCCGATATAACGGAACTGCGCGATGCGGTCAAAGCGAATTTCAAGTTTAATTTCGAGGTTTACAATCTCGAAGCGGCGGTTTACGGAAATACCGCCGTCGCGACGCTGATTACGCGCAGAAGCATTAAGCCGCCGCCGAATTTGCCCGTGCGCATTAAACAGCCGACGCGAATGACCATCGTCTGGAACAAACAGGACGACGGCGCGTGGAAACTCGTCCACGCGCACGAGTCGCTTTTAACCGAAGGTTTGATTTCGGAAAACCACCGGCAAAGATTCGATAAAGTTTTCAAAACGATTGCGCAGCCTTACGCGCTCGATAATCAATCGAACATCAGAAAAACCAGCTATCCCAGGCATTTCAGCACGTCAGCCGGATTAATCTCGACCGTGCTCGATATGGCGAAATACGACATCGCCATCGACCAAAACAAATTTTTGACAAAGGAAACGCAGGCGCTCGCCTTTACGCCGGCGGTTTCGACCAAAGGCGAAGCGCTTCCCTACGGTCTCGGCTGGTTTACGCAGGATTACAAGGGATTGAAAATGCTCTGGCATTACGGCTACTGGACGGCAAATTCCTCGTTTATCCTGAAAATCCCGGAGAAAAATATCACCTTTATCGCGATGGCGAACACGGACAACCTGAGCCGCCCGACCGATTTGGGTTCGGGCGACGCTTTGACTTCGCCGGTCGGAATGGCTTTTCTGAAAACGTTCATCTTTCCGGAGCTTTTTGCGGAAGCGCTGCCCGAAATAAATTGGAAAGCTCCGTCTGAAGAATTAAAAACGCAGATAAGACAGACCTTCGGCAAATCTTACGCCGATATTTACACCAGAGAATTAAGCAGCCGCGTGAGAATCAACCTGAGCGTCGGGCAGAGAACCGAATCGTCGCGCCTGATGAAAATATACGGCGAGTTGTTTCTAAAAGGCTTGCCCGAGGATTTGGCTAAAAAAACCGCCGTCGCGCAAATCATCGGCGTCGCGGACGATGCCGACAAAACAATGGAATTCAGCCTGACCGAGAAAAAACAAATTCGCATTTTTGCCGCCGGAGAAGGACAAAGC
>DASVRL010000057.1:0-2357 GCA_036388635.1 Pyrinomonadaceae bacterium
GGAAGCCGTACTTGAAGAAGATTTGAAAATCAACGCCGTCATCATCGCCGCCTTCGCCTATCAAACGGCGATGCGCAGCGAAAAGCTGCCGCGCAAGCCTCTGCCGCAGCCGCAAACGAAATAGAGAGATTCAGCCGCGAAAGAACACCAAAGGACACGAATAAAAGCATTTCCGGAGATGACCGGATAGACACGGATAAGCGAGACGATTTTCATCCATTCCTGTTTATCCCGTCATCCTTGGAAATGCTTCTTTCGCGTTTGTTCGCGTTCTTTCGCGGCTAATTTCTTTTGCCGAAAACTCGTTATTTTCTCAAACTCGGTTTATTATTCTGAGATGCCGGAACTTGAACACGAACATTCCGCCGAAGCCATTGCCGAGAGAATTTCTTCGGTCAAACACAATTACATCCGCGACTGGATTTACGGCGGAATCGACGGCGCGGTGACGACTTTCGCCGTCGTTTCCGGCGTCGCGGGCGCGGAGCTTTCGCCTGTGATTGTGTTGATTCTGGGTTTTGCCAATCTGGTCGCGGACGGTTTTTCGATGGCGGCGAGCAATTTTTTAGGCACGCGCGCCGAGCATGAAGATTACACGCGGCTGAAGGAAATCGAATATCGACACATCCGCGTTCATCCGGAAGGCGAGCGCGAGGAAGTGCGCCAGATTTATCGCGACAAAGGCTTTGAGGGCGAAGAGCTGGAAAAAGCCGTTGACCTAATCACGGCTGACAAAGACCGCTGGGTGCAGACGATGTTGACCGAAGAATACGGCTTGCCGACGGAAATCCGCTCGGCGTGGATAGCCGCGCTCAGTACGTTTACGGCGTTCGTCGTTTGCGGGCTGGTTCCGCTCGTGCCGTATCTTTTCGGCGTCAAAAACTCTTTTTATATTTCTTCCGCTTTGACGGGCGTGACGTTTTTTATTATCGGCTCGGTCAAAAGCCGCTGGTCGACCGCTTCGTGGCTGCGTTCGGGCTTGGAGACGTTTCTGGTCGGCGCGCTGGCGGCGATTCTGGCTTACGCCGTCGGCGTTTTATTGAAAGGAATGGCATAAATGCAAAGGGCAAAATTTAAAGAGAGTTATGATTTTGCCGTTTGCCCTTTGCCTTAGCTAAACTGCGCCTTCATAAAATTTTCCCACTGGTCGCGGGTCATTTTTTCAGTTTTCAGCAGTTTAAATTTAAAACTCGTCCATTCCGGATTATCAGCCAGAGCAATTTCCATATCCTCGATGTGTCCGAGCTTTTCGTTGACCCAAATCCAGCCTCCGCGATTTTCCAGCCCCGCGCCGTCGATTCGATATTTGCGGCATTTCACGCCGCCGCGCGTTTCTTTGCCTTCGTACCGAACGCTCGCGGCGCCGCGATAGACAAACAGCGGATTATCCTTAAAAGTCGGGTCGGCGACGCCGATAATAAAACTCGTTTTCGGATTCGCCAAATGCCGGAAGGCGAAATTTAAGCTGCCGAAATCAAAGTTGTAGACGTGAAAAGGCAGTTGTTCGATGGCGGTTTTCTCGCTCGGTTTGCCGGTCGAAGGAATCGAAACATCGACCGCTTTTGCCGCGCCCGAATAATCCAGAGTCGCAAACAGATTCTTTTTCCCGGCGGCGAAAACCTGCCACGATTCGAGCCGCCGCGCCGAAAAAATCGTCCAGTCCATCGTCGCTATAACCAGCGCGGCGCGGCTGCCTCGCGGGTGAAATTTAAAAGCTTCGAGCTTGTCCGGCGCGGCGACGTATTGCGAAACGTATTCGGGTTTTGTCCCGTCAACGTTGGTTTTCACATAATGATAAACCGTTCCGACTTCGATTTTTTTCGGATTGAAACGAAATTTCGCGCTGTCGTTCTGCGCCGCGCACGGCAGCCCAAACGCCGTTAAAATCATTAAACAGGCGACCGCAAAAAATTTTATTTTCATAAAAGGCTCGTAAATTCTGATTATTGAATTTACCACGAATTTTCAGCCGCAGAGAAAAAGAATTTGAAATTGCCGACGCCGGACGCGGATAAAGAAAGAAGATAGGCGCGGAATGCGTCATTCATCATTCCGCGCCTATCTTTTCGCGTTTTTTTTATCCGCGTTCGTCGACGCAAATCGGCGGTTTCGGATGCTTAAAAATCTCGGCGATTATTCCTTGCTTTTCTCGTCGGTGATGACGGTCGTGCGCGACGAGACGAAATATTTCAAACGCAAATAATATGTGCATTGAACTTCGGGCGTCGTTCCGATGGATTTTAAAACCGCGTCGAAAGTTCCTTCCGGCAGCGGCTCGAAATAGAAAGTGCTGTTTTTGCGTTTTTCGACGGTGCGATAAACGTTATCGACCTCGCCCGCCTCAAACGCCTTGTAGC
>DASVRL010000058.1:0-9227 GCA_036388635.1 Pyrinomonadaceae bacterium
ACAAAACGCCGATAAAAAATCTCTATCTGACCGGCGCTTCAACTCATCCCGGCGGCGGCGTTTTTGCCGCATCTGGCTACAATACGGCGCAGGTTGTTTTGAAAGATGTGAAGGGTAGCTGGTTTTAATACGTGAATTTAATAAATTTAAGTTTGAACGGCATCATTTTTTGATCTTTTTGCCTTCTATAATCGCCGATGATTTCGTGATTGGCTTTAATTTCACCATGAAATGTGTCAACTAAATTGTTGTTTTCGTATCCGTATATAGTAACTCTGTTGCCGCTAATTTGTCCTTTAAGTTGAATTGGAATTTTATATTTTGTGTAGAAATAGGTTCCAGATAAGTCATTCCCGTTTTGGCTAACACTGACTTCTATATTGTATTTTTTACCTATAGTTCCGTGATATATATTAATTTTAGAATTATTATTGTAAGTCTTTGGTTGATTGTATGCCTGCTGTGTAAACTGTTTGATGCCATTGAATATTGAAGACCCAACAACTACTAAACCGATAATAACACCAACTCCAATAATTAAAATTACAAAACCACCAAATCTGCTTGAGGAACTTGAGTCGTAACCACCTCCGGCTGAGTAAGAAGATTTAGAATTACTTGATCCATTCTCGCTCTTGGAATATTGTTTGAAACCATTACTAAAAAAGCCACCTTTATTGGCTTTTTGGTAAGTTTCATTGCCGTCTTTGTCATAATACTGAGTGTAATTTCTTCCCCAAAAATCCTTTTTATTCTCGCTCCGTGCAGATTTTTCGTTATTATTATCATAGTATTGCCTATAATCGTTTCTAAAAGTCCTTCCTACTTTCTCACTCCAACCCGTCTTCTTATTATCTTTATTGTAATGCTGAGTATATTTCTTGCCGAAAAAACTTTCCTTTTGCTCATTCCATCTGCTTTTCTTGCCCTCTCGGTCATAATGCTGGTTATATTTTTTCCCAGACCAAGATGTTTTCTGTTCGCTTTTACCCGATTTATTACCACTTTTATCGTAATATTGGGTATATTTATTCCCCCAAAAGTCAGTTTTTTTTTCACTGCGTCCACTTTTATTCTTAGCCATATATTTTCTCCAAGAAAACTTTGAGAACAAAGGCACAATCCAAATTCTTTGTGTTTGCGATGATTGTAAGACAAAAAAGAAAGAATTTAAAGATTAATTTTACAGGTGTTGTTGAGATAGACTTGCTATTTCAACAAATCACTCTTACAAAAGTTGAATTATTCACTTCTAAGTTGAAGATGGAACACAGAGACGGCGCAGTTCGTTTTGAAGGATGTGAAGGGTGGCTAGAGGCAAACTACACACTATTGATTGCAACCTATTTAGGTTGTGTTTGCTTTTTTGTTAAGAGCAAACACAACCTTTTAATCTGAATTAATCTGAAATCAATTTGACTCAATTTAGGGATTCATCAAAGGCGTCAAGGCGGAAACCGGCTTGTCACCGGATAATCCCCACTTGACCGAGGAGATGGAACCCGAACCGGCGTTGGAATATATCCACCAGACGCCGGTGCTCGGGCGGAAGACGACGAGTTCGGGCGCGCCGGCGGCGTCATGCTGCGCGGGCATCGGGATATCTCCGTTCATTCCCCACTGTCTTATTTTCAGGTTGTTGGCGCTCTCGTTGAAGATATACCAGGTTCCGTTTGACGGTCGCCAGACGGCGAGGTCGGTGTAGCCGTCGCGGTCGTAATCAGCCGGGACGTTGACGTCCGACGCCAGACCGAACTGCATCTGCCGGTAATTCCAGCCGGAGGTGCTTTGCATATACCACGTTTTCTTTCCGGTCGCCGGGTCGGCGCGAACGACCGCCAAATCGGCGGCGAGCAATCCGCCGATGGTATCGAAGCCTTTCACAAAATTGCCCGCGACCGGCTGGTCGGTGCTTGCGCCGAAAACGTGCGAGTCAACCGCGCTATTCGGCGACGAGCTGTTGCGAATATACCAGACGAGACTTTGCCCGGTCGGACGCACGGCAACCATATCGGCTCTACCGTCGCCGTCATAATCGCCGACCAGCGGTTTGTCTTCCGGCAAACCGTAAGAAACTGCCTGAAAGCTGTTCGTCGCGCTGTAGAGAAAATACCAGAACTTGCCCTGCGCCGTATTCCGCGCGACGGCGTAATCAGTCACCGCGTCGCCGTCGTAATCCGCCGGAACGGGCGTGTCGCCCGCCGCGCCGAACTGCACCACCTTCATCTGATTGGTAGAAGACTGCAAACTATACCAGGTGCCGTCGCCCGGACGAAAAATGCTCACGTCGGCTTTGCGGTCGGTCGCGTCAAAATTTGTATCGTAGCGATACTCGCTCGGAGCAAATTCGATGAAAAAATTTCCTTCGCTGACAGACCCGTCGGGAGATTTGATGCCGTCAATCCCGAAGCCGTAGGTCACGCCCTGTTCGGCGAAAAACGAGACGGCTGAAACGTCCGAATTGTTGTCGAAATTGTCGTTTGAGCCTACTTTATTGTCCAGCGAGCCTTTGAAAACTCCGAGCTGCATTTCGAAACAATCCTGCACAAACGGATTACAACTTATCCTGACGGTCATCGCGCGCGACTGCGGCGCAGTCCACGCATACCAGACCGATTTGCCGCCGACGTTCGCCGTCAAATTCGGCTCGCCCGCGTCTTTCGTCGCGTTCCGGTTCGTTCCGGCGGCAAAGCCCGTCTCCGCAGTCGGAAATCTCATGTGCGGTCCGACCAGGTCCGTGTCGTTCATCGGAACGGCGAGCTTTTCGAAACGAATTCTGAAATTGCCGGTGGCGATATTGCCGTCGTTGTTAAACCCGTCGACCGCGACGTGATACATATTTCCCGGCTTGACGGTCAGCGTGACTTCGCTCATCGTCGTGTAGCCCATATTGTCGTTCTCGGCGACCAGATTAAACTCGCTCGGAGTCGTGCCTTTATAGACGGCAAGCAGGGTATTGAAATAATTCGCCGCCGAAGTGGCGTTGATGTAGATTCGCAGCACGGCGGTTTCCTGCGGCACTATTCGATACCAGACGGAATTGCCGCCCACATTTCTGGCGTGAGACGGCTCGCCGAATTCCTTCGTCGCGCCGAAAGTCGAACCCTCAAATTCGAGCAGCGGCGCCGGCAAAGTCGTCACGACCGCGTTCTGGTAATTATCGTTACCCGGCGCGGCGGCGATTACACCGGCGCAGCAAATAAACGTCAAAAATATAAATATCGCTTGAATAAATCGTCCCTTTTTCATGATTGCTCCTTATTAATTTTCTTCCCGTCGAATTTTCGATTTCCCGAGACGTTTCTAAATTAATGAAAAAAGGCGCCGGGCGCACCACGTCTTTACGTAGTAAAAAGCGCGCAGTTTTTCAAAGAGCCGGCTATAAAATCGCGCCGCCGTGAAATAATTTAATTGTCGCTACGCGAATGCGTAGCGGCAGGCAGGCACGCTTTCAAACAAATTTTACAAATAATTTGATTTCGCGCGGATATTATTTTACCGTTTATATATACTTATATATACGGTTCAATTTGCGGATCTTCTCTGAATTTAAAATGGCTGAAAATATTCTCCGGCGCAATAATGTCAAAATTTCGGGTCAAGGCTCACAGCCTCTGATGTTCGCACACGGCTTTGGCTGTGACCAGAATATGTGGCGGTTCGTCACGCCCGCTTTTGAAGCGGATTACAAAATCGTTTTGTTTGATTACGTCGGTTCCGGTAAATCCGACGTCAACGCCTACCAGCCCGCGCGTTACGGCGATTTGAGCGGGTATGCGGAAGATGTTCTGGAAATCTGCGACGCGCTCGCCCTGAAAGACGTGATTTTTGTCGGTCATTCGGTCAGCAGTATGATCGGCGTGCTGGCGGCGGTCGAAAGACCGGAGCTTTTTAAATGCCTGATTCAGGTCGTGCCTTCGCCGTGTTATATCAATCAGCCGCCGGATTACGTCGGCGGTTTCGAGCGCGCCGACATCGAAGGCTTGCTCGATATGATGGACAAAAATTATATCGGCTGGGCGAGCTTTCTCGCGCCGGTGATTATGAAAAACTCCGAGCGTCCCGAATTGAGCGCGGAACTCGAAGAAAGTTTTTGCTCGACCGACCCGCGCTTCGCCCGGCAGTTTGCCGAAGCCACGTTTTATTCGGACAATCGCGCCGATTTGCCGAAATTAAAAACGCCTTCGCTGATTATACAGGTCACGGACGACGCGATCGCGCCGGTTTCGGTCGGCGATTTTATGCATAAAAATCTGCCGGAAAGCACTCTGCATTTGATGGACGCCACCGGGCATTGCCCGCATATGAGCCATCCGCAGAAGACAATCGAGATTATCAAAGATTATCTCGATAAAAATTAACCCGCCCCGCGCCGATGGATGAATTATTAGACAATGCGCCCTGCGGCTTTCTCGCCTTTGCCGACAACGGTAAAATCGTCGCCGCCAACGCCACTCTGCTGCGTCTGCTCGGCTACCGGCGCGACGAGATTTTAGAGCTTCACATCGAAAAAATCTTCTCCATCGCCGGACGCATTTTTTATCAAACGCATTTTTTTCCGCTGCTCAAATTAAAAAATCAGGTCGAGGAAGTTTATCTCAGCTTACGCTCGAAAGCGGGCGCGGATATTCCCGTTTTAGTCAACGCCGCGCGGCGCGAGCGCGACGGGCAGTTTTACAACGACTGCGTTTTTATGCCGATGCGCCAGCGCAGCCAGTATGAAGACGAGATTTTAAAGGCGAAAAAGGAAGCCGAAGAGGCGACGCGCGCCAAGGACGAATTCTTGTCGGTCGTCTCGCACGAGCTGCGCACGCCTTTGAACGGAATTCTCGGCTGGGCGCAGATTCTTCAAACCAGAAATCCCGATTCGGAAACCGTCAAGCGCGCCGTCGATGCCATCGTGCGCGGCGCGCGGGCGCAGTCCAAGCTCATCGAAGATATTCTGGATTTTACGCGCATTATTTCCGGCAAGCTGCGGCTCGACGTCCGGCAGGTCGATTTGGTATTGATTGTCGAATCGGCTCTCGACGTGATAACTCCGGCGGCAAACGCCAAACACATCAGCCTGCAAACGGTGCTCGATTCCAACAGTTTCGTTTCCGGCGACATCGAGCGATTGCAGCAGATTTTATGGAATCTGCTTTCCAACGCAGTTAAATTCACGCCGAAAGGCGGGCGCGTGCAGATTCGCGTGCAGCGCGTCAATTCGAGCGTCGAAATCGTCGTCAGCGATACCGGCAAAGGCATCAGCGCGGAATTCCTGCCTTTTGTCTTCGAGCGATTCAAGCAGTCGGATAATTCGACGAGCCGTCGATTCGGCGGCTTGGGTCTGGGAATGGCGATTACGCGTCACATCGTCGAGCTGCACGGCGGCACGATTCGGGCGGAAAGCGGCGGCGAAGGCTTGGGCGCGACCTTTACCGTCAGCCTGCCCGTTTCCGTCGCCGGCTCCGCCAGCCCTATCCCCGCTGAGGAAACCGAGCAAACTTCTTCGACCGATGAAAACGTCTCGCCGGCGGATTCGCTGTCGCGGCTCGACGGGCTGCGCGTTTTGATTGTCGATGACGAAAGAGAGGCGCGCGATTGGCTGATCGCCGTTTTGTCGCGACAGGGCGCGAACGTTGCCGCCGCCGCGACCGTCGCCGAAGCGGTTAAAAAGTTTCAGACGCAAGCGCCCGACCTGATTATCAGCGACATCGAAATGCCGGGCGAAGACGGTTTTTCCCTGATAAAAAAACTCCGCACGTTTAATCAAAAGCAGACGCGGAAAATTCCCGCCATCGCCCTGACGGCGCACGCGCCCGCGGCGGAACGGCTGAAAATTTTGTCGGCGGGCTATCAGATGCATCTCGCCAAACCGGTCGATACCGCCGAACTGATTGCAATCACCGCCAACCTCACCGATTTAAACAAGTAAATATCCGCTTTCTGTAATCGATTCAAATAATTCATCAAGGCGAAAGCTTTATTTAAACTATCGCCTTGATGAATGGATTTACTTTTCCAGAACGTTTATCTGACGGTGACGGCGCGCGTCGCCTGACCGCCGAAGCTGCTGCGGACGGTGATGTTTTGCGGGTTGACCGACCAGTTAAGCTCGCCGCCGTAGCGCCCGCCGCCGTTGTTGGTCAGCGTTCCGATGATTTGTCCGGTTGATGTCACAAAAACCTGCATCGTCGCGTTTGTTCGCGTGCTGGTCGCCTCGACGCGCAGCCTTCGATTTCCGGAATCATATTCCGCGCGCTGGACGGCGACCGTATCGCCAGCTGGCGTCACGGTCAAAGTCGCCGAGCGCGCTAAGCCGTTTAAGGAGGCGCCAATCGTTGCCGTAAACGACGAAGAAACCGACGTCGTGTTGATTGCGAAATTCGCGCTCGTCGCGCCCGCCGGAATCGTGACGCTCGAAGGAACGGTAACAATCGGCGCGCTCGAACTCGTCAGCGAAACGGTCATCGGCGAAGAAGCCGCCGCGCTGAGCGTGACCGTTCCCTGCGACGCGCTTCCGCCCGCGACGCTCGCCGGATTTAAGGTCAATGAAGACAGAACCGGAGCGTTCTGCGCAGCAGGCATCACGGTCACAACTGCACTTTGGACGGAATCCCCGAAATGCGCCGAGATTGCCACCTCGGTCGGCGCGGAAACCGGATTGGCGATGAAATTGACGTAAGCCGTGTTCTGCGTCGAAAAGAAAATGCGAGTCGAGCGCGGAAGCGAAACGATGTCGGGACGGCTGCTCGAAAGCATTATCGTCGCGCCTTCGTTCGGAGCATTGGCGGCGAGCGTGATGACTGCCTGCGAGGCTTGATTGCTGCCGCCGACAATCGAGTTCGGCGTCAGCGTCACGGACGAAATCGGAACATTCTGCGAAGGCGCGTGAAGATTCATGACCGCGCTTTTAATCACGCCGTTGTAGCTGGCGGTAAAATTAATGGGCGTCGTCGTTCCGGTCGTCCAGGTCTGCATCGTAAAGCCTGCGGTGGATTGTCCCGCCGGAATCGTCACGCTTGAAGGCATTGAGGTAATCAGGTTCGGATTGTCGTTTGCAAGCATCACGGTCACGCCGCCGATTGGCGCGACGTGTCCGGGCGTCAAATAAACCGCGCCGCCCGCGTCGTTTCCGGCGAAAGTACCGTTTGAAACCTCAATCTTATCCAGCGCGAGCGGCTCGCTCGGCGGCGTCACGATTAAATTCACGCTCCGGCTGCCGAGGCTGCTGTGTCTGACCGTGATGGTTACGGTTTGCGTCGTCGTGACCGGCTTCGTTTCAATCTTAAAGCGCAGGTTCGTCATTCCGGCTGCCATCAGCATCGGCGGCGAAGTCTGCGAAAAACCCAGAAAGGCGACCGACGGATTTGTGTTCGACGCCGTGAATGTCAAACCGCCCGACGGCGCGACGGCTCCGGCAACGAGCGGAATATTGACTTCTGCAATCGAGCCGCCGAGAACGCTTGCCGGCTCGACGCTTAATGGCGCAAGAGCAGGCGAGCGAGGCGAAACGCCGCTGGTATTCGTCATGATAATCATGCCGACGGTCGTGCCGCCGACGTTGTTGTAAAATCGCGCCGCGACGTCCGGCTTGCCGTCGGCGTTAAAATCCGCCGTAATCGGGAAAAGCGCGGCGAGCTGGATTCTGCCGTTATTCGGACGAATGTGGCGCGTTATGGTTTGAAAAGTGCCGTCGCCGTTGCTGAGCATCGTGCCGAATGCGCCCGGCACGCCGTTGCCGCCGACACAGCAGTAAGAAAATCCGATGCCGACGTCCTGCCGACCGTCGCGGTTATAATCGCCGAGCGTCAGCCAAGCGCCGCGTTGCGCCATCGTATCGACGATGAAAGTCGGCGCGCGGAATGTGCCGTCGCCGTTTCCCAGACAGACGCCGTATTTGCTTTCGGCGTCGGCGGCGGCGATTAAATCCTGAAACCCGTCGCCGTTAAAATCGTGGATGACGACGTCCGTGTTGTTGACGTTCTGAATGATGATAATGTCGGGCATCTGCCGAAAAGTGCCGTCGCCATTGCCCTGCAAAATCAAAACTTTTCCGAACGCCGCCGCCGCCGCGACGTCCGCGATTCCGTCGTTGTTGAAATCGCCGAGCTTCAGCATCGCGGGCGGCGTTCCGACATCCATCTGGCGCGGCGTCTGAAAAGTGCCGTCGCCGCTGCCGATAAAAATCGTGACGATTCGGTAATTGGCGCAAGACGAAGTGCAGCCGAACGAGTCGGAAGTCATCAAGTCATCACGCCCGTCGCGGTTGAAATCGGCGGCAATAACGGAAGTCGGCGACGCTCCGCCGGCGTTTGTCGCGTATCTGGCTAAGCTGCCGAAATTGCCGTCGCCGCTGCCGATAAAAACTCCGATTTCTCTGGTGTCGTAAATCGAAACGGCGATGTCGATTCGCCCGTCGCCGTTAAAATCGCCTTTCGCGATTCCCGACATACTGGTTCCGACCGGAAATTTCCGGTTTGGCTGAAACGTGCCGTTTCCGTTGCCGAGCAGGATTTCAAGGTCGAGTCCGGCGGTCGCTATGTCAACTCGCCCGTCGCCGTTAAAATCCGCTGTGAGCTGGTACTGCCCGCCCGCCTGAATCTGCCTGCCGCTAAAGGTCAGGGTTTGCGCCGATGCAGCCGCGGCAAAAAAGAAAATCAGCAAAGCGCACGCCGCCGCCGACCAAAGCTTTCCGTTAAAAAACGACACATTTCTCGTCATTTCAGCCTCCCCAATTCGCAGTTCTCAAAAAGTTTGTTTATGGAAGATTCGTAGTAGACGCTCGCAGCCGAAACGTTAATCACGAACGCCTGAGAGAACAGTCCCGGAAGCCTTGCGGAAAATACACGAAATTTATAAGAATTCGAGCTTTCGGGCGGGATTATTTATTAATTTATATCTCTGAACGCTTCTTCCGGATTCGAAAGATTCTTCGACATATTTGCCGGGCGAGTTTGGCGCGGATTGGATCGGGAGGCTTGTCAATATCAGCGGCGAGCGGCGCTCTGTTTTTCCTTTAAATGCTGCGTCGTGTGTTCGGTCACGGAAGAAAAAACATCGTCTGATTCGGGCAATAAAAGCTCGTTGGTCTCGGCGTCCGTCCGTTGGTCGAGCGCGCGCTGGCTTTCGGCGTCAGTCGATTTATCGGGCAGGCTCTTTCGCGAAACGGTAAAAAACAAAGCGTTGATGATAAAGCTCAACCCGATAAAGAAAGTCACCAAGCCCATTCCCGCGAGAAAAAA
>DASVRL010000059.1:0-15262 GCA_036388635.1 Pyrinomonadaceae bacterium
AATCTTCTCTCGCTGGAGCCAAAAACGGCTGGCGATATAAACAACACCTGATGAGCCTGTTTCCAATCGGAGATTTCTGGAAGTCGATTCCCGCAACAATTCAAATTTTTTATCACGGCGCGTATCAACTGTTGTCGGTCGGCGAATTATCATCGTTTGACGAGATAGTCACGATAATGAAAATAAGTGAACACGCTGCCGACACGGAAAAGGAAGCCGTCGATATTGAACAAATCATTGGCGGGCTGGACGGCGATGCGCCAATCGTCAACCTGCCTATGTATTATTGGCTGTCACAATATTCTATACGTTCCGTTTTTGAGGATAAAAATGTTATTGAAGCCCGACGGATTTTAAATGACTACCTGATTATTAATTGGTCTAAAGATGCGGCAGGCATTGCGCCCTTGTTTCCATATAAATCTATGAAGGCTTTTCCGATCAGTCTTTCCGATTCAAATTTAATCGGATTCATGTCTCCTAAGTTTATCAATCATATGTATGACCGTGAAATACTTTTAAACACCGAAAATGCTCTTGTCCAATGGCTGGAACGAATTCAAATCGCCTGTCTAAACGAGCAGTACGGTTTAAAAGAAGAATCGTTTAGCGCCACGCTTGTTAAGATTTTTCAAAATTTTTCTTATTTCCCTTACATGGAAATTGATGAATTACAAAATTATCTTTCCGCCTGGCGCGAAATTCCGAATCTGCCCGAAGAACTTTATCCGCCGGAAATCGAGTTGACACCGGAAATGTTCTGGCGCAGGAAAGGTGACTAAAGCATCAGAGAAATTGTCTTTGATATTGTGTTTGACAGCTTTAAACACACCCGTCGGCAAGATAAATGACTGAGTCAAATAAAGATACGAGCCGCGCGCCGAGTTTTTTGCACGAGCCGGTGAAAGTTTTGCAGAGCGAGTTACAAATTTGCACGAGCAGCGTACTTTCTTGCACGACCGACCTACAGTTTTGCACGAGCAAGATACACTTCTGCACGAGCCGGTAACTTTTCTGCATTGACAGGTTACTTTCTTGCACGAGCAAGATATTTTTATACATTGGCAGGTTACAGTTCTGTACGAGCGGTTTACTTTTATACACGGCTGAGTTGATTTTCCGCCCGAACGGTTTGCTTTTATATACGCGCGGGTTATTTTATTGCGGCGGTCGGAAAGTGAAAAAGCGAGTTGAGATTTTACTCAACTCGCTTTTTCACTTTTTCTATTTTTTCACATTTATTCGCCGCAGACGAAAGGGATGGTTTTGGTCAGGCGGCTGAGCAAGGGCGATTTGGGTTTGTTGTCTTTAAAGAGCCGCGCGGTGACGGTGATTTCGGCGCAGCCCGTGTCGTGCAGAATAAACGCGACATATTTTTTCAGACCGGCGGATTTATCGACGTAAGAGACGAAGATTGATTTGCGCTCAAGCAGTTTGCCTTTGTAACCTCTCGCTTCGTAAACGAGCTGCGCGCCGTTGCGGTCGTCCAAGCCACCGAAAGTTATTTCGATTAAAACGAGCGTGCTTTCCGAAGTGCCTTTGGCGCTGCCCTCGCCGATGACGGTATTGAAAAGCGTGAAGTCTTTGTCGTTAATCACGTCGGCGGACGAAAATGTTCCGGCGAAATCGTAAAACAATTTGGCTTTGATGTCCGAAACTTTGAAGGAATAAGGCTTTTGCGCCGCTGAAACGCACGGCAGAGACAGGAAAAGGAAAAGGAGAAACAGTTTTTTCATTCGTCGAAAAGAAAAGAGGAAGCGGTTTATCGCTTCCTCTTTAAACAAGTTTAGGTCTGCATCGAGGCGAGAAATTCGGCGTTCGTCTTGGTTTTGCTCAAGCGTTCCAAAACGACTTCCATCTGCTCGACGGGCGAGAGCGGATTCAGGACGCGGCGCATCACCCAGATGCGGTTGAGGTCTTCCTTATTGATAAGCAATTCCTCTTTGCGCGTGCCCGAGCGCTGCAAGTCGATTGCCGGAAACAGGCGTTTGTCCGACAAGCGGCGGTCGAGATGAATTTCCGAGTTACCCGTTCCTTTGAATTCCTCGAAGATAACGTCGTCCATACGCGAGCCGGTATCGATCAAAGCCGTCGCGATAATCGTTAAACTTCCGCCTTCTTCGATGTTGCGCGCCGCGCCGAAAAATCTTTTCGGGCGCTGGAGCGCGTTCGAGTCGATACCGCCCGACAGAATCTTGCCCGACGGCGGAACGACCGCGTTGTGCGCGCGGGCGAGACGCGTAATCGAATCGAGCAGAATGACGACGTCGCGTTTGTGCTCGACGAGTCGTTTCGCTTTTTCGATGACCATATCGGCGACCTGCACGTGACGCGTCGGCGGCTCGTCGAAGGTCGACGAGATGACTTCGCCTTTGACCGAGCGCTGCATATCGGTGACTTCTTCCGGTCGCTCGTCTATCAGCAGCACAATCAACGTCACTTCCGGATGATTTTCCGTGATCGAATTCGCCATCGTTTGCAGGAGCATCGTTTTACCGGTGCGCGGCGGCGCGACAATCAAGGCGCGCTGTCCTTTGCCGATGGGCGTCACCAGGTCGATGACGCGCGCCGCAATCTGGTCGGACGTGACTTCCATTTTCAGCTGGTCGTCCGGGTAGAGCGGCGTCAGGTTGTCGAAAAATATTTTCTCGCGCGAATGTTCCGGCGCTTCGAAGTTAATCGCTTCGACTTTGATCAGCGCGAAATATCGCTCGCCTTCTTTCGGCGGGCGAATCTGACCGGAGACGGTGTCGCCGGTGCGCAAATCGAATTTGCGAATCTGCGACGGGCTGACGTAGATGTCGTCCGGACCGGGCAGATAGTTGTATTCGGGCGCGCGCAGGAAACCGAAGCCGTCCGGCAAAGTTTCCAAAACGCCTTCCGAGAATATCAGACCGCTTTTTTCGGTCTGCGCGGCGAGGACTTTGAAAATCAATTCCTGCTTGCGCATGCCCGACGCGCCTTCGACGCCCAAATCTTTCGCGATGGTCGTCAGCTGCGAGATCGACATCTCTTTCAGAACCGCCAGATTCAGCAGCTCGCCGTCGTGGTTGAAAGCTTCCGCTTTTTCGTCGCGCCGGTTGTTGCCGTCCGTCTTGTTGCTGCCGCCGCCGCCGTCGGTTTCAGTATGCGTTCCGTTTGCCGCGTCCATCGTCGTTTGTTCATTGTCCTGCGCTTCTTCTCTCGGCGCAAGTCCGTTTTCTTCCGTTTTTGCAGCTCTTACTGTGCGGCTGCGTGTTGTTTTCGTTGCCATGTTTTATACCCGTTTGTCTATTGTTAGAAAGAACTATCGAATGTGAAGAATGCCGCCCTCAACTGTCGAGTTTTACAAAAAATTATCATCCTCGTAGTAGATTGATTTGCTTAACTCTTGGAGATATTTATGGAAAGTTCAGTAGGGGCGTAAACTTGATGCAGACTCGAAAGCCGTTATCAAAACCCTGAGTTTTACTGAGATGCCTAATTATTACTCAGTTTAACTTAAGAAATCAACTAAAAAGTTGCGATTTCTTTATTTAAAAATATTAATGCACCCAAAGTTACAAAAAAATTTACACGCCGAACCGGATTTTCAATAATTTATTGCTTAGCCGTCGTGAGCGCGGTTTCGATTTCGCGCCAGACGACATCTCTGCCTTTACCCGTTTCCGACGAATACGGAATGATTTTGCTGGTGGGCAAAACCTTCTGAATTTCGTCTAAACTTTTTCGGAGTTTGTTGGATGAGAGTTTGTCGGCTTTGGTTGCGACGATTATGTGATTTTTTTGATGAAAATTCAGCCATTCATTCAGGTCGCGATCGAGTCCGGTCGGGCTGTGGCGCGAGTCGATTAATTGAACCGACAAAACCAGCTCGCGCCTCTGGCTCAGGTATTCTTCCGCCATCACGCCCCAATCGGCGCGCATCGTTTTCGACACTTTCGCGTAGCCGTAGCCGGGCAAATCGACAAAATAAAATTTTTCGTTTATCAGAAAAAAATTGATGCTCTGCGTCCTGCCCGGCGTGTTCGATGTGCGCGCCAAGCCTTTTCTTTGCAAAAGCGAGTTGATGAGCGAAGATTTGCCGACGTTCGAGCGCCCGAGAAAGGAAATTTCCGGTCTGCCGTCGGTCGTCCAATGTTCGCTAGCGAACGAACTTTTAATAAATTCGGATGATAAAATTTTCATAACGTCTTTAATTGAATATTTTAAGTGTGTTCAAATAGAAACACAAACAATTTTACGAACAAGGGGAAATATAGAGGATATGAGTAAATCCGATTCGACACTGATTGCCATCGGCGGCGGAGAGTTTTCGGGAACTTCTGATATTCTGAAAGAATTTTTAGGTCTTTTGAAAGACAAATCCAACGCTCGAATTACGGTGATGACCGTGGCGACGAACGAGCCGGAGAAAGCCGCGAGCAAATACAATTCGCTGTTTCGAAACAACGGCATCAAGCACGTCGGCGTAATCGACATTTCCGAGCGCAAAGACGCTTTTAAGGAATCGGCATTAGCAAAAGTTCGCGAAGCCGACGCTCTTTTTTTTACCGGCGGCGATCAGCTAAACGTAACCAGCCTGCTGGGCGGAACCCCGATTCACGATTTAATTCACGAAAAAATCACCGACCAGTTTATTATCGCCGGAACCAGCGCCGGCGCGGCAATGATGTCAAACTCAATGATAGTTTCCGGTAGAAATGATACGGCGCCGCAGGTCGGCGGCGTCGAAATCGCGCCCGGTATGGATTTGCTGAGCGGAACGATTATCGACACGCATTTCACGCAGCGCGGGCGACACGGGCGACTGATGACCGCCATCGCGCATTACCCGCAGGATTTGGGAATCGGAATCGATGAAAATACGGCAATCATCATTCGCGGCAAAGAATTCAGAGTCCTCGGCGAAGGCGTCGTGACGCTGGTTGACGGCAGCAAGATGAAACACAGCAATCTCGCCTATCGACGCGACAACGAACTGCTCGGATTGTTCGATGTCTGTATGCACGTTTTGCCCGCCGGTTATAAATACGATCTGAAAAAACGCGAACCCATTAGCCCTTCGCTCAGCAAAATGGCGGGAGCGAACGACGAGGTTTAAGATATGCGCTTAGTGATGGTAAATGCGCCGGAAGGCAGAGGCAAAGATATTGCTCAGATAGCGTTTTCGGCGGATATTTCAAAAGTTTCTCATCGTCAGGTCACCAGCCATCACGCCGACGGCAAAACCGAGACGAAAGACGTGGTCGATGTCGAAACCTCGACGCCGAAGGCAAAGCGTTATATCGACGGCGTTCTGGCGGCGGATTTTTACAATCCCGACGATGTCACCATTTCCGTCCGGCAGCCGCGCGCGATTATTGCGAAAGATGAGGTGCGCGAGCTGACGAAACCGCTGGTCGAGCCGGCGACCGATATTTTCGAGGAACTCTGGCAATTCAACCATATAACTTACGGTTTTGTCGGGCGCATTTTTCTCGCCGCGTGTCTGCTGGCTTACGGCTTGATTCAACAGCAGACTTTGCTGATTATCGCCGGACTTTTGTTTTTGCCGCTGCTGCCGCTGCTGCTCGCCACCGGTTTCGGCGCGTGGACGCGCAACTGGAAGCTTTCAATCCAGGGCGTTCTGGCTTTTCTGACGGCGACGATTCTGCTGCTGGCGGGCGGCGCGGCGGTCGCCGCCGTTTCCGACCCGCCGCTTAAATACAGTGAGTTCAATTCGCTTTTAGTCGGTTTTCTGATTTCGGCGGCGGTCGGCATCGCCGCCGGGCTGGCAAATATCGACGACGTCGGCAGGCGCGAAATGATCGGGCTGGCGGCGACCGCGCAAATCGCCATTCTGCCCGTCTGGTTCGGCATCAGTCTGGTTTTCGGTTTTCCGGCGACGATGAGCGAAAGCGAAATCACCAACCGCGCGCTTTCGTTTCTTATCAATGTCCCGACCATTATCGTCGTTTCGCTGGCGGTTTATGTTTTGACGGGGGCGGCGAGCCGTTTTCTGGCGCGGCTCAAGGATAGATAATTCTAAATGCTGACTCTTATTGAAAACGGAGAAATCTACGCGCCCGAATTAATCGGCAAAGGCTCGGTTCTGCTGGTTGAAAATCAGATTCTGAAAGTCGGCGAGATTAATCGCCGGGCGGTCGAATCGCTCGACGTCGAATTTGAAGTGATTAACGCTCGCAATTGTTTAATCACGCCCGGTTTTATCGACCCGCACCAGCATCTTTTGGGCGGCAGCGGCGAGGAAGGCTTTTCGACGCAGACGCCCGAAATAAGCGCGACCGAGATCATCAGCGCCGGAATCACCACGGTCGTCGGCTGTCTCGGCGTCGATACGACGATGAAAACGCTTCCCGGATTGCTCGCCAAAGCCAAAGGACTCAAAGAAGAAGGTTTAAACGCTTTCATCTGGACGGGCGGCTACAATGTTCCGCCGACGACCATCAGCAAAAGCGCGCGCGACGACATAATGTTTATCGAGGAAGTCATCGGCGCGGGCGAAATCGCCATTTCCGACGAGCGCTCGACCGAACCGGATTTTCACGAGCTGGCGCATCTGACGCACGACGCGTACGTCGGCGGAATGCTCAGCAAAAAAGCCGGCGTCACGCATTTTCACGTCGGAGAAACCGGAAAACGCCTGCATCTTCTGCGCGATTTACTCGATAAGGACGATTGTAAGCCCGAATGGCTCTACCCGACGCACATCACGCGCTCCGAAGAACTGATGCTCGAAGCCATCGAGCTTGCCGCGCGCGGCAGTTTTGTCGATATCGACACGGTGAACGAGGATTTGCTGAAATGGCTGAAATTTTACAAAGACCACGGCGGCGATATGAAAAAGCTGACCGTTTCGTCCGATTCTTCGATTACCAGCCCTTTGACGTTTTTTGAACAAATCCGCTCGTGCATCGTCGAGCATAAATTCCCGCTCGAAGAAGTTATCCCGCTCGTCACGGCAAACACGGCGAAAGTTTTAAAGCTCGATTTAAAAGGCTCAATCGAAGCAGGAAAATCCGCCGATTGTCTGGTTCTGGAAAAAGATTCTTTCGAGCTGCGCGAAGTGATTGTCGGCGGGCGGCGACTTTTGAAAAACGGCAAAATCGCCTTCAAAGAAGCGTTTCTCAAAGACAGCAATCGCAGCGTCAGTCTGACGGGCGAGAAAAAGCTGAAAAAGGCGAGAGCGAGCAAGGTAAAAAGTAAAAAGTAAAAAGTAAAAAGGCAAAAGGCAAAAGCGAAAAGGCAAAAGTAAAAACCAAGGACTAAATAACAGAGCTGAATATTACCGGCTGCCGTTATTTCTCGACTCTTATTCTTACCTTTTGCCTTTTACCTATTTACTTTTTACTTGAAAACAGCTTAAGCCGTTTGCGCCGTTTCCGCGCGCATCTGCATCCAGCGCTTCATCATTTCGCGGCGCGAGGCGAGCAGCTCTTTCGCGTCCGGCATTTTCATAATCAGCGTTTCCAGATTTTTCAGATAATTCGGGCTTGCCATAATCTGCCGCAATTCTTCCAGAAACGGCTCGATCTTCGAAAAAACCAACACGCATTCGCCGTTTGATTCGAGAAACATTTCCTCGTCAATCGCACCGTGCTTGACAAAGCCCGCCGCCATATCCCAGTAACTCGTCACCATCCGAAAATACGCGCTCGTTTCCGCGCTGACCATCGCCTGCATAATGTCGGCGGCGCTTTCGGGAAAAAACGAAGTTATCCAGCCGCGCGCCTCGCGCATTTTTTCCTCGCGTCGCAAATCATACAATTTCATAATCAAATCCGCCGATTCCGCTTTGCTCATTTTATTGCTCCTTTAGCATTTTGATTTTCGAAAATAGAACGAAAATTAAATTAAGTCAAATAATACTAAGCGGCATTTATCGCCAAAACGGAATTCTCAGGCAAAAGAAAATCGGCTGAATAAAGGATTACAATTGATATAATCCTTTATTCAGCCGAACAATTAGCGTTTATATTTCTACGCGCTATTCGATATTCAAAGTAATTTCCTGCGTTGTCGAATCGGCGTTCCAGACCGCCGGCGGCGGTTCGACTTCGAGAATTTCTTCGGATTTTTCTTTTAGAAGAGCCAGTTCCAGCACTTCGTCAATCATTTCGACCAGGTGAATCGTTAAATCTTCGCGGACTTCTTCCGGCACGTCCGCCAAATCCTTTTCGTTGTCTTTCGACATAATTATCGTTTTCAGACCGAAACGGTGCGCGGCGAGCAGTTTTTCCTTGACGCCGCCGATGGGCAGGACTTTGCCGCGCAGAGTGATTTCGCCGGTCATCGCTACGTCGTGACGCGCGGCTTTGCCGGTCAGCGCGGAAACCATCGCCGTCGCCAGCGTGATTCCGGCGCTCGGTCCATCTTTCGGAATCGCGCCTTCCGGAACGTGGATGTGCAAATCTTTTTCGCGGAAATCATCGTGACTGATGCCGAGTTTTTCGGCTCGCGTGCGGACGCAGGTTAAGGCGGCGCGCGCCGATTCCTTCATCACGTCGCCGAGCTGACCGGTCAGCGTGACTTCGCCTTTGCCTCTGACGAGCGTGGCTTCGACCTGCAAAACGTCGCCGCCGACTTCCGTCCAAGCCAAGCCGTTGACCAGCCCGACTTCGCTGACGCGGGCGACATCCTGTTTGCGGAAACGAATCGTGCCCAAAAGCTCGCGGACTTTTTCGGCGTCAATCACCAGACGAAAATCGTCTTTATTTTCGTGAACGACAAAATTTTTGGCGACCTTGCGCAGGCACGAACTGATTTCCCTTTCCAGATTGCGGACGCCCGCTTCGCGCGTGTAATGACGGATGACTTCCAAAACGCCGTCGTCCGTGAATTTCACTTTTTCCGCGTCGAGACCATTGGTTTCCGCCTGTTTCGGCATCAAATGTCGTTTGGCGATTTCGACTTTTTCGCGCTCGGTGTAACCCGACAGGCGCAGGATTTCCAGACGGTCTTGCAGCGGCGCGGGAATCGTGTGCAGAACGTTTGCCGTCGCGATGAAAAAGACCTGCGACAAATCGTAATCGACGTCCAGATAATGATCGCGGAAAGTGTTGTTTTGTTCCGGGTCGAGCACTTCCAAAAGCGCTGCCGACGGGTCGCCGCGAAAATCGCGCCCGAGCTTATCGACTTCGTCCAGCAGAATAACCGGATTGACCGTTCCGGCGCGTTTCAGAAGCTGTATAATCTGTCCGGGCATCGAGCCGATGTAGGTGCGGCGATGTCCGCGAATCTCGGCTTCGTCGTGAACGCCGCCTAAAGATAAACGCACGAATTTTCTGCCGGTCGCGTTGGCGATTGATTTTCCCAGACTCGTTTTGCCGACGCCGGGCGCGCCGACGAAACAAAGAATCGTGCCTTTCGGATTTTTTACCAATTGGCGGACGGCTAAATATTCCAGAATTCTGTCCTTGATTTTTTCCAAGCCGTAATGGTCTTCGTTTAAAACTCTTTCGGCTTCGTTCAAATCGTTGATTTCTTCCGAGCGGTTTTGCCACGGAACGTTTATCAGCCAGTCGATATAAGTGCGCGAAACCGTGCTTTCGGCGCTCATCGGCGGCATCGCTTCGAGCCGCGCCATTTCCTGCATCGCTTTTTCGCGCGCTTCCTCGCTCATTCCGGCTTCTTCGATGCGTTTCTTCAATTCGTCAAACTCGGCTTTTTCGTCCTTGCGTCCGAGTTCTTTGTGAATCGCTTTGATCTGCTCGTTCAGATAATATTCGCGCTGCGTTTTGTCCATCTGGCGCTTGACGCGGCTGTGAACCGAGCGGTCGAGCTGTTTTTTCTCGATTTCCGTTTCGAGTATCTCGATTAATTTTTGCAGGCGTTCCTGGACGGAAAAAATCTCCAGCAGCTGTTGTTTTTCTTCGACCGGAATGCGCAGGTGCGAACTCATCGCGTCGGCAATCTGTGCGGCGGAAATTCCTCTTAAACTGGCGTGCAGAGCGTCGGTGTAAGCGTCGGGCGAAACGCGCAGAAGCTGCTCGACCAGACCGTGAATTTTCTGCAAAAGCCCATCGGTGCGGAAACCCGATTCGTCGACCGACGGCACGCGGCGCACGAGCGCGAAAAACATTCCGTCGCTGTTTTGCTCGATGCGAATCGTGGTCGCGCGCTCGCGCCCTTCGACGACGACTTTGATTTGCCCGTTTTCCTGTTTCTGCGCCTGAAGAATTCTGCCCAAGGTGCCGACGTTGTAAATCTGCTCGGCGCTCGGTTCATCGACGGTCGCGTCGTGCTGCGTGGCGAGAAAAATATTGCGGTCGCCCTGCATTGCCTGCTCTAAAGCGCGCACGGAACTCGGTCGCCCGATTTTAAAGGCGACTTTGGTAAACGGAAAGATAACGACATCGCGTATCGGCACCATCGGAAAACGTGAAATATCCGTGGGCATTTGGTCTGTAAATTCTTGCATCTTTTTGGAACTCTTTCTGCGGAAAATTTATTCTACTTTTTTAGATAAAGAGCGATTACCTTTGAGATTCTATTTTTAGATATTTACATAATTATAAGCCGGACACAAGCAAATTCAGCCAAGTTCGGCTGATTTACAAACGGCACGATAAATGCAACTATTCTTTGAGTTTTACCGCAGCATTAATTCAGCTCACGATTTACGCATCCCGATATCCTGGAGATTAATATGCCCGCCCGAAAATTCGACGATTTGCCGGAAACAAAAACTCCGCCTTTCGACCCGCTACCGCACCAGCAGGAAAATATCTCCGGCTCGATCAGCCGCCGGAAAGACGAAACCAGCTCGCTTTTAACCGTCAAAAAATCTGCTTTGCAGCGTTTTATCAATATCCGTCAGGCGTCGAAAAAAATGCTCGCCGCGACGTTTTTTCTCGCCGGCTGTCTGGGTTTGCTGTTTTTGCCGAAACCCGAGCCGGCAAGCGAGACGGAGGAAAAATGCAAATGCGAAACGGATTTAAAAACCGTCAATTATCATTTTCCCGATTTGGCTGCCGAATACCAGCCGCCGTCGTGGTGGGAAAAACTAAATGAAAAGGACGCGCGGAAATTTTCGATTTTTAAGCTGAGCCAGGATTTTCCGGTCGAGCTGATTTCGGAATCCTGCGCCGACGGGATTCGGCTCTGGGAAAATTTCGATTTTAAAACTCAAAGCCGCGAATATATGACGGAAATCCTCAAATACGCTTTTGAAGGAAATCTCGAAATCCAGTGGCGCGTGCAAGATAACGCCGCGCGAAAATGGGTTCACGCGCCGTGGATGCACGCGGGCAAATACGGCAGAGAGTTTGCGCGCGGGCTGACGCAGGAAAGAAAAACCTGCCGCGCGGAGCTTTTAGGCAGCCGCGAAGAATGCGCGCCCGACGCGCCGAAATATCAATCGTGGGCAATCGCCTTTTACAATTCGCGCGGCGCGTTTTATCTCGGCAAAGTCTGGGAAGAAATGACGCGCAGCGAAACTCCGAGCGCGAAAAATTTTCCGGCGGAAGGATTTCCCGCCGGCAGCATCAGTTTGAAGCTGATTTTCACGCAAGCCGATGCCAGCGTGGCGCCTTTCCTGGAAAACAGCGCCGAATGGCTGGCGGACACGAAGCGCGCGCGGGCGAGCGGTTTTTCCGGCGGCGAATGTTTAACGGCAAGCGCGCCGGACGCGAAATGTTTCGATAAGCTCCGGCTCTTGCAGATTGACGTCGCCGCACGCGACGACCGCGCGCCGAACGGCTGGGTTTTCGGGACGTTTACTTATAATAAAGACGCCAAACCGATTTTCGATTATCCTTTCGCGTCGAATTTGCAGGCGGCGGAAAAAGAAAATCTGCAAAGATGGCTGAAACTCGAATTTGTCGGCTTGATGTTCGGCAACGACGTGGGCGTTAAGCTCGGCGGGAATTTGAGCGAATCGTTGATAAACCGCCAAAATCCGGTGACGCCGCATCTCGGCTGCGGCGGTCGCCTGAACGGAATGATTGACGCTCCGGCTTCTTCGTGTTTTTCGTGTCACTCGATGGCGGAAACGCCGCGCAATCTTGCCATTGAAGCGATGCCCTACAACGATTTGAAATGCCGCGACGACGAAATGCTCAAGTGGTTCAAAACCGTTGACCCGCGCGCGGCGGATTCAGCCGGACGGACATTTACGAAATCTTCATTCGCCAGAGAAATCTTCTCGCTCGATTACTCGCTCCAGTTGCGCGAAGGAATCATGCGTTATTGCAAAGAAAACCGGCAAAAATGCGGCTTGCCGGATTAAAAATCGTTTTTTTTATGACCGGGTCGTGTTTGGCGTCGAAGAAGTCGAGACAAACCAAACCGGTCGGTCACATATAAAGATAAACAAAACGCTGCGTTCCGGTTAAAGAACGCAGCGTTTTGTAAGAGTGTGAAGCTTTGTGAAATTTTTCCGACAAACTGCTGGGGTTGGAACTGAAAACAAAAGATTCTAGGAAAACGTGATTCCGGAAGCTAACCAGCCGCGGTTGATTTGAAACGAAAAATCGTAAGCGCTGGTTCGCCTGTCTCCGTCTATCGTCATATCGAATTCGACTTTTCCGGTGACGGTAACCGGCGCGGATTGTTCCGTCAATTGCTGCTGATAATTCACCTCGACCAGCGTGTAGCTATGAAAGACGATATCGGCGTTTTCGAGGTCTTCGCGAAAATTGTCCTCGGTGAAATTTTCTCCGCCTAGATTGTTGAGCGTAAAACCGAAAGCGACGAGCCTGCCGAACCAGTAGCCATTCGGGTCGGTTGTCTGGTATCTTGTCAGAGATTCAAAAAATTGACACGCAAAATAATCGTAATTAGGGTCATCTTTGGTTTTACAACTCGTAAAATCATCAGCCGGCATAAATTTTCTCCAGATTTTTTTAAGTATTAAATAAAGAAGGGCGCTACGCCTGTTTTTCTGTGAGCAATAAATGTGCCATTTATATTTGCCGGAAAATACGGCGTTTTTGATTAAAACAGTTGGAAAAACCTATCATTTTTGATAGTAAGACTATCAATTTTGATATAAAATGCGGGCGTGTATTTCATATTCGGTTAAAACTTTATCAAGTGAAACTTTCTCCCGGAACAAAATTGCAGCGTTACGAAATTAAATCTCTGATCGGTCAGGGCGGAATGGGCGAAGTCTATCTCGCCAACGATTCGGAGCTCGGGCGGCTGGTCGCCGTCAAGGTTCTTAACCAGAGCGACGACGCCGAAAAACTCCGCCGTTTTCGCCAGGAAGCCAAAACCATCTCCGCTTTAAGCCACCCGAATATTTTGACGCTTTACGAATTCGGGCGGCACGAAGACTTTCATTTTATCGTCTCCGAATACATTAAAGGCGAAACGTTGCGCGACCGTCTGAGTAAAAATAAATTAACGCTCGACGAGATTCTCGACATCGCCGTGCAAATCGGGAACGCTCTGGCGGCGGCGCACGAATCGGGCGTCGTCCATCGCGACATCAAGCCGGAAAACATTATGATTTTGCCCGACGGCTACGTCAAAGTTCTGGATTTCGGCTTGGCAAAACTGACCAATCTCGAAAAAATGCTGCAAAGCAGCCCGGACGCGCCGACCGCTTCCGCCATCCACACGCAATCGGGCTTGATTATGGGGACAATCAATTATATGTCGCCCGAACAGCTGCGCGGGCAGCCGGTCGACGAGCGCGCGGATATCTGGGCTTTGGGCGTGGTTTTGTTCGAGATGCTGACCGGGCGGCAGCCTTTTACCGGCGCTTCGGTCAGCGATACGATCGCCTCGATTTTAAATCAGCCGCCCGCCCTGACCGCCATTCCGCCGCAGATTGAAGCGGTCATCGCGAAAGCGCTCGAAAAACAAAAAGAAGACCGTTTTCAGACGGCGCGCGAATTCGTCAGCGCTTTGAAAAATCTCAAAAATTATTTTTTAAGCCGGAGCGATTTCGCTTTCGACGCCGCTTCCGGCGGGTTTGCGGCAACCCAATTGCCGGGACAAAACAAAAACGAAACCATCGGATTTAAAAATTTATCCCAGCTCATCACGCTCAAACCGCGCCGCAGCCTGTTTGCCGGGCTGGCAATCGCCGGATTTATTTTTGCCGGCATCGCGCTGGCGTTTTATTTTTTTAAATCTCCTTCCGAAAGTACAACCGGAGAGAAAAAAATCAAGCGTCTGACAACCACCGGGAACAGGACAAATGCCGCTATCTCGCCGGACGGGCGTTTTGTCGTCTACGTCCAGACCGAAAACGGAAAGCACAGCCTGTGGCGCTGCCAAGTTGACGACCCGACCGGGCAACAGCTCGTCGAGCCGGGTTCGTCGTTCGGCAGCCTGCTTTTTTCGCCCGACGGAGATTGGATTTATTTTACGAGATTCGATGTCACTTCCAGCGGAACGCTTTACCGAATTCCGTTTTTAGGCAATGCGCCGCAGGAAATCGCGCGCGACGTCGATTCGGCGATTTCTTTTTCGCCGGACGGCAAAAGCTTTGCCTTTATTCGCCAGAAGCCGCACGAAAACGTCGACTGTATTGTTATTTCAAGCATTGACGGAATAAACCAGCGCACTTTGATAGAGAAGAAAAAACCGTTTTTCCTGATTAAAAACAACCGTGAAAGCCTCTCCTGGTCGCCGGACGGAAAAACCATCGCCTGCCCGACCGGCAAGCTCGATGCCGCGCTGGGCGATTTGATGAGCCTCATCGAAATCGACGTTAAAACCGCGCAGGAAAAGCTTTTGACCGAGAAAAAATGGTCGCGCATCGGCAGAGTTCTCTGGACCGGCGATATTAATACGCTGCTGATTACGGCGACGGAAGCCGGTTCCGAGTTATATCAAATTATAAAAGTCACGCGCTCGGACAGGAAAACCAGCCACGTCACCGATGAAATCAGCGATTATTTCAATGTCAGCCTGAATAGAGATTCGACGCGGCTGCTGGCGACGATTTACGAAAAAAGCGCGAATATCTGGGTGGCTCCGACCGCGCAGATTAATCAGCTCAAACCGCTGGTCGGCGGCAGTTACGACGGCATCGGCGGCGTCAGATACACGGGCGACGGGCGCATCGTTTTCGTTTCGATTGAAAGCGGAAATCCCGATATCTGGATAACGAACGAGGACGGCACGAATCGCCGCCGGCTGACGACCGACGGCGCGGCGGATGATTCGCCGGTGGTTTCCAAAGACGGCAAATTTATCGTCTTCGTTTCGTCGCGGACCGGCGCGCCGCATATCTGGCGGATGAATTTTGACGGCGGCGAGCTGAAACAATTAACCGATAAAGGCGGCGAATCTTTCCCGCAAATTACGCCCGACGGCAATTTCG
>DASVRL010000060.1:0-4983 GCA_036388635.1 Pyrinomonadaceae bacterium
TTTTTTCGCGCCCTTTCACGGGCAAAATCTTTTAATGTTTTATAACCGGCAGCTTAAGTTCTGAAGCCGTCTGCCGGAAAATTTCGCCGTGTTCTCTGCGGCAGAGATTTTTGCTAAACTGTCGCCATGAAGTTTTTCACGGCGGCGAAAGCGAAATTTCCCTCACTGCAAAATTCGCTTTTAGCCGTTCTGTCGGCAATTCTGCTGGCTCTGGCTTTTCCGGGTTTCGAGTTCTGGTTTTTGGCTTGGTTTGGACTGGTGCCTTTGTTTTGCGCAATCGAGCGCGAAAAGCATTCAATCGTCAAATCATTTTTGCTCGGCTGGCTCTGGGGAATCGTTTTCTTTTTCGGCACTTGCTGGTGGCTCGCCTACGCGCCGACGCATTACGGCGGAATGCCCGCGCCGGTTTCTTACTTTCTGGTTTTATGCGCCTGCACGGCGGTCGGACTTTTCCCGGCGATTTTCGCGCTGCTGTTTTCGGTTTTGCTCAGGCGTTTTGGCGCTTACGCGATTTTCTCGGCGCCGTTTCTGTGGACGGCGATTGAATTTTTGCGGTTTTGGACGACCGGCAATAACTGGAACGCGATTGCTTATTCGCAGGCGTTTAAATTATCGACAATCCAATTCGCCTCTGTCGGCGGGATTTATCTGGTCGGATTTGTGGTCGTCTCGCTGAGCGCTTACGTCACCTGGAAATTATTATTTGTTTTATCCGGAAAAGCGCCGAAGTATTTTTACCTGACGATTCCGCTTTACATTTCGCTTTTGTCGGTTTCTTTTGAACTGGTTAGATTTCAAAAAAACTCCGAAGCTTTGCCGCCGGAAGAAATGCCGACTCACGTCGTCGCCATTCAGCCGGACGTGCCGATGAGCGGTTTGAAATACGAAGACTGGCGAAGGTTGAGAGAAAAGCACGTCGAACTGACCGAAAGCGCTTTACAGAATATTCAGCGAACCGGCAGCCCGTCGCCCGTCGTGGTTATCTTTCCCGAATCGCCGATGAATTTTCGATACGAGCGCGACCGTGAATTTCAGGAGTTTTTAAAAGCGCTGACGACGCGCAATAATGCGAGTCTGCTGTTCAATTCCGCCGAGCCGGACGCCGCGCGCGACAGCTATTTCAACTCCGCCGTAATGGTCAATGAAAAAGGCGAAAAAATCGCGCAGTATGATAAGATTTTTCTGCTGCCGTTCGGCGAATACGCGCCCGTTCCCGCGCCTCTGCAATCGCTGGTGCCGACGATGGTCGGAAACTTTTCTTTCGGCACCGAGTATGATTTGCTGCCGTTCGGCGCGGCGCGCGGCGGCGTGATGATTTGTTTCGAGTCGCATTTCCCGAATCTTTCGCGCGAATACGCGCGGGCTGGCGCGGACGTTTTAATTGAAATGACCAACGACGGTTATCTCGGAAACACGCCGGTTTTGCGGCAGCATCTGGCAAGCGCGGTTTTCCGCGCGGTCGAAACGCGGCGTCCGGTTTTGCGCGTCACCAATGTCGGCGTCACGGCTTACATCGACGAGCGCGGCGAAATCCTGGACGCGGCGGAGCCTTATACGGAAGCGACCCGCGTTTGGACAATCGCCAAATCCGACGGAAAGCAGACTTTTTATGTCAAATACGGCGACTGGTTCGCGTGGCTGTGCGCGGCGGTCAGCATTATCTTAATTTTGTCGGGTTTGCGCCGGAAATTCGCCAAAGACGAAAATAAAGCATAAAATTTTCATATTAGTTTTCACGCTCTTTTCGTTTTATACTTTCTAAATAATGATTGAATTAACAGATTTACAAACCAAATACGAAGAAATAAAACGCCAGGTCGAACAGCTCGGGAGGTTTCTTTGACGCGCCGAAAAAACGCGCCGAGCTCGAAAAACTGGAAGCGCAAATCTCCGCGCCCGATTTCTGGAACGATTCGGGCAAAGCTCAGACGATTGTTCAGCAGAGAAGCCGTCTGGAAAAATTAATTACGGCGCAGGAATCTTTTGAATCCGCCGTTTCCGACGCGGAAGTTCTTTTTGAATTTGCCGAAACGGATGAAAGCTCTCTGAAAGAGTTGAGCGATTTAATCGGCAGGCTCGAAACCGAAGTTTCCGAAGCGGAAACCGAAGCGCTTTTGTCGGGACAAACCGACGCGAACAACGCGATTTGCTCGATTCAATCGGGCGCCGGCGGCACGGACGCGCAGGATTGGGCGCAGATGCTGCTCAGGATGTATCTGCGCTGGGCGGAGAAACGCGGCTTCAAAGTCGATATTCTGGACGAACAGGCGGGCGGCGAAGCCGGAATAAAGAGCGCGACTTTTCGCGTCGGGGGCGAATACGCTTACGGCTTGCTTTCGTGCGAAGCGGGCGTTCATCGTCTGGTGCGGATTTCGCCGTTTAATTCCGGCGGCAGCCGCGAAACCTCGTTCGCCTCGCTTTTCGTTTCGCCGGAAATTGACGAAAATATCGAAGTTGACATTCAGGACAAGGATTTGCGCGTCGATACGTATCGCTCGACCGGCGCGGGCGGGCAGCACGTCAATACGACCGACAGCGCGGTGCGCATCACGCATCTGCCGACCGGAACCGTCGTCACGTGTCAGAATCAGCGTTCGCAGATTCAGAATCGCGCGGTGGCGATGCAGGTTTTGCGTTCCAAATTGTATGAATTGGAACTGGAAAAACGGCGCGAAGGAGTCGCCGAACTCGAATCGACCAAGCAGGACATTGCCTTCGGCTCGCAGATTCGCAATTACACTTTGCAGCCGTATCGACTGGTCAAAGACGCGCGCACGAAATTTGAGCGAACCGACGTCGATACGGTTTTAGACGGCGACATCGACGATTTTATCAAAGCGTATTTGTTGTTTAGAAAAAGCAGTCAGCAAGCAATAAATTAATGGCAACAAAAGTCCAGAAAAAACAAGCCGCCAAAAGCTATTCGATGACTAGCGAGATTATCGCCAGCCTTCTGTTGATAATCGCCGTTCTCGTGTTTTTGTCTTTAATCTCGTTTGACATGCACGACAGGTATTGCTGCAACAGCAGCACAACGCAGATTACGCAGAATTGGATTGGCGTTATCGGCGCGAATATCGCCGGAATTTTAATCAACGAGACGGTCGGTCTGACGGCTTACGTAATACCGGCTTTACTGGCTTTAATCGCGTGGCGATTTTTTCGCAGCGAAAATGTTTTGCCGCGTCCGAGCCGGATAATCGGATTCATGATTTTTGTTGCTTCATTGTCCGGCTTGTTTGAATTATTCGGCGGAGAAGGCGCGCTGGTCGGAGAAACCGTAAGGCGAGTTTTCGTTTACCTGCTCGGCGCGGTCGGCGCGACGATTGTCCTCGGAGGTTTGTTTTTTACTTCCTTGCTGCTTATCACGAATCTTTCTTATTTTTCGTTTTTAAGCGGATTTAAAACGATTTTCGATTTTTTCGGAATCAGCGAATGGTCGGCTCGTTTCCGCGCCTGGCGCGAAGCGCAAAATAAAAGAGCGCAGGAGAGAATGGAGCGCCGCCGCGAGATGCGCGTCGAAAGAGAAAACCCGACGATTTCGGCTGGCGAGACGCGGGTCGTGAAAAACGGGAAAACTGCTGCGACCGCCGAAACCGTATCTCCGCTCGGCGCAAAAATCGGCGACATTTTCAAACGCGCCAACGAAAAACCGAAAGAAGTCGAGCCAAAAATCGAGCTGAAAGCCGAGCCGAAAATCGAGCCGAAAGTCGAAGCGAAACCCGAACCCGTCGAAGAGCCTTTTGAAGAAGAAATCCGCCCGACGATTTCGACCAGCGAAGAAACCCATTTCACGGGCGGCGAGGAAATTGCGCCGGATGACGAGACGGACGATTTGGTCTTGCCAAAAGTTTTAGACGAAGAAATCGCGCAGATTCCGATTTCGCCGATGAAAGCGACGGGCGAGCTGGAAAACGTTTTAGAGGACGAGGAAGAAGCCGTCGAAATTGAGGAAACCGTCGAAAAGCCTTTTGTCAACGAAAAGCTGCCGCCGCAGAATTTCGACAATTACGTTCTTCCCGAACCGCAGTTTTTAACCGCCGCCGCACCGCACGTCGAACAAAAAGAAGAATCTCTGCTCGCCGTCGCACAGGAATTGACGGAAAAAACCAAAGAATTCAACGTCACCGGACGCGTAATGCACATCTGCCAGGGTCCGGTCGTCACGACTTACGAATTCAAGCCCGACCCGGGCGTGAAATATTCGCGCATCACGAGCCTTTCCGACGATTTGTGTCTCGCCTTAAAAGCCGAGTCAATCCGCATCGACCGCATTCCGGGCAAAGCCTATGTCGGCATCGAAGTGCCGAATCACGACCGCGAAACGATTTACCTGCGCGAGGTCATCGAATCGAGAAAATTCAAAGAATCGAATTCGCTTCTGACCATCGCTCTGGGCAAAACCATCGACGGTTTAAACTACGTCGCCGATTTGGCGAAAATGCCGCACCTGCTTATCGCGGGCGCAACGGGCGCGGGAAAATCCGTCGGCGTCAACACGCTCGTCGTTTCGATTCTGTACAAAGCGAAACCCGACGAAGTGAAATTTATAATGGTTGACCCGAAGCGTCTGGAACTCGGGCTTTACGCCGACATTCCGCATCTGGCGACGCCGATTATCACCGATCCGAAACGCGCTACAATTTCGCTGAAATGGGCGGTTTCCCAAATGGAAAAACGCTATAAAGATTTGGCGGGCTGGGGCGTGCGCAACATCGACGGCTTTAATGTGGAAGTTAAAAAACGCAACGCCGTCGAACATTTCGACGACAACGGCGAGCCCTGGAAAACTCTGCCGTATATCGTGATTATCATCGACGAATTGGCGGATTTGATGATGGTCGCCGGAAAGGAAGTCGAGGAATCAATCACGCGGCTGGCGCAGATGGCGCGCGCCGTCGGCATTCATCTCGTGCTCGCCACGCAGCGCCCCTCCGTCGATGTCATCACCGGACTCATTAAGGCCAACTTCCCCTCGCGCAT
>DASVRL010000061.1:0-12496 GCA_036388635.1 Pyrinomonadaceae bacterium
ATATCGCGCATAAAATTACGAGAAAAGGTTTCGTAATTATTTTACACGATTTTTAAGCGAAAGCATTGTTCGGCAAATGACAAAGCGCGAGCCTTCACGACGGCTCGCGCTTTGTCATTTGCCGGGTCAATTAAACGAACAGTCTCCGCTCAGAACGGATTATTGCCTGCCGAAGTTAATGTCGCCGTTTGCTTGAAACACCAGCGGTCCCGGCGCGCCGCCGTCGTCGTTCGGCGGATTGGCAACGACCGGCTGCTGCGACAGGATGGCGACCGATAAAGAGCCGCCATTCATCGCAAAACCGCCGGCGGGAAACCAGAGCGACGCGGCATTATAAGTCACGTTGTCCTGCCACAGGGTCAAAGCCAGCGAGCTGTTTCCCGACCGACCGTGCAGAATTGCTCTGCCGAAAGTGCCTTGCAGCAAAATGTTTCCGTTGATATTGTCGGTCACCGAAAACGCAACCGGCATTCCGTTCGGGTCAGCGAGCACCAGATGCCAGATGCCATTCGGACTCATCTGGTAGCTGGGACAGAGCCCGACCATCAGACCGAACGTCACTGTCACGTTGGGATTGAAGCCGAAGCCGACCTTGCTTCGGATAAAGGCGTTGTTCGTTGCGAGCGTAAAGTTGCCGTTACATCCGCCGGTGTAAAAGACGTTCGGGGCTGATGTGTTGGGTGCGACTGTGGCGATAGCGGTGCTGGCGGCGGCATTCGAGTGAACGCCGACAACGATCATCAGACATAATGCTAAGTTTAACAGTAAGTTTATTGTTTTCATTTCTTTCATTTTTTTTCCTTTTGAGTTTATTGTCATCGCCGCAAAAGATTTGCGTTTGATGCGTCAACAGTCTGACCCTTAAGCTAAAAAAAAAGCCTTTGGAAAAGGTTGGAAATTTATTGGAAAAACATTTGATTCGAGATGTCCCACAAAATCAAACATTTTTACGAATTCGGCGATTTTCGCCTCGACGCGGAAACACCGAGCCTGTGGCGCGACGGCGAGCTGGTTCGGATATTTCCGAAGGCTCTGGAAGTTTTAGTTTTGCTGGTCGGCAGACAAGGCGACGTCGTTTCGCGCGAAGAACTGCTGGAAACGGTCTGGCGCGACGCTTTTGTCGAGGAAAGCAATATCACCTATACCGTTTCGCTGCTCAGAAAAACTCTCGACGAAAACGGCAAAAAAAATTTTATTAAAACCGTTCCGAAACGCGGTTATCGTTTTGTCGCCGACGTGCGCGAAGTGGTCGAAAACGGCAAAGCCCAAAGCGCCGCGCCGCTCGATTCAGCGGCGTCGTCGGCAGCGGCGGCGGTCGATGCAATGCCAGTCGAACAGCCGAAAGCGCAAATTCGCTGGCATTTTATCGGGATAATTTTGCTCGGTTGGCTTTTTGTGACGAGCTTTGCGGTTTGGTGGGGTTTTGGTGAACGGAAAGGGCTTTCCGGCGTTCCGGTCGCGCAGAGAAATATTCGCACCATCGCCGTTTTGCCTTTGAAAACCTTGACCGAAAACGAACAAAGCAAAGCGCTGTCGTTAGGCTTGACGGATTCGCTGATTAGTCGGCTGGGCAGTTTGAATCGTTTTGCCGTGCGCCCGCTCAACTCGGTCAAAGATTACACGGAAGCCGACAAAAACCCGCTCAAATTCGGCGCGGAATTAAAGGTCGATGCCGTTTTGGAAGGAACTCTGCAAACGATCGAGAATCGCCTGCGGGTCAACCTGCGTTTGTGGGACGTGCGCGACGGCGCGCAGCTCTGGCAAGGCTCGTTTGATTCGGCGGAAGCGGATTTTTTCAATCTCCAGGACACGATTTCAACTAAAGTCACGCAATCGCTCGTTTCCCGTCTGATTGAAAAAGACCGCGAGCTTTTAACGCGGCGCGAGACGGAAAACCGTGATGCCTTTCACGCCTACTGGCGCGGGCGGCTTTTTCTGGAGAAAAGAAATCCCGCCAAAGCGATTGCCGAATTCCAGCAGGCGATAAATTTCGATCCCGAATACGCTTCGCCTTACACGGGCTTGGCGGATGCCTATATCTGGCAGGCGAATTTTACGAGCAGCGCCGACTCCGAGCTTTACGCGAAAGCCAAAACCGCGACCGACAAAGCCCTGGCGTTAGACCCGAATCTAGCCGAGGCGCACAGCTCGCTCGGTCGGATTAAATATTCACACGATTGGGATTGGGCGGGCGCAGAAAATTCTTTCCGGCAGGCGATTAAGCTGAATCCCGACAGCGTCAACGCGCATCAGTTTTACGCGCGTCTGCTGGCGACGCTGGGACGCTACGACGAAGGACTCGCCGAAATCAATACGGCGCGTCAGCTCGACCCGCGCTCGGCGGATTTGGGCGTGCCGCTTTTCGCTATTCTGGAAAAACGCGGCGAATTCGACCAGGCTCTGAAAGTGCTGCAGGCGACTCTGGAAATGGACGAAGATTCGCAATTCGCCCGGCGCGGCATCGGGAAAATCCATCTGCTCAAAGGTGATTATGCAAAAGTTATCACCTCGGGCAATGAGCTGTTTCCGAATTCGAAAGACACCGATTTTGCGTGGGCATCGATGCTGGCGACCGCTTATTACAAAACCAGACAAACCGATAAAACGACGGAAATGCGCAATCATCTGAAAAAAATGGCTGAAAAAGACCCGAAATCGCTCTATTTTTTGGCGATGCATTACAGCGAAATCGGGCGCCGTGACGAAGCCTTTGCCGGTTTGCAAAAATGCCTGGAGCGGCGCGAAGAGCGGATGATTTGGACCAAAGACGAGCCGCGTTTCGCCAATCTGAAAGACGATTCGCGTTTTCAGGAAATTCTGCGAAAAATGAATCTTGCCGGTTAGCCCGCCGAGCTTTTTCATATTTTTCGTCAAAAGCTGCGAGCCGCGCGATATTTCCGGCGGAAATATCGCGCATAGATTATCGAAACGGAATAACGCTCCGTTTTCATCAAAATCGAAATGAATAAAAAATGAATAAAAACCGAGCGTTTATTATAAATCGCGGATTATTGCTCGCAGGCGGCGGCTCCGGCTTCGGCGACCGAATGGTCCTGCTCGCCGCTGCCGCCCGAAACGCCGATGGCGCCGACAATCTGCCCGCCTTTTCTGAGCGGAATGCCGCCGGCAAAAATCATCACTCGTCCGTTATTCGAAGCGTGAATGCCGAAAAACTGGTCGCCCGATTGGCTGTGCTCCGCCAAATCTTTGGTCGTGATGTCAAAAGCGCGCGCCGTCCACGCCTTTTTGATGGAAACATCGATGCTGCCCAGCCACGCGCCGTCCATTCGAACGTGTGCGACGAGGTTTCCGCCCGCGTCGGCGACGGCGATGTTCATCGGCTGACCGATTTCGGCGGCTTTCTTTTCGGCGGCGGCGATGATTTTTCGCGCGTCTTCCAGCTTAATCATAAATTTACCCTCTTTAAATTATTTTTGTTTGAGTGTTTATAGTAACGCACAAGCAAAAGGGCGAACAAGTTTCGCTGTTTTGACATTTTATTTGAGCTTTGGAATCGCGAGCCGGAATTTTCGCCGCCGCCGGCTGATCTCAGATTTCAAATTTCAAATCTCGTCCGCCGTTTTGATTCGGTCAAATGCTTTTTTGACAACGTCTTTTTCGCTCTTAAACGCCAGCATTTCAATCGCTTCAGCGGCGGGCGTCCAGCGCGCCTCGGCGATTTCGTGGTCGTGGTCGGCGACGTCGCCGCGCAGGTATTTCAACAGGTAAAAATAGACGAATTTATGAAAGCGGACGCGCTCGCCCTTGTGAAAACCGACATACCAGTATTCGACTTTTTCAATCAATTCCACTATTTCGGTTTCGATTCCGGCTTCTTCGCGCACCTCGCGCAAGGCGGCTATTTCCGGCGTCTCGCCCGCGTCGATAATGCCTTTCGGCAATTGCCAGCGCCGGCTCGGATTGACGGAAACGATTGCCACTTCAATCTTTGATTCGGTTCGGCGAAAAGCGACGCCGCCCGACGAGATTTGGTCGACAATCGGGAATTTCGGTTTCGGTTTTTCCTCGTTTGAATCTTTCAAATCAATTTCTGATTGCCTCTTCGATTGCCGCGTCCAGCTCGGCTTTTTTTTCCTTATCAAAGCCGACAATTTTCTTTATCAATTTTCCGTCGCGCCCGAAAACGAAAGTCTGCGGAATCGCCGAATTGCCGCCGAATAAAGCGTTGGTCAAATCGTCTTCGGGCGTGGCGAGCGTGTAATTCATCTTCAATTTTTCGACAAATTCCGGAACTTTCGGGCGGTCTTCGTCGCCGCCGACGTGCAAGCCGACGACTTCGAAATTCTGCGCCCCGTATTTTTCCTGGAGGCTCACCAGATGCGGAATTTCTTCCAGACAAGGCGGGCAATACGTCGCCCAGAAATCCAGCACCGTGACCTTGCCTTTCATTTCGCCGAGCTTTACCTGGCGGCTGTCAAAAGTCTGCCAGCCGAGATTTTCGACGTTTTTGAGCGGCGGCATCGGCAGATTCGTCTGCGGAACGCCGTTGACCGAAATTGGTTGATTGGAAACCGAAACCGGCGCGGCTGACGGGCGACACCCGAAGCAGAGTAAAAAGTAAAAAGTAAAAAGTAAAAAGTAAAACAGCCTCATTAAACTTATTTTACACAAAATCGGCATAAACGCGGAAAGTAAAGTTTGGCATTTAATTTCTAATCGCGCGACTAAATCAAACCGGCTCTTTACTTTTTACTTTTTACTTTTTACTTTTTACTTGATGGCTTTTTATCCGGAAAAAATCAGCGAGAAATTTCGCGCGCCGCAAAGCGCGGGCAGAGCCTCCGGCGCCAACGGCGTCGGAACGGAAGCGAGTTTCGTCTGCGGCGCGGCGGCGCGTTTTACTTTGCGGATTGAAAAGGAAACAAAAGAAATCGTCGAAGCGAAATATCAAACCAACGGCTGCGGTTTTCTAATCGCGGCGGCGGAAACGCTGGCGGAAAAAATCAACGGGAAAAAATTAATCGAGCTTCACGGCTTAAATCATCCGGAATTGCAAAGAGAAATCGAAAATGAAACCGGGAAATTTCCCGCCGCTCGCCATCATTGCGTTCAATTATGCGCGGACGCTTTGCAGGCGGCTCTAGCGGATTTTCGCGCCGCGCAGCTCGAAGAATTTACCGGCGAAAAGGCGCTCATCTGCACTTGTTTCGGCGTTTCGGAGGAAACGATTGAACGCGCCGCGCGCGAATATTCGCTGGAAACCGTCGAGGAAATTATCGAGATTTGCAGCGCGGGCGGCGGCTGCGGCTCGTGCCAGCCCTTGATTCAGGACATTCTGGAAACCGCCCGGTTCGGCGAAATATAAACAGTGTCATTTCGAGCCGACATTGCTGCCCGGCGCTTCAAACCGTTCGCAAAACTCGCCAATTGAACAAAACAAAGTTAAAATGTCTGTGAGCGAGAGCAAAATCCTTTCAATAAATTTGTTTCGTCGATATTTGCTTGCTTCGGAAGCACAGGTTTTCGCTCGTTTCTTCTCTTGAACTTACGTTAATTTAATTAAGCTTCGGCGGCTTGAGCTTCTCGCAGCAGGCTTGATTATCGAACGAAATGCCGCGCCGGAAATTCGTTGCGCGGACGCTTTTGCGGCATTTTCAAGCTCGTTTTCAGAAAATTAATTCACCGGGGAATACTTTGGCAGGGAACATTAATCGAATGCACCGCTTAAAACTGTTCGTTTCTTTATTCTTTATATTGTTTGCGCTGAGCTTTTTCGGTCAGCGCTGGTTTACGACATCTTCAGCCGGTAGAAATGCTGGCGGCGGCGGCGGCGCGCTTTCCGCTCCGACCGGAGTTTCGGCTTCCGACAGAGATTATGCCGATAAAGTCGGCATCGTGTGGAACGCGGTGCGCGGCGCGACGCTTTACCGGATTTTCCGCAGCACCGTCAGCGAGCCGTCGTCCGCCGCCGAAGTCGGAACGACCGCCGCCAATTATTTTTTCGACACGACGGCGCAAGCCAATCAAAATTATTTTTACTGGGTGCGGGCTGAAAGCGCGAACTCGAACAGTAATTTAAGCCTCACCGACCAAGGCTTGCGCGCCGTCGGCAGCTTTAACAACGAGATTTTTTCTCCTTTATCGCCGCCGCCCACGCCCGCCGGAAATCCGGTCACGGCAGCCAAAGCCAGTTTAGGCAAAACTCTCTTCTGGGACGAACAGCTTTCTTCGACTTTGACGGTTTCCTGCGGAACCTGTCACCGTCCGGCGACGGGCGGTTCGGATCCGCGCACCGTCGTCAATAACCCGCGCTCTCGAAATCCGGGCTTTGACAACGTCTTTAACACTGCCGACGATGTTTTCGGCTCGCCCGGCGTGCCGCTCAACAATGCAGACGGAACTTATTCGCCGTCAAACAGTTTCGGATTTAACGCACAGGTCACGCCGCGAAAAACTCCGTCATATCTGAATGCCGGTTTGGCTTTTAACGGCTTATTCTGGGACGGGCGCGCGTCAAATACTTTTCGAGACCCGCTGACCAATCAGGTTCTGCTGACGGAATGGGCGTCGTACGAAAGCCAGATTTTAGGTCCGCCGGTTTCGTCCGCCGAAATGGGACACGGCAACCGAAACTGGACGGAGGTCGCCCAACAGATTGCTGCGGCAAAACCTCTGGCTCTGGCGAGTAACATTCCGGCGTCGCTCTCGACCTGGATTGACGGGCGAACTTACCCGGAGCTGTTTGAAGAAGCTTTCGGGACGCCCGAAGTGACCGCGGCGCGGATTGCGATGGCAATCGCCACGCACGAACGCGCTTTGTTTTCCGACCGCGCGCCGCTCGACCGGTACGCTTCGGCGATTGAACCGCTCACGGCTCAGGAAGAACGGGGAAGCGAGATTTACGTGACGGCTCAGTGCAACTTCTGTCACGGCGGACCGCTGCTGTCAGACCAAAACTTTCATAACGTCGGCGTGCGTCCGCAAATTGAAGATATCGGTCGCGCCGCCGTCACCGGAAACGTTAACGACCGCGCGAGATTTAAAACTCCGAGTTTGCGAAACGTCGAGCTGCGCGCGCCGTATATGCACAACGGGCAGTTTGCGACGCTCGAAGATGTCGTCGAATTTTACAACCGCGGCGGCGATTTTAACGCGCCGAACAAAGACCCGCGCGTTCGCCCGCTAAATTTAACCGCGCAGCAAAAAGCCGACCTCGTCGCCTTTTTAAAACGTCCGATGACCGACGCGCGAGTGCGCAACGAGCTGCCGCCGTTTGACCGCCCGCAACTTTATACCGAATCAAATCGCGTTCCCGTCATCACCGGCACCGGACGCGCCGGCTCAAACGGCATCATTCCGCAGGCAATCGCCATCGAGCCGCCGCTCGCCGGAAATCCGAATTTTACTCTTGCCGTTTCGAGTGCTTTGGGCGGCGCTCAAGCCGTTTTAGTCATTGATTCAAACGATCCCGGCGTCGGCTCGTCAATCCCGTCGAACGGCTCGTTTGCGCGGGTTTCGGTCAATCTTACCGGCAGCGGCAGCGGCAGCGGCTACGGTTCGGTCAGCCTGCCGATTCCGAACAATCCTGCTTTGATTGGGCAAACTTTTTACGGGCGCTGGTATATCAACGACGCCGGAGCGGCAAACGAATTTTCGGTCACGCAGGCATTTCGTTTTACGGTTTTCGCCGATTCATCGACCATCCCGGATAAAACATATGCCGATTTTGACGGCGACGGGAAAGCGGATTTATCGGTGTTTCGCCCGTCAAACGGAACGTGGTATATCAGCAACAGTTCAAACAACTCGCTGTCGGTAGTCCAGTTTGGCGCTAACGGAGATTTAATCGCTCCGGCTGATTTCGACGGCGACGGCAAAACCGATTTTGCAGTGTTTCGTCCTTCGGACGGCGGTTGGTATCGGTTGAACAGTTCCAACAACACTTTCACGGCATTGCAATTCGGCAGCAGCGGTGATTTGCCTGTTCCCGGAGATTTCGACGGCGACGGGAAAGCCGACCTGACAGTCTACAGACCATCAACCGGAAGCTGGTATCGAATTAACAGCTCGACGAATCAATTCATCGCCGCTCAATTCGGAATAGCGGAAGACAAACCTTTGGTAGCAGATTTCGACGGCGACGGCAAAGCGGATTTAGCCGTTTTCCGTCCATCGAACGGAACGTGGTATCGCATCAACAGCAGCAACGATACGTTTTCTCCGAATCAGTTCGGCACAAACGGAGATTTGCCCGTGGCGGCGGATTACGACGGAGACGGAAAAACGGATTTGGCGGTTTATCGTCCTTCGGTCGGTGATTGGTATATCGTTAACAGTGCGAACTCGGCATTCATATCGACGCACTTCGGCGTTACGGAAGACAAGCCTTCACCGGCTGATTTCGACGGCGACGGGCGTGCCGATTTAGCTGTTTTCCGACCGTCATCAGGCGTCTGGTATCTCTTGAGAACAACGGCTGGCTTTACCGGCATACAGTTCGGTGCAACGGGAGACATTCCGGCTCCTAATGCTTTTGTCAGGTGAATCCAGTTTCATTCAAAGTAAAAAGGCTTCGCTCATATATGAACGAAGCCTTTTTTTGTAGCTTTGTATCCGCCGGAAATAACGGAGGCGGAAATCGACTCGGACGAAGAAAATAAAAACAAAATGAAGACTCAGGTTTTCATCTGATACTTTTGAGACATCTTTAAGCACTATTGAGGCAAAACCGTCTTTTGACGCAAAGCCGGAAAACAGTTATTTTCCGGCGCCGCCGATTCCCGGACGCTCGCGAAATATAGAAAGTCTTAACATCAACTGCCGGAAAGTGTTATAATCAAAAAAATATTTTTAGAAGCTGATTTTTTCGACTAAAATCAGCAATTTTTAGCAATGGACGATTCTTTTAGTAATATTCTGCTTTTCTTCGCGGGCGATGTTCCGGTCGCGCCTGAACAGGCATCTTCCTGGCTTTCAATCATTTTAAAAGTCGCCGCGGTTCTGATACTGGTCGCAATCAACGGCTTTTTCGTCGCGGCGGAATTCGCATACGTCGGCGTGCGCCGCTCGCGCATCGAAACGCTCGCCGCCGAAGGCAACAAGAGCGCCCAACGGCTGCTCAATTTGCTGAATAACCTGAACGCTTACCTGTCCGCTTCGCAGCTCGGCATCACGCTCGCTTCATTGGGTTTAGGCGCGCTCGGCGAGCCGGTCGTCGAGGCGATGCTCGGCGGCGTTTTGAGCGCCTATCTGCCGGAATCGGCGCGGCATTTCGTTTCCTATTTCATTGCCTTCCTGGTCGTTACGTGTCTGCATATCGTTTTGGGCGAGCAGGCGCCGAAGCTTTTCGGCTTGCAGTTAGCCGAAAAAGTAGCGATGGGGACGGCGCTGCCGATGCTGATTTTTTATAAGACTTTCAAGCCTCTTATCCACGCGCTGGATTGGGCGAGCGCGAAAACCGTCAATCTTTTCGGCTTGCACGCTTCAAGCGAGCACGCTTCGATTTACACGGAAGACGAAATCCGCCAGCTCGTCAAAATCTCGGAGGAAAGCGGGCATTTGAACCGGGAAGAGCGGAAATTAATCAATCGCGTTTTCGAGTTTTCCGAAACGACCGTGCGCGAGGCGATGATTCCGCGCACGGAAATCGCCGCGATTCCGGCGGCTTCCGGCATTGAAGAAATCGCGCGCTCTTTTCGTCAATACGGCTACTCGCGCCTGCCGGTTTATCGCGAATCGCTCGACGATATCGCGGGCGTCATTCACTCGAAAGACGTGATGCCTTTTCTTCTTCGACCGAAGGTTTTCCGGCTCGAAAAAGTTTTGCAAAAGCCGGTTTACGTCGTCGATACGGCGCGGCTCGAAGACGTTCTGCGCCAGATGCAGAAAGAAAAATTTCATTTCGGCTTTGTCGTCGACGAGCACGGCGGCGTCGAGGGCATTATTACTCTGGAAGACCTTCTGGAAGAAATCGTCGGCGATATTTCCGACGAGCACGACGAGGAAGTCAACGAGCAGATTCAGAAAATTCAGGACGGCGCTTATCTTTTGGACGGCGGTCTGGCGGTCAGGGATTTGAATCGGCGTCTGGGCTTGAACGTGCCGGTTTCGGAAAGCTATACGACGATCGCCGGATTTTTGATGAACGAATCCGGACAAATTTTGAACGAAGGCGAAAGCGTTCGCTTTAACGGTCACGTTTTTCACATCGAAAAGGTCGATAAACGACGGATTTTAAGAGTGCGGCTGGAAAAGGTTAATCAGGAAAAAGCAAATTATGAAACTTAAAATTTTGTTTCCGATGCTGTTTATTTGCTTACTGGCGACCGTTTCTTCGGCTCAGGTAAACGCTCAGGAAAAAGACTTTGACGTATCCATTTCAATAAAAGACCAAGCCTTTTTACAAAACTCCGGCGCCTGGCTCGTCAGGGTGAAAATCACCAACTTCTCGGACAAAGTTTTAAACACTAAAGACTGCGGGCTTATTTTCAGATTCAGGAAAACCGCGCCCGAATCGAAATCCGCCGACGCGCTCGGCGATTACGCGCTTCAGGAGCGCTCAATCAAACAAAATGAAACGTTTGAATTTGAAGCGAATTTAAAAAATCTGCGCTGGATTGAATCTGCAAAACCGAGTGTTTTCGTGCTTGAACGAAAAGACCGATTCGCCTATAAACCCGCTCTTTCGGGCAATTATTCATTAACCGCGACGGTAAATAAGAATGAAGAAGCCGGCTCGGATAAAGACGCGGTTCGCCGGATGAGAGTCGTCAGCATCACCTCCAAGGCGCTCGCCGTCAAAGTGGCTTCGAAAACGGATAAATAATCGCGATTTATTTTTTATTTCGATTCCGCGTTAAATTTATCGAGCGAGATTCAGCAAAATTTTTAACGGATTTTAAGAGTCAAACCGGAGAAAGTTAATTATGAAGCTTATATTTTTGTTTTTGTTTATTTGCTTATCGGCAACTGCCGTTTGCGCGCAGACAAGCACTCCGAAAATTCCGCTAGAGGTTTCCGTTTCGGCTGAAAACCCGACCTTTTTTGCGAACTCCGGCGCGTGGCTGGTGAAAGTAAAAATCACTAACAACAAAAAGAAAACTGTGAAGACGAAAGATTTGGGCAGCTTTGCTTTTATCTTCGAAAAGCCTAATCAGGCTGCATATGAAGAAAAAATTTCGGGCATTTACTATATTGAAGAACGAAAAATTAAACCCGGCGAATCTTTTGAGTTTGAAGTCGATTTAAGAAAACTAACCTGGAACGAGCCGCGGTGGCAAGAGGCTGCATACATTCCCGGTTCCGAAAATCGCAGTCCTTATCAGCCGCCTTTGTCGAGCGATTACGCGCTTTACATGGAGATATCCGTTTGCGATATACTGCGTGCGCCGGGCATTGAAAATTCGTGTATTGATCCGGCTATAAGCTGTTTTTCAAATAAGCTCGCCGTCAAAGTCGAGGTGAAAACGGATAAATAACGGCTGCTTTGTCTTTCCTCACGATTCACGTTAAATTTATCAGATAAGCTTTATCAAATCTTTTTAACGGAGTCTTTTATCAAAATGAGTCTAATCGAACAAGTCTGGGCGCGGGAAATTCTGGATTCGCGCGGCAATCCGACGCTGGAAGCGGAAGTGGTTTTGGAATCGGGCGAGATGGGTCGCGCGGCGGTGCCTTCGGGCGCATCGACGGGCGAAAACGAAGCCGTCGAGCTGCGCGACGGCGACGCAGCGCGATTCCTGGGCAAAGGCGTTTTAAACGCGGTCGAAAACGTCAACGAAAAAATCGCCTACGAGCTGGAAGGCTTGGACGCGCTCGACCAGACGCTGATTGACGAAGCGCTGCTCGCGCTCGACGGCACGGACAACAAATCGAATCTCGGCGCCAACGCGCTGCTGGCGGTTTCGATGGCGACGGCGCGCGCGGCGGCTTCGTTTCTGGAAGTTCCGCTTTACCGCTATCTCGGCGGCGTCAACGCCCGAACGCTGCCCGTGCCGATGATGAACATTATCAACGGCGGCGCTCACGCCGACAACAACGTCGATTTTCAGGAATTTATGGTTATGCCCGTCGGCGCGGAAAGTTTTTCAGAAGCCTTACGCGCGGGCGCGGAGATTTTTCATAATCTCAAATCAGTTTTGAAAAAGCGCGGTCTGGCGACGAGCGTCGGCGACGAAGGCGGTTTTGCTCCGAATTTGAAATCGAACGAAGAAGCGATTGAAACCATTCTAGAAGCCATCGAAAAAGCAGGTTACACGGCGGGCGAAGACATTATGCTTGCGCTCGATCCGGCGGCAAGTGAATTTTTCGACGGCACAAATTACGTTTTCAAAAAATCGGACAAACGCGTTTTATCGAGTGATGAAATGGTCGCTTACTGGATTGACTGGACGGAAAAATATCCGATTATTTCTATCGAAGACGGTCTGGCGGAAAGCGATTGGGCGGGTTGGACAAAAATCACGGAACAAATCGGCAAAAAAATTCAGCTTGTCGGCGACGATTTGTTTGTAACGAACGTCAAATTTTTGCAGCG
>DASVRL010000062.1:0-9802 GCA_036388635.1 Pyrinomonadaceae bacterium
CTCGTTATTAAATTGGTTGATCTTAGCGACCCGGAGAATTTCCCGGAGGTGATTTATCGCATCGACGCTGGAACAGAACCCGGTCAAATCGTTTTTGAACAAGTGGAAACCGAGAGATTAAAGGCTGCCGCAGTAGCGCAAAACGAACTAGACCGGCTTTTGTCGGTAACCTTCAACAATCTCTCATTTTTTTACCGCGACAATAATTTAAGCGATGCGCTGCTCGGCAAATACCGGCGCGGCTTAATAGTGCGTGAAAAAGGCTTTACGGATGCCTCTTACCAGCCGGGCGGCTTAGCTGCGAAACACCGCTTTTTGATTGCCACAACGCAGGCAAAGGATTTAAGCGGTATGCCGGGCGGAAATCCGGCGCACGGATTAGTAGTTGTAAACAGAGGCAGTTTTTTCAAAGTTCTCGACGCGGAAGAACGCGAAAATCATAGACAAATCGTTTTGCTGCATATTCCGGAAGAACTAAGCGAATTTTTTGACAGCGGCGAAGAATTAAGCGATATTGAGCAACAAATCGTGACGGCGGCGCGCGCCGATTTTGAAAAGAGTCTGAATGAGTCGGCGGTTCAAGAACTGACTCAAGCTGAATGGTTGGACAGAACCGCATTTCCACTCGGAATGAGCGATGAAGGCGAGTTTTTCAGTCTTACGGAATCGGAATAATCAACAAAAGAGAATTATAAAAATGATTACAGGGCAATTAAAAAGCCAGATTGACAGTCTTTGGCTGGAATTTCATACAGGCGGAATTACCAATCCGCTGACAGTGATCGAGCAGATTTCGTTTTTGATGTTTATGCGAATGATGGACATCGCCGAAACGCGCAGTGAGCGTAAAGCGGCACGAACAAAGGAGAAATTCCGCGGCACGTTCGGCGCGGACGAGCAAAATCTGCGGTGGTCGAGTTTTAAAAATTTGAGCGGCGAGGAAATGCTGCCGCTGGTGCGTGATAAAGTGTTTCCGTTTCTGCGTCGCAAATTAAGCGGCGAGGCGGAAAGCGGCGAGGCGCAGCCGGCGGCGGGCGGCTTCAGCACATTTTTTCAGGACGCGACTTTTATGATTCAAAAGCCGAGCCTGCTTGTTTCCGCCGTGCAGATGATTGACAATTTGCCGTTGACGGAAGGCGACACTAAAGGCGATTTGTATGAATATCTGCTGTCAAAACTGACAACCGCCGGCATTAACGGGCAATTCAGAACGCCGCGCCACATTATTCGTCTGATGGTTGAAATGCTCGCTCCCAGAGCCGATGAAACCGTCGCTGACCCGGCTTGCGGAACTGCTGGTTTTCTGGTCGAAACGATGCAGTATCTGCTGCGCGCTTACACTTCGCCGGAAGGCATTCACACCGAAGAAAGCGGCGAGAAAATTTATACGGGCGACCTGCTCGAACCATACCGCGAACACGTCAACAACAATATGCTTTACGGTTTTGATTTTGATGTGACGATGTTGCGAATTGCCGCGATGAATTTGCTGCTGCACGGCATCGAACAGCCGAATATCCGCTATGCCGATACGCTTGGAAAAAAATTCGGCGATGATAAATCGGCGATATCATCTAACAGTTTTGACGTGATTCTGGCGAATCCGCCTTTTACCGGCAGCCTCGACGCGAACGACCTTCACCTTTCGCTTTACGGCGCGGTCAAAACCAAAAAGACCGAACTGCTGTTTCTGGCTTTGATTCTGCGGATGCTGAAACAAGGCGGGCGTTCGGCAACGATTGTGCCGGACGGCGTTTTGTTCGGTTCATCAAAAGCACATCTCGATTTGAGAAAAACTTTGGTCGAATCAAATCAGCTCGAAGCGGTCATTTCCTTACCGTCGGGCGTGTTCAAACCTTACGCCGGAGTTTCGACGGGGATTTTAGTTTTCGGCAAAGGCGGCACGACCCGAGACGTTTTCTTTTACGATGTGAAAGCCGACGGTTATTCGCTCGACGACAAACGCACGAAATTTGCCGATCAGGAAAAACACGAAAACAACAATTTGCCCGACGTTCTCAAGCGTTGGCGCAATCGGGAAAACGAAAAGGACAATCCGCGCACGGCGCAGGCTTTCGTCGTTTCAAAAGCCGACATCGTGAAAGAAAACTACGATTTGAGCATCAACCGCTACAAAGAAACGGTTTACGAAGCGATTGAATACGCCGCGCCGCGCCGGATTTTAGCCGAATTGAAAGATTTGGAAATCGAGATTCAAAACGATTTGCGCGAATTGGAGGCGATGCTGGCGTGAAAATTCAACCGAAAAATTGGCAGTTAGTAAAATGTGGCGATGTCATAGATGTTCGAGATGGAACTCATGATACTCCTTTATATGTTCAAGAGGGTATCCCACTTGTTACATCGAAAAACTTAACAAACAAAGGAATTGATTTTTCTTCAGCTCCATTTATTTCGTTTGAAGACCACGAAAAAATTATAAAAAGGTCAAAAGTAGATAAAGGCGATATTCTTTTTGCAATGATTGGAACTATTGGCAACCCAACCATTGTTGAAACCGATGAAGAGTTTTCAATTAAAAATGTTGCTCTTTTTAAATTTTCCAAAAGCTCTGTTTCTGCAAGGTATTTTCTTCATCTTTTGCAATCGCATTTCATAAAAGATCAATTTGAAAAAGAAACGAGAGGCGGAAATCAAAAATTTGTTTCATTAGGAATGCTCAGAAATCTAAAAATCCCGTTGCCGCCGCTCGAAGAGCAGAAACGCATTGCCGCCGTGCTTGATAAAGCCGACGAAGTTCGCGCCAAGCGCCGCGCCGCGCTTGTGCAATTCGATTCCTTGCTGCAATCAGTCTTTCTCGATATGTTCGGCGAACCTGAACATACTATTTACAAAGCGGAATGTTTAGATGATGTTTGTGAAAAAATTACAGATGGCGCACATTTGACGCCTAGTTATGTTAGTGAAGGCGTAGCATTTTTAAGAGTTTCGGATGTTCAAGGCAAATTTATTGATTGGAGTTCAGTCAAACGTATTCCTGTTAATGAACATCAGGAAATGATGAGGCGATGTAGACCTGAAAAGGGTGATGTTCTTTACTCCAAAAATGGAACAATTGGTATTCCTCGTTTGATTGACTGGACAGAAGAATTTAGCTTTTTTGTAAGTCTCGCTATTCTCAAACCGAAAAGAGATAGGTTGCTTGGCGAGTATTTGGAATCCTTTTTGAAAACTCCTTTTGCACTTCGCCAAGCAACTAAACATACCAAAACCGGAACAGTGTCAAATCTTCACTTAACAGAAATAAAAAAGATCAAACTTCCGTTGCCTCCATTAGATACTCAACAAAAGTGGGTTTTAATGAAGAATTCTTTGCAGAAGAAAAGAGAAGTTTATGAAAAAGCTCTGAATCTAACGGAAATCTTTTTCAAATCACTCCAACAACGCGCTTTTGCGGGCGAACTGTTTGGCGCGGAAAGTGTTGAAGCTGATTTGTTGGAAACCGCCGTGCTGTAAGCGGCGACAACTTGAAAGAGACTGCCGGGAAAAGTTTATTTTAGGCGGAAAATCCGAATTTAATTATGACGACAAATTACGAAACATTCAAAGAAACGTGGATCAACGAGATATTGGCTGATAATCCGACCTCGGTGCAAAAAGGCAACCGCTTTGCCCGCAAACTTTTGTCGCAATGGCTGGATTTTAATCAGGACAACGACGAAATCGTCTTTTGCGACGGCGCCGGCGACGGCGGCATCGATGTCGCGTATCTTCAACGCAGCGATTTGGAAGAAGATAACGGACCGGAAGGCGACACCTGGTATTTAATTCAAAGCAAATACGGCAAGGCTTTTTCCGGCACCGATACGCTGGTGAGCGAAAGTCAAAAGCTGTTTGACACGCTCGGCGGGCAACGGACAAATCTGTCTTCGCTGTCGGCTGATGTGGTGGCAAGATTACAACAGTTTAGAAGCGCCGCTTCGGAAAGAGACCGCTTAATTTTAGTCTTTGCGACCAATGAACCATTGAGCGAAGCAGAACAGCGAGCCTTAAATGATATTAAGGCGATGGGACAAAATCGTCTGGGAGACATCTTCGGCGTTGACAGCGTCAATTTACAGACGATTTTTAACCGCCTGGAGGAACAGGAAGCCGAGCGCGCCAAGATACAAGTGCCGATGGTGGCAAATCTCGTTCAATCCGGCTCGGATTTGCTGGTCGGTTCGGTCAAGCTCATCAATCTCTATAAGTTTTTGAAAGATTACCAAAACGAAACTCAGGATTTGGACCTGATTTACGAAAAAAACGTCCGCAAATTTCTGGGCGGCGGGCGCGTCGTCAATAAAGGCATCGCCGACACGATTGACAATCACCCGGAAAGATTCGGCTTATACAATAACGGAATAACGGTAGTCGTCGAAAACTTTCAAATTCAGGAATCGGACAAATACGAGCTGACAGAGCCTTATATTGTGAACGGCTGCCAAACGACCAAGACAATCTGGAACGAACTTAAGAAAAAGCTCGACAGCGGCGGAACCGGAGAAAACCCGGAATTAGATGAATATAAGGAAAGATTAAACAAAGGCATTCTGGTCGTGAAAATCGTCAAGGTCGGCAGCGACGGCGAAGAACTTTTAATCAACACCACTAAATACACGAACAGCCAAAACTCGGTCGGACAAAAAGATTTTATTGCGCTCGAAAAAGGTTTTCGCTTTTGGGCGGCGGAAATGGCAAATAAACACAACGTTTATTTGGAAATTCAAAGAGGCGGATGGGAATCGGAAAAAGCGAAACAAAAAAACACGCTTACCCCGAGGGAATACGACGGAGCGGTGAACGCTTTTGATTTGTTGAAAATTTTTGGTGCCGCCTGGTTGGAAGAGCCGGGAATGGCGTTCGGGAAAAATCCGCCGTTCGCGCCCGGAGGAAGCATTTTCAAGAGAATCACCGAGTCGGATTATTTCGGAGTGAGAGAGCTTTACGCTTCTTATTTGCTTTACAAACTAGCCAAAGAACTCAATTTCGGGCGCGGAGCGGAATTTCCAACCAGAGGGCAAACACGATATCTTTTCAGCTTCGTTTTAATAAAACTGCTCAAAGATGTGATGGTTTACGCCTCGATGCCGATTGAGCCGAATAATTTATCCGACGCGGTTATTAAAGTTTTAGAAGATACCGACTCGGAAGCTGCGAAAAACCTTTATAACTCGGCTTTGCAAGTGATTGATGAATACATGACGAACGGAATGGAAAACAGCATTTCCACCGAACCTAAATTTACCGGAGATTCAAACGCTTTTCTCAAAGATACGAAATTAGGTAAAAGCGAAGACTTTTCACCAAAACTGATAAATTTGATAGCTCTGCAAAAACAGCTTTTGAGACGACCGATGGGTTCAAATCCGGCGATGAGCGCGGCGATCGTGGAAGCTATAAGAACCGAATAAGAATATTACGACGAAGCGGAACGACGCTAAATGCCAAAAGATTGTAGCGCGCTGGCTGATAAATTTATCAAACCGGCTGAAAACAAAAACTTTGATTTTGATGTATTTTGCAGAATTATCTCAAAATTGTCGAACAGATAAATAACTCTAACTGAATTTATTCTCTTATGACTGATTTATATAACTCCCGATTATTTGAACTCATTGAATACGCCAGACAAACCGCTTTGATGAGTGACGTTCCGAAATCGGAAGTCGAAGATTATAAAATTTTCACCGAATACGAACACACCGTAAAAGATTTGCCCGGCGTGCAATTAAATGCTTCTTCCGCCGAGAGCGAAGACGAAATCTGGTTCACGGTCGCGCGGCTGCGCGAGACGCCCGCTCCGCTTCCGCCGACTAAGATGTTGGAAATCTGGCTCGATAATTTCAATGATCCGAATAATCCGCCGCGATTAAAAACTTCCGTCACCGCGCAAACGCTCGGAAACGCCGGAATCAAATTAACGGGTGCGAGCGGCGAACCGCCGCAACCGGCGAGCTTAATCGCGCTCGAATCTTTTCAACTGAAAGAGCGCGTCGAAAACGAGTTCAAAGAATATCTCGATAAATCCTGGAACATCTGGTCGGCGAGCGAAAAACCGCGTCGCCGCACAATCGGGCTTTACGGAAAGTTATTCTCGCTCAAACAGCAGCTCGAGGGCGGCATCACCGACGCGCAGATTGAACTCATCTGGGGAATCGGCATCGCCGTCTGGAAAATAAACGGCAAAAACGTGCGTTTTCCGCTGATTACTAAAGGCGTCGAATTATCGCTCAACGAAAAAACGATGGCGATAGAGATTCGCCCGCGCGAACTCGACCCGCGCGTCGAACTTGAAATTTATTCGAATGCCGACAATCCCGGCGTGCCGCCGCTGCAAAAGGCGGCGCGTGAATTTTTTAGCACGGCGACCGAAACGATTTCGCCGTTTGAAAAAAGCACGTTTGAAGGTTTGCTGCGCTCGGCAGTCGCCTTTCTCGATTCAAAAGGCATTTATCTGCCCGACGAAGATTCGCCCGATAAAACAAACAGAAATCTGCCGCCCGCCGCCGAAAATTTGAAGATTACGGATTCGTGGGTTTTATTCGCCCGACCGCGCGGCGCGAGTTTGTTTATTAATGACCTCGAGCGCTTCCAGCACACCTTAAAACGCGGCGCGGAAAATTTATCTTTGCCGCCGGCAGTGGCGGCAATCGTCACCGAGCCGTCAACCGTCAGCGAAGACGTGCCGCTTCCGTCGTTTCGCGGAATTTCGATGGTTTCGGGAAACTCGTCGGCAGCAGGCAGCCAAAAAGCAAAAGACTTGTTTTTCCCGATGCCGTTTAATGATGAACAGGTGCGTATCGTGCAGCTCTTGGAACAATCCGACGGCGTGGTCGTCCAAGGTCCGCCCGGAACCGGAAAAACGCACACGATTGCCAATATCATCTGTCATTACCTCGCGCTCGGAAAACGAGTTCTCGTTACCTCGATGCGCGAACCGGCGCTGACCGTTTTGCAGGAAAAACTTCCCGAAGAAATCCAGCCGCTTGCCGTCAGCCTGCTGGTGAACGAAAAGGCGGGAATGAAGCAGTTTCAATTTGCTATCGAAAGAATCGCCTCAATCGTGCAGCTTGTCAATAAAGACAATCAAATCCGGCAAATCGCTCAACAGGAAGCCGAAATTGATAATTACCATTTTAAAATAGCCGGCTGCGACAGCCGAATTGCTGCCTGGGCTCGCGCAAACCTCACGCCTTTCCAGATTGACGGCGAACAGTTGGAACCTCGTCAGGCTGCCGAAGAAGTTATTAAAAATCTTGAGGAAATCGAATGGTTTGAAGACGAAATTTCGATTGAAAAGAACTTCGATGCGAAATTTACCGACGACGATATTCAATCGCTGCGCCAGGCGCGAAAAGTTTTGGGCGAAGATTTAAGTTATCTGGGCTGTAAATTGCCGGAAATTTCCTCGCTTCCCGACGTCCGCGAAGTTTTGCAGGCACATCAAAATCTTTCCCGTCTGGCAGAACTCGAAGAACAGGTTGATGCCGGATCGATTCCGCATTTAACGAATCTGTCTGATGAAACCTTCCGCGCCGCGCGCACGACTTTGCAGAAAATTGACTCGCTTAAAAAACTTCGGCAGGAAATCGTTTCTTCCGGCGCAAATTGGCTCTCTTCGATGATTCAGAGATTGAGAAATAATTTACAAGCCGATATTTTGACGCTTTTCAGCCAACTGGGAACGGAAATCGAAGCGGCAATTAAGGAAAATCAAAATTATCTAAGTAAACCGATTACGCTGCCTGAAAATTTCGAGCAAAACCCGAAGTTAATCGAAGCGGCGCAAAATTTATCAGAAGGCACGCGCCCTTTTGGATTAATCGGAATGTTTGGAAAATCAATCGAAAAACGTCAAATAGAAGCCGTTAAAATTTTAGGTTCATCTCCGTCCGGTGCCAATGATTGGGCGTTCGTCCTCGAATTTATCAACTACCGCAAGCGTTTGTCGCAGCTAATTCTTCGCTGGAACGCTTTAGCCGGAGAGCTTCAGCTGCCTGTTTTACCGGTCGAGCAATCGTCCGTTTCCGTTGCCGCTCGAATCTTCGGACTTTATAAAAAGCTGACTGCGGCGGTGCAGCTTGAACTAATTTTATTCCGCGAAATAAATAACCTCTTACCCGACTGGAAAGATGCTCGTCGTATTGCCGGGGATGAGCGAATCGTTTTAGAAGCCGAAAGATTTCTCTCGCTTCATTTAAATAAAAACAAGCTGGCGCAGACCTGGGCGATTAAGGAGCGTTTCAACAATGTTCTCACAGGCTGTTCCGGCAAAATTGTCAATGAGTTTAGAGATTTCTATGAAAACTCTTTCGGCAATCCTGAAACTTCGGATACAAATGTTCAAAATGAATGGTCTCGTCTTACGGAAGAACTTCGGCGCATTCACTCTATTGAAAATCATCTCGAAGCGGTCGGGTCAGTTGCCAAATCTATCGCAGGCAGCGGCGCGTTCAAATGGGCAGAACGATTGCGAAACGAGCCGATGGTTTCAAGCAGCGATTTTCTGCTGCCCGATAACTGGCGGAAAATTTGGCGCTGGAAAAGACTGGCGACATTTTTAGAGAAAATTGACAGCCGCGCCGAATTAAGGTCGCTGATGGCGGAGCGTTCGGAGAATGAAAGACATTTAGCAAAAACTTATCAGGAGACGATTAAAAACCGCACCTGGCTAAAATTAAAGGAAAATACATCGCCGCTTGTCAGCAGCGCGCTTGAAGCGTATCGGACGGCGATTGCCAAAATCGGAAAGGGAACCGGAAAACGCGCGGTCAGATACCGCCAGGATGCCCGAAATGCCGCCAGTGCCGCGAATCCGGCGATTCCTTGTTGGATTATGCCGCATTATCGAATTTCAGAGTCCCTGCCGGCTGAATTCGGCTGTTTCGATCTGGTCATCGTTGACGAGGCTTCGCAATCCGATTTGACCGCGCTTCCGGCGCTTCTCAGAGCCAAAAAAGTTCTCATCGTCGGCGATGACAAACAGGTTTCGCCGGAAGGCGTGGGAATGCTCGAAGACCGGATTAAAAAGCTGATGAATCAATTTTTGACAAATCAGGTTGAAACCTTCCGCTCGCAGCTGACGCCGGAGCGTTCAATCTACGATTTGTTCAAAGTAGTTTTCGCTAAAGACGGGGTTACTCTCAAAGAGCATTTCAGGTGTGCGGCGCCAATTATCGAATACTCCAAACGCGAGTTTTACAATCACGAACTCGTTCCGCTGCGGCTGCCGAAAGCCTCGGAAAGACTCGCTCCGCCGCTCATTGATGTTCTCGTCGAAGACGGAGTTAAATTAAAAGACATCAACAAACCGGAAGCAGAATTTATAGTCGGGGAAATTCAAAAAATTATCAGCGACAAAAGTATGACCGGGCGCACCATAGGAGTCGTCTCGCTTTTAGGAACGGTGCAAACAAAATACATTTACGAAAGACTCGAACAAACAATCGGGTTCGACAAGATGGAAGAGTATAAAATCGCGTGCGGCGACGCCCGCACGTTTCAAGGCAAAGAGCGCGATATTATGTTTTTGACGATGGTTGCGTCAAAAGGCGATGCGTATCCGCTTTCACGGGAAACTTTCGCTCAGAGATTTAACGTTGCCGCTTCAAGGGCGCGAGACCGAATGTATCTGGTCAGAAGCGTCAGCGCCGAAGATTTAAGTTCCTCAGATAAATACCGCCATTCGCTGCTTCAGCATTTTTCGCTGCCGTTTGCGCAGAATGAAAAAAGAGTCGAAAACTTGCGCGAGCTCTGTGAATCGGGATTTGAAAAAGAAATCTACGACATTTTGACCGAG
>DASVRL010000063.1:0-14171 GCA_036388635.1 Pyrinomonadaceae bacterium
TTATTTTTTCACAAAATAATTTCTTCTGACTCCCTACACTCTCCGGACTCTCGACTAACTTCGTTAGACTTTCCGTCTCATATTTGATAAAATCAGCCTTTTGTTTCAGTAGACAAAAATTAAACAGAAGCAGACAACGATGAAAAAGATTATTTCGACGGAAAATGCGCCGGGCGCAATCGGACCTTATTCGCAAGCGGTGAAAACGGAAAATATGGTTTTCCTTTCGGGACAGATTCCGATTGACCCGCAGACGGGCGAATTCGTCTCCGGCGGCGTGGCGGAACAAACCGAGCAGGTTTTAAAAAATTTGAGCGCCGTGCTGGAAGCGGCGGGCACGAGCTTGAACAATGTCGTGAAAACCACCGTTTTCTTAGCCGATATGAACGATTTTACGGCGATGAACGAAGTTTACGCGCGCCATTTCAGCGAAAACAAACCGGCGCGCGCAACCGTGCAGGCGGCGCGTCTGCCGCGTGACGCGCGCGTCGAGATTGAATGCATTGCAATCGTTTAATATTTAACATTTAATCGCCTGTTGAATATTCCGCGATAAATTTTAAATGTCACTGAACGTTTAATGATAAATGTTAAATGATAAATGAAAAGCCAAGCGTGAAAAAAATCACACTTGGCAACTAAAGGTTCGAGTTAAATCTCAAACTATTTTACACAGCTTTGACAACTTTACCCGCTTTCAGGCAGCGAGTGCAGACTTTTTGCCTGACCGCCGCGCCTGACGGCGCTTTGACGCGAATCGATTGCAGGTTCGGGTTAAAGCGACGACGAGTTTTGTTGTTCGCGTGCGAAACGTTATTTCCAAATTGCGGACCTTTTCCGCAGACATCACAGCGTTTTGCCATATTTTTAAAGCCTCCAAAAATAAATACGAGGTATATAAGACGAGTTTTAATACAAACTCAAAAACAAGATTTATAACAAATTTTTTTAGGTTAAGTCAAGTAATGATAGATATGGTTAATTTTGAAGGAGCGAAAGCCAAAGTGCGACAATTCAGTTTTAGATTTTCAGCGATTGCTGTTTTAGCGATTGCCACCCTTGTTTTTACGTCCTGCGGCGGAACCGTCGGCGGTCCGACACCGCCCGGGGAAAATGCCGCGACGGTCAACGGAAAAGCAATCAAGATGGAACAGGTGGAAAGAGTCATCAAAGCCCAGACGCAGGGGCAGGACAACCGTCTTTCTCCGCTTGAGCTGGCGCAGGCGCGTTTGCAGGTTTTAGACCAGCTAATCCAGCAGGAGGTGATGTATCAGAAAGCCGAAACGGAAAAAACCGTCCCGACGGACGAGAAAGTCACCGAGGAATTGAACAAGCTCAAACAGCAGAGCGGAAAATCCGCCGAAGAGTTTGATAAGGAAATGGCAAAGGCGGGCGAAACCGAAGCCACGCTGCGCGAAACAATCAAAAAGAAACTGGCGATTGATGAATTAAATACAAAAATCACCAGCAAGATTGAGCCGCCGAAAGACCAGGAAATAGTAGATTTTTTCAACGGCAATAAGGAAGGCTTCAAAAACAAGCGCGGCGCGCAGCTCGGCGTTATCGTGATTGACCCGCGCAAAGTTGACCAGAACGACACGACGACCAACGATATCGAAGCCCAGCAAAAGGCGAAAGAAGTCGGCGACCGTCTGATTCGCGGCGCGGATTTTGCGACCGTTGCGCGCGAAGCCAGCGAAGACCCGCAAACCAGAGTGCAGGGCGGCGATTGGCGATATTTCTCGGAAGAAGAAATGAAACAGACTTTCGGCGGCGGTTTCGCCGAGTTTGTGATGACCAAAATGCAAAACGGTCAAATCATTCCGCAGACGATTCCGCTCGAAGGCAGACTGCTTATCGTCAAGCTCCAGCGCAAGCAGGAACAGGACGAAGACCGCACGCTGGAAACTCCGGGCGTTCGCCAGCAAATTGCCGATGTGCTGATTAATTCGCGCAAACAGCTTTTGAGCCAGGCGTATATGGCGATGGCGATGGACGGCGCGAAGGTCGAAAATCTGCTGGCGAAACAGGTGGTCGAAAACCCGAATAACCTGAGCGGCGCGCGTCCGGCGGGAGCGGATACTCCGGCTCCGACACCGGCAGCGGCAAACACGAATGCCAACGCGAACGCGAACGTGAATGCTGCGCCCGCCAGACCGGCGGCGAACGCCAACGCGAACACCAGACCGGCGGCGAATACCAACGCGAACGCGAGAAGGTAGTTTCCGCGCCGAATCCAGAAATGACAGGTGACAGGGAAACCTGTGGCTTGTCATTTTCATTTGCCAAATAAATTAGCCGCGAAAGAGCGCGAAACAACACAAAGATTTAATTTCCATTTCGTGTTTTTCGTTTTCTTTCGTGGCTAAAAATCTTATGCTTTTTCGTCTTTCCGAAGTTTATAAATCCTACAGCGCGCACGACATCCTGCGCGGCGTTTCGTTTCAGATAAACTTGAGCGAAAAGGTCGGGCTGGTCGGGCGCAACGGCGCGGGCAAAACGACCGTTTTTCGATTGATTACCGGCGCCGAATCCGTCGACGCGGGCGAAGTCGTTAAAATCAATAATTTAAAGCTCGGGCTGCTGGAACAACACGTCGATTTTACGGAGAGCGAAACGGTTCACACGGCGGCTTTATCGGCTTTTAAAAAATTGCACGATATCGAAGCCGAGATGCGCCGGCTGGAAATTCGGATGGCGGAAAATCCGTCCGACGAAATTCTGGAACAATACGCCGAGCTGCAAAACGAATTTGAGCGCGAAGACGGTTTTTCGTACACGGCGAAAGCCGAATCGATCCTGCTCGGTCTGGGTTTTGCCAAACCGACGTGGACGAGCGCCACGAAAAATCTTTCCGGCGGTCAGAAAAATCGTCTGGGCTTGGCGCGGCTTCTGCTTTCGCAGCCCGACGTTCTGCTGCTCGACGAGCCGACCAATCATCTGGACGTCAACGCCGTCGAATGGCTCGAAAGTTTTCTGCAAAGTTACGAAAAAACTTTTGTCCTTATCAGCCACGACCGTTATTTTCTCGACCGCGTCTGCGACCGCATCATCGAAATCGAAAACGGAAAGGCGGTTTCCTACAAAGGCAATTATTCCGATTTTCTCGTCGAGCGCGAGGAACGCCGTGCGGCGCAGCAGCGCGCCTTTGAAAATCAGCAGGCGTTTATCGCCAAAAACGAGGATTTCGTGCGCCGCAACATCGCCGGACAGAAAACGAAAATGGCGAAATCGCGCCGCAATATGCTGGAACGCCTCGAACGCGTCGATGCCGTAGCAACGGACAGAGCGAGCGGGAATTTTCAATTGAAAAAAGTCGAGCGCACGGGAAATCAGGTTTTGACGGTCGAAAATTTATCGATCGGCTACGGCGAAAAAGTTCTGGCGAAAAACATCGACTTTTCGCTGCTTCGCGGCGAAGCGCTCGGCGTTATCGGCGGCAACGGCAGCGGTAAAACCACGTTTCTGAAAACGATTCTCGGCAATTTGCGCGAACTTTCGGGGAAAATTCTCTGGGGCGCGAAAACCGACACCGGTTATTATTCGCAGAATCTCGAAGATTTGGAAGAGCGCAACGAGATCGTACAGGAACTGCGCCGCGTCGCGCCTTTAGCCGAAAACGGCGAATTGCGCTCGTTTCTGGCGAGATTTCTTTTCACCGGCGAAGACATTTTTAAACGCGTAAAAGATTTGTCGGGCGGCGAAAAGGGAAGATTGGCGCTGGCGAAACTGATTTATTCAAACAAAAACGTACTGATTCTGGACGAGCCGACCAATCATCTCGACATTCCTTCGCGCGAAGCTCTGGAAGCGGCGCTCGACGCTTTTCAGGGCACGATTATCACCGTCAGCCACGACCGCTATTTTCTGGACCGCATCGCGACGCAGATTTTGTCGTTTGAAGAGGATAAAACGATTGAAATTTTCAACGGCAATTACAGCGAATTTCACGATTGGAAAGAAACGCGGAAATTCGCGCCGCAGAGACGCGGTGGAGAGGCGGAGAAATCGGAATCATTTCCGGTAGCGGGCGGTGAACAAACCGAAGACCAAAAGCCGAAATCCAAAGACCCGTTATCAAAAAATCAGCGCCAGCGAATAGAAAATCGCATCAGGGAAATCGAGAAAGAAATTCCCGCCGCCGAAGAACGGCTCGCGCAGTTTTCCTTTCAGATGAGCCAGCCGGAGATTGCTTCCAGTCACGCACGCTTGCAGGAAGTTTCGCAAAAGTTTGCGGAAACCGAAAGGCAGATTCAGAATTTATATGAAGAATGGCAACGCCTGAGCGAAGAAATTCAGGATTGAGAATTTCAGCCGCGAAATTTCACGAAAGAACACGAAATTAAAACAAAATTTTTGTGCCTTTGGAGTGAAATTTCGCGGCTGAAATTCTTACGATTCCAGGCTGTAATTCGGCGCTTCTTTGGTGATAATCACGTCGTGAACGTGCGATTCGCGCAATCCCGCCGAGGTGATGCGAACGAATTTAGCGTTTTCCTGTAATTCCTTGATCGATTTACAGCCTGTATAACCCATTCCCGAACGCAGACCGCCGACCAGCTGCGTGACCATATCGGCGAGCGTTCCTTTATAGGCGACGCGACCTTCGATGCCTTCGGGAACGTATTTCGAGTCGGCGACCGTGCCTTCCTGCGAGTATCTGTCCGAAGAACCTTTTTTCATCGCGCCGATGGAACCCATTCCGCGATAAGTTTTAAACGTGCGACCCTGAAACAGAATCGTTTCGCCCGGCGCTTCTTCCGTTCCGGCAAACAAAGAGCCGATCATTACCGAGTCTGCGCCCGCCGCAATCGCTTTCGCCACGTCGCCGGAAAATTTGATGCCGCCGTCGGCGATAACGGGAACGCCGGTTCCTTTCGCTTCCTGCACGCATTCGGTAATCGCCGTAATCTGCGGAACGCCCGCGCCCGTGACGACGCGCGTCGTGCAAATCGAACCGGGACCGATTCCGACTTTAACGGCATCGACGCCCGCTTCAATCAATGCTTTTGTCGCGTCCGCCGTCGCTACGTTGCCGGCAATCAATTCAATATCGCCGAAACGGTCGCGGATTTTTTTTACGGCTTCGATAACGCGCGAGGAATGTCCGTGCGCCGTATCGACGATGATGGCGTCGGTGCGCGAATCGATTAACGCCTGCGCGCGCTCGAAAAAATCTCCGGTCGCGCCGATTGCCGCCGCGACGCGCAGGCGTCCGAGATTATCTTTGGCGGCGTGCGGGTAGCGAATCGCTTTTTGAATGTCCTTGACCGTGATTAAGCCTTTCAGAAGCCCGTTGTCGTCGACGACGAGCAGTTTTTCGATGCGATGCTGCTGGAGTTTGCCTTTCGCGCCGTCGAGCGTCGTGCCGACCGGCACGGTGACGAGCGGCTGTTTCGTCATCACTTCGGAAACGGGAATGTCGAAGCGCGTTTCAAAACGCAAATCGCGGTTGGTGATGATGCCGACCAGAAAGCCGTTTTCGTCGGTGACGGGAATGCCGCTGATGCGAAAGCGTTCCATAATATTCAGCGCTTCGGAGACGAGCGCGTTGTCGCGAATCGTCACCGGGTCGACAATCATTCCCGATTCCGAGCGTTTTACTTTATCGACTTCTTCCGCCTGTCGCTCGATTGATAAATTTTTATGAACGACGCCGATTCCGCCCTGCTGCGCGAGCGCGATTGCCAGGCTCGCTTCCGTCACCGTGTCCATCGCCGACGAGCAGAGCGGGATATTCAGCCGGATGTTTCTGGAAAACTGCGTCGAGGTATCGACTTCGTTCGGCAGAATTTCCGAATACGCCGGAACGAGCAGAACGTCGTCGAATGTCAATCCTTCTTTGATTTCATCTATTAACATAAATTCTTTAGTTGTCATTTGTCATTTGCCGGTTGTCAGCTGCCGTTAAGAATAAACTGATTTCTCAGCCATTTCTTAATCTGCGGCTGACTGACCGCTGACAACCGGCTATCTATAAAATAAAACCGCCCGCACTTTTCAGGCGGGCGCGCTTCGAGCTAACCGACATTTAAAAGAACAATTTTTCGTTTGTAAAAAAGTCGCATAACTCGTTTACGGCGCGGCGGCGGCAGCGGCTGGAATTGCGCCGCTTTGCAGAATCTGCGCGATATTATCCTTGGTAATTTCAAAGACGTTGTTAGCTCCTTTCGCCGGCGGCGCGGGCGGCGTAACCTGTTTGCCGTTCAGCGTTAACTGAACTTTATCGGGAGTAAAACCTCGATAATAGGAAATTCTCAAATTCTGCTGCGCGGTCAAATTAAGCGCTTCGGTCGGCGTCACGTTTTTAGTCGCCGTTTTGCCGTCAGCCCAATACTTTACGTTAATCGTATCTTTCAGAGTCTTGAATTCAAGCTTTATTTCATTAGTCGGCGGCAGCGGCGCCGTGTTCATGTTTGCATTCGCGTTAACATTCGCGTTAGTATTCGCCGCCTGATTTGTGTTGTTGTTATTGCTGACGGTCTGATTCTGGCTGTTTTGATAGTAATTAAGTCCCCACAAAATTCCGCCGGTCAATAAGCCCAAAATAATGACGGCGAAAATCAGGGTCGGCAGCATCGAAGAGCGCGAGTAATCATCGGTCAGAACTTCGGGGCGATAGGTTTTCGGGTCGTCACCGCTTTCGTTGCCCTGTTCGGCGAGCAGCCGCGAGTAATCCTGCAAAGCTTCCTGTTCATCGACGCCGACGAATTTGGCGAAAGATTTGACAAAGCCTTTATTGAAAATTCCGCCCGGCAGCGTCCGGTAGTCGTTGTTTTCGATGGCTTCCAGATACAGAGCGGAAATTCGCGTCTGCTCCGCGACTTCGCTGATACTGATGCCGCGCGCCTCGCGGGCTTGCCGGAGTTTTTCACCGAGAGTTAAAGACATTTATTGTAATTTTTTGTGTCCCTTATCGGATTGCAATCCAAAAACTGCTATTAAAGTTGAAATATATCTTTAATAAAGCGCTGATGTCAATTGTTTCATCCTTTTTTATCGGGCGCGTCCGGTGCTTGATTATACGAAAGACGCGTGATAGTTTAGCCTTTACCGGACACTTGTATTAAAATCAGCAAAGTAAATCATTTTTAAGCGAGGAAAATTAGAGAATGGCTCTTGAAGCACTGGGAATGGTCGAAACCAAAGGTTTCGTCGGCGCGGTCGAAGCCGCCGACGCGATGGTCAAAGCGGCAAACGTCCAACTTATCGGAAAAGAATACATCGGCGCGGGCTACGTGACGATTTTTGTGCGCGGTGACGTCGGCGCGGTCAAAGCGGCGACGGACGCGGGCGCGGCGGCGGCGCGGCGGGTCGGCGAGCTGATCAGCGTTCACGTGATTCCGCGCCCGCACGGCGAAGTCGAAAGAGTTCTGCCGCACGGCGTCGGCTACAGCCCCGATGAAAAAGCTTTGCAGGGCGGCGGCAGCGGTCGCGGTCAACTCGGCGCGGGCGAAGCCGGAAGCGATATTTCGGCAAATGACAGAAGCCGCAGCAGCAGGAACAAGTAATTTTCGATTTTCGATTTTCGACTGGATAAGAATTTTGCTTCGCCAAAGCTTCTGTTTAAGAAGTAAAACGTCAAGGGAAAATTTCAGCGCAACTTGGTCTGAAAAATAAACAAATCTTCCGTATCCGATCAAAAATAGAAAATCGAAAATCTAAAATAAAGTTATGGCTGACAAAGATTTAATTTCGCAGCAGGAAGCGCGTGACGCCGTCGAATCGGCGCATCGGGCGTTTCAGACCGTTGCTCGATTTGACCAGGCGAAAATCGACCGCATTTGCGAAGCGATGGCAAACGCCGGGCTGCGCGAGGCGGCGCGTCTCGGTCAGCTGGCGCACGAGGAGACGGGTTTCGGCAAAGCGGAAGACAAACGCGAGAAAAATCGTTTTGCGGCTGAAGACGTGTGGAATTATTTTCGCCGTATGAAAACCGTGGGCGTCGTCAGGGAAACGGAATCGGTCGTCGAAATCGCCAGCCCGCGCGGCGTCGTCGCGGCGATTATTCCCTCGACCAATCCGACCTCGACCGCGATTTTTAAAATCATCATCGCCATCAAATCCCGAAACACGATTGTGCTTTCGCCGCATCCTTCAGCCGCGCGCTGCATCGCCGAAACGACGCGCGTTCTGCGCGAAGTCGCCGTACAGGAAGGCTTGCCTGCCGAAGCCATTCATTGTTTATCGAACGCGACCATCGAAGGCACCGAAAGCCTGATGAAACACAAGCAGACCGCCGTTATTCTGGCGACCGGCGGAATCGGTTTGGTGCGCGCCGCTTATTCGTCGGGAAAACCGGCGTTCGGCGTCGGTCCCGGAAACGTCCCGACTTTTATCGAGCGAACGGCAAACGTCGAAAAAGCGGTCGGCGACATTCTGACCGGAACCTGTTTCGACAACGGCACGATTTGCGCCTCCGAGCAATCGGTCGTCGTCGATGCGCCTTTGGTAAATCGGGTTCGCGAACAATTCAAATTACAGGGCGGACATTTTCTGAATCAAGCGGAAGCCGACGCGGTGGCGAAAGTTCTGCTGACGCCGCAGCGAACCTTAAACGCCGGAATCGTCGGCAAATCCGCCGAATACATCGCCAATTTAGCGGGCGTTTCCGTGCCGAGCGGCACGCGCTGTCTGCTCGCCGACTGCGGCGGCGTCGGGCGCGATTTCCCCTGGTCAATCGAAAAGCTTTCGCCGACGCTGGCGTTTTTCGTCGTGGACGGCGTCGAAGAAGGCGCGAATCGCTGTTACGAGATTTTGAAATTCGGCGGAATGGGACACACCGCCGGGATGCACACGCAGAACCGCGAAGCGGCGATTCGCTACGGCGAGCAGATGCCCGCCTCGCGCGTCATTATAAATTCACCGACGACGCACGGCGCAATCGGTTTTTCGACCGATTTATCGCCGTCGATGACTCTCGGCTGCGGCTCGTGGGGCGGCAATGTCACTTCCGACAACGTTTCGCCGATTCACCTGATGGACATCAAGCGCGTGGCTTTTGAAACGAAACCCGTTTCGTCTCAAAGTCCGAAAACGACTGTTCAAAGCCAGACGCCGTCAATTTCAACGCCTGTAGTTCAACCGAAACACACCGTTAAACGCGAAGAAATCGCCGCGCTTGTCGATAAATTTTTATCAAAGAAACTGGCAGAAGCGCCGCCGCCGGAAACGCCTGCGCCGACCAACGGCTCGGCAACGCAAACCGAGCCTGCGCAGCAGCCGCTGTCTGAAAGTAGTCCGGTAAAAACGATTATTCACGAATTAAAGCCGCAGGAAATGACCAACGGCGCCAAACCGAAAGCGCTCGATTTCGTCAGCGAAACGGACGTGCGCAAAGCGATTGAAAACGGCGAAAAAATTTACGTCAACGCCAAAACAATCATCACGCCTTCGGCGCGCGATTTGGGCGAAGAAAGAGAAATCTTTGCCAGAACTTAAGGGAATTTTCTTCGAATGAAAAAACTTTTTTCATCAATCGTTTTGCTTCTGGCTTTATCGCTGGCAAATTCTTTCGCGCAGGATAAAAACGCCGGCGCAACGACGCAAAAAGCAATTGTTCCAATCAGTTACGGCATTGTCGTCGATAATTCCGGCTCGTATCGGCTGATTCTGGAGCGGATTATCGAAATAACGAAAGATATTGTGGAGGAAAACAAGGCGGACGACGAAACTTTTCTCGTGCGCTTTGTCAGCTCGGATAAAATCAAGCTGTTGCAGGATTTTACGGTCAGCAAGGACGAGATTCACGCGGCGGCTGACGAGATGTATGTCGAAGGCGGATTGACGTCGATTCTCGACGCGGTCGATTTTGCCGCCCGTCATCTCGCCGCCAAAGCGAGCGGTGAACCGGCGCGCCGAAAAGTTTTGATTCTGCTCACCGACGGCGACGACCGCCAGAACAAAGCGAAAATCGAAGAAGTTTTGAAGTTTTTGAAAGACAATCAGATTCGGATTTACGTCGTCGGCATCTCGGAAGAAAAGGTTTCGACGAAAATTATCGATAAACTGACCAGAGAAACCGGCGGCAGAAAATTTGTTCCGAAAACGCCGGCGGAGGTTGCGGCGATGATAAAAGAGCTATCCACCACGATTCGCACTCCATAGCTATTATTGTTTAATCTGCATGATAATGACTGAAAATCCGGTAGAAAATCCAGTTTGTTCCGCTTGCGGCGCGCCCGTTCGCCCGCAGGCGCTTTTTTGCTACAATTGCGGCACTTCCATCGCGCCGGAAATTGACGCATCCGAGCCGCGCGACGAGATTTTCGACGAGAACAAAGCCAAAACGCAGCCGCTCGCGGCAGAAGCGGGTGAAAATCACGTTGCGCCGATTGGAAAGCCGTCCGAGACGCTGGTTGAAGATAAACCGGAAAAAAAATCTCTGCCGCCGCAGGCGGAAACAAAATTAAAATCCGCCGCCGCTCTGCGGCGCAGCGCGCGAACTCCGGTGCAGAAAAAAACGGTCGAGGTTATCTGGGACGAGCCGGAAAACGCGCCGAACGTCTGGTTTCTCGTCGCTGCTTTTGTTTTAGCGCTTTTCGCTGTCGGGATTTTGCTGGCAATGTTGTATATTAGATAAAAATTACGGCGGCGTTGGCGTCGCCGCTTTTATCGCAGATTCGTTTGAAAGGTAAACGCTGATTTCGTGTTTAAAAAGTTTATGGAAGCACTCGGAATGGTCGAATGTATGGGCTTGGTGGCGATGATTGAAGCCGCCGATGCGATGGTCAAGGCGGCAAACGTCCGTCTGGTCGGCTACGAAAAAGTCGATGCCGGGCTGGTGACGGCAATCGTGCGCGGCGAAGTCGGCGCGGTGCGGGCGGCGGTCGATGCCGGTGCGGCGGCGGCGCGCCGTGTCGGCACGGTGACGGCGGTTCACATCATTCCGCGCCCGCACGCCGAGGTCGCCGACGGCATTCCGGTTATCGAAACCGGCGAGACGACGCGCAAGAAAATTTCCGGCTCGGTTCCCGAAAAATAGAAAACCAAATGAAATCCGTTAAAGTTACGGACGGCGATAAATTAGCGCAGCGATTAACCGTCATTTTCTTTCGGGCAATGCCGGGAAAATTAATCTGCTTTAAATAGAAAGTTTAAATAGAAAAAATAATCGTCTTGATGCAGAAAAAGCGGATTTTCCGATGTCGGAAAATCCGCTTTTTAATCGTTTGACGGCGAAAGTTATTGATTATTCGGTTTGGCTTGCGTCGTCGTTTGCAAAGTCGGTTTCGCGTTCGGGTCATTGCTGCCGGCGGTTCTGCCCGTGCGCGTCAGGGCGATTCTTTTCTGTTTGTTCGGTCCGTCGTCCACCACGACTTTGATATTTCGAAAACGACCCTCGGCTTCCTCGCCGGTCGGGTAATAGCTGATGGTGTATTGCGTTCTGAGTTCCGAAGCGATGTCTCTGGCGATGGTGTCCAGTTCGGTGATTGCCTGCGGAAAATACGCCTTGCCGCCGGTTTCTTCTGCCAGGCGTCGCAAAAACGCTTCGGATTTGGCTTTCGGGCTTTTCGTAATAAAACCGCCGTCCTTGCTCAAATCGGTCGTAAATCCGATGGCGTAAATCTGCACGTCCGCTTCGCGCAGAAGCTCGAAAAGCTGCTGCTCATTGTAATAGCTGTCGCGGTCTTCGCCGTCGGAAACCAGAATCAAAGCCCGGCGTTTCTTGTCGTTCGGATTGCGCGTTTTTTCATATTGGTCAACCGCTTCCGCCGCCAGATAAACCGCGTCGATAACGGCGGTCTGCCCGCCTTCGATAAAAAGATTGTCGAGCGCTTCCATGACGTCGGCTTTGTTGGACGTAAAAGGCTGCTCGATACTGATTTTCTCGCGGCTGACAAAGCGCACGACGCTTGTTTCGTCGTCCGGGCGATTGGTGCCGACGATGACTTTGCTGGCGTCAATCACCTTTTCGAGCTGATGGCGCAGGGATCCGGAATTGTCGATCACCAGTGCGTAATTGGTCGGAACTTCCGCCTTTGAAAAACTGTCAATTTCCTGCAAAACGTTATCTTCATAGATTTTCACTTCACGTTTCTGCACGTTGTTTATCGGGCGATTGTTGCGGTCGATGATGCGCACGTTGAGGTTGACGAGCTCGGTTTTAACCTTGATGATTTCGTTCGGGTCGTCGATGTCGGGCGTCGGCGATTCGGCGGGCGAAGTTGTCGGTTTAACCGTCGGCGCTTTGGTCGGCGTCGCGGTCGGGCGCGTGTTTGAGGTTTGCGCCTGCGCTTTCGGATAAGTAAAAAAGGCGAAAGCCGCCGTTAAAATCAAACCGCAGACAGGCAGAAAAATATTCGTCGATTTTCTATTCATTTAATTTCCAATCCGTTTCCGTAAACTAATCGTCAGGCGTATTCGGCGTGGCATAATAGCCTTCACGACTGCGGACTATTAGACGCGGCAAACCGCGCGGAGGTTTGACCTTAAGTTTTACTTTGTGCCATTTTCCGTCGAGCGCGAAATCTTTCGGCGTGTAGCCGATTGAATATTGGTGGCGCAGCTCCAGCGCGATGCGCTCAAAAATCTCGTCCATTTCAACGTTCGTCTGCGGGTAAAAAGATTTTCCGCCGGTCACGCCCGCCAGCTCGTCCAGAAACGACTGACCCTGCATTCCGAGCGCGCTCGAGCTGTCGGCTCCGTCGATAATTCCGACCGCGTAAACCGTCACGTCCGCTTCCTTCATCAAACGCTTGACCTCGCCGAAATTATAGCGCGAGCTGTTGTCCTGACCGTCGCTGATAATCAAAAGCGCTTTTTTCTGGTGCGAGCCGCGCGTGACGCGCTCGATGCCGAGATAACAGGCGTCGTAAAGCGCCGTGTTGTGTTTCGGCTGGACGAGCGTCAGCTTGTCTAAAACCGCTTCGCCGTTGCGCGTGCGGTCGAGCAAAAGCTGCGCGCGCGTGTTAAAGGCAATCAGAAAATATTCGTCCATCGGGTGACTCGTGTTGATAAAGCGTTCGAGCGCTTTGCGCGCCCGCGCGATTTTATCGCCGCTCATCGAGCCGGAGACGTCAAACAGAATGCCGATGGAAATCGGCGCGTCCGTGTCGCTGAAAAACGTGATTTCCTGTTCCTGATTGTTGTCGAAAATGGTAAAAGCGTTTTTGCTTAAGCCGGAAACGTAGCGTCCGTACTGGTCGGTCACGGTTAAGGTCAAAGTAACCAAATCGGTCGGAACTTTAATTACGTCGTCGTCACCCGCGGGCGGAGTTCGTTGAGGCGTCTGCGCAAAAGCCGTCGCGGCGGAAAAAACAAGTGCGGCGCACAAAAAAATCCGGGACGGAAAACCGCGCAAACGGCTGATTCCTACAAAATCATTTACAGCCATAAAATCTCCTCTAATTTTAAATTCATTTTAGGTGACGTCCGCTAAACAAAGCAAGATAAATTTTTGATGTGGCGAAAAGAAATTTCGTTGCGTCGCCGCCAAGAAAAGTTTGCAACCTTTTTTCGGAAAAAAGCGTGATATACTCGACGTAATCGGCGATTTGAGAGTGGCGATTGGCGATTTAATGAGGAAAATTCAATTTTCCTCTGAAATTCGCGGCGAACTTTTACCTTTTTGACTCATCTTATAAAACTTAAAATAAATTTTTGCGAAGCAGATTTCCGCCCGCTCGCAAATCGCCGAACGCGCAAATCGAAAATTTTAATATGGCTGAATTCATCTGTCGTCTGGGAACGCCTTCGGGCGAAATTATTACACGCATTATCGAAGCGACCGCGCCGAGCGAGGCGAAAACAAGGCTCGAAAGCGAGGGCTTTCGCGTGTTTGCCGTCTCCAGCGCCGAGCAGGGCTTGTCCGCCGTTCTGCACCTTGGCGGCAGCAAAAAATCGCGCGTCAAATCCGGCGATTTTCTGCTTTTCAATCAACAGCTTTCGGCTCTGCTGCGCGCCGGGATCCCGGTGCTGCAATCGATCAACCTGTTGAGATCGCGCTCGCAATCTTCGGCGATGCGCGACGTTCTGACGGACGTGGAAGAAAAAATCAAAAGCGGCATTCCGCTTTCCGAAGCTTTTGAAGCGCAGGGAATTTTTCCGAAAATCTATACGGCTTCGCTTTTGGCGGGCGAGCGCAGCGGCGCGCTCGACGACGTTCTGGCGCGCTACGTCGATTACCTGAAACGAAGCGTCGGCGTTTCGCGCAAACTGCGCGGCGCGCT
>DASVRL010000064.1:0-10683 GCA_036388635.1 Pyrinomonadaceae bacterium
GCTTTCCAAAGAAGAAAAAAAACGCGGCGTCGTCACCGCCAGCGCCGGAAACCACGCGCAGGGCGTCGCGCTGGCGGCTCGCCTGCACAACATCAAAGCGACGATTGTTTTGCCGGAATTCGCGCCTTTAACCAAGGTTATAGCCACCAAAGCGCAGGGCGCGGACGTCGTTTTAAAAGGCGCGAGCTTTGACGAAGCCGTCGCCTTTTCGCGCGAGCTTCAGGAAAAACACGGCTACACCTACGTTCACGCTTTTGACGACGAGCTGGTCATCGCCGGGCAGGGCACAATCGGCTGGGAAATCGTCGAAGATTTGCCGGAAGCGACCGTCGTGGTCGTGCCCATCGGCGGCGGCGGAATTATTTCGGGCATCGCGCTCGCCGTGAAAAATCTTTTGCCGAAGGTGCGCGTCATCGGCGTGCAGGCGGAAAACATCGCGGCGGTGCGCGGCTCTTTGCTGGAAGGAAAACCCGTGGCGGTCGAATCGACGCCGACCATCGCCGACGGCATCGCCGTCAAGCGTCCCGGCGAAAAAACTCTGCCGATTATCCGTGAATTCGTCGATGAAGTCGTCGAAGTTTCCGAAGAAGAAATCGCGCGCGGAATTTTTCACTGCGTGCAGAATAATCGCCTGGTGGTCGAAGGCGCGGGCGCGGCGGGCGTGGCGGCGCTGCTCGCCAAAAAAATCAAAGTCAAGCCGGACGACACAATCTGCACGGTTCTCTGCGGCGGAAATATCGACGGAAACCTTTTGGCGCGCGTGCTGGAACAGGTGATGGTCAGGCAAGGGCGTTATATTATTTTAAAACTGCTTGTGCTCGACCGACCCGGAATGCTCGCCGCCCTGCTCAATCACGTCGCCGAAACCGGCGCCAACGTCGTCGAAGTTTTTCACCGCCGCGCGATGTGGCTCGCGCCTCTGGGCAGAGTCGGCATCGAAATGGTTCTCGAAGTCCGCGACGAGCGACACGGGCGCGAGGTCAATAAACACCTGGAAAAATGCGGCTACCACGTCGAACGCGAAGGCGTCGGCGACTGGGAAGAGTAATTCAGAGATGCGGGCGAAGAGAGGAAGGATGAAGAAAACCATAACCGCCGCCGAAACCAAAGCGTCAATCAAACGCCTGATGCAAACGCGGCGCACCGTGGCGCAAATCGGCGAAAACATCCTCGAAGACTCAGACGACGCCGGACTGCTCGAAGCCTGGCGCTCCGCCTGCCGCGTCGAAAAGCACAAAACCAAACCCGACGACGAACCATCAGAGCCTCCGACGCCGTGACGGAACTTAAACACTTGGCGAAAAAGGCATTGAGCGGAAAATTTTCTGTATAATACGCGAAGAACGGGTATTATGCGGGAATTTTTCCGCTTAATCATAAGTTAGGCTGCTGTTGAGAGAAATATTACCATATGAGTGAAAACCAAAATGAACAATCTGAAGCCTTGCCTTCTGACGAGAGGATACTGTTTGCTGCGTTCCTGGAAGCCACTCCACCTGGAACGGTCACAAGTATTTCTGAACTTTGCGAATGGTATAATGATCGATCACGAATAGTATCCCGCCCTGATATTCAATTGCACTGCGACTCTGATACCTGCCAAGGCGTTCGTTTCTTTGTTTGTAAGAGTCAGCAACAATACGTTCCAAATAGCAATGCGACTCCAGTCTTTCTAAGTTACGTATGCCGTAATTGCCGAACAACGCAAAAACTTTTTGCCATTTTATTACTGCCTGAAGAAATGTACTCTTTAAATGGCGGCGCAATTAAACTCGGTGAATTTCCTTCATTTGGTCCACCGATACCTTCACGAGTGATAACACTTATCGGTCCTGATCGAGAAATTTTTATTCGTGGTCGTCGGGCAGAAAATCAAGGTTTGGGTATCGGAGCTTTCGCATATTATCGCCGTGTGGTCGAAAATCAGAAGGGTCGCTTAATTACCGAAATTGCGAAAGTGGCTAAACGTTTGGGTGCAACTAACGAAGATATTAATAAATTTGAGGCAGCCACCAAGGAAACTCAATTTAGTAAGGCTATTGATGACATTAAAAGTGCAATACCTCAAGTATTGATGATCAACGGTCATAACCCATTAACTTTACTTCATAGCGCACTTAGTGAAGGTTTACATGCAGGGACAGATGAGGAGTGTTTAGAATTAGCTACTAGTATTCGTGTTGTCCTTACTGAACTCGCAGAGCGAATTTCTCAAGCACTTAAGGACGAAGCAGAGCTAAAACAGGCTGTAACTAAATTGATGCAACATCGGAACAAATAAATACTATTTATGCTACGCAGCTTAACAAATCAATGGACATGAGGACGAAACAGCGACTTTGTTATGAACGTCGCCTTTGAAATCTAAAGTTGTAGCTGGCGGCTTCACGCTCGGTGAACTCCGCCGTTCGGCGTTTCTTGGTTACTTTGATACGTTCAAATTGATTTACAAATTCAAGCTACACTTTACAATGATTTTACGTTTTTACAGTCTGTGTTTTTGTAGTTAGGCATTTCGCAAATTTAGGAATGAACCATATGCAAAACTTAGAAAAAATGACAAAGAAACAGTTGGAAGCTCACCTTCGCTATTTGGAGCGTGAACTAAAAGAAACAAGTCGCTTTAACTATGCGGCACTTATGAAAGGCAAAAATGCGACCATTTATGCTATGGTTGCATCTCTTATTATATTCGGGGTATCAACCTTTGCATTTATTCAACGTGGGGAAGGTTTCGTTAGCGGGTTGCACCTAGTAATTCTTGCTTTCATTTTAGTTGGCGGATTTATTATTTATTTTTCCTTTGTGTTTGGACGGACAGCCCGTATTCGTGGTGAAATTAGTAAAACCAAGAAACTTATTGAGATGAGTTCAGGCGATAGAGTCTGAACGATAACCACACGCCGAACAAATCAATGGACGGGAGGGCGCGGGCAGCAACTTTGTTATGAGCGTTCATTGACGAATTCGGCGCCGCGCGTTTGCGCCTTTGTTATCTGTTGAAATGATAAAAGCCGGAAAGTTCCGGCTTTTTTTCTTTATAAAGGCGCGATTGTTTCTGTTTGTTTTATGCGAAAACCGCAACGGGAACGGGGCGCTCGACGGCGATATTGGTGCGGTTGCGCTTGATATTTTCGATTTCGCGCAGGGTTTTCGCGGTCAGGTAGCTTTCGCCGCAGTGAGGACAGGAAACGACCGGGACATTTTCGATAACCAGCAGATCAGCGCCTTTGCCGTAGCTTTTAGTGACGTGAATTATTCTCGCGCCGCTTTTGCCGCAGTTATCGCAAATAGTTTCTTCAGTTTTCGCATTCATAATCTTCACGGTAAACAGTAAGAATCACCAGTTTATCAGTCAAGCTTAATTTTGCCACAACAACCAGACCTGCAACCTTTTCGTGCATTTTGCTGCGGACTTTCTCAAACATCGCTATTTGAATTATTTTCGCAATAAATCTTCGGTGTAAAGCTCACGGTAGATTCTGTAATTGTTCATCACCTTGTAGACGTAGTTTTTCGATTCGGCAAAGCCGACTTCCGACGCGAAGATTCCGGCTTCTTTCGGTTTCGAACGTGCCAGCCAGCGGGCGGCGTTGTCTTCGCCGCCGTTGTAGCTGGCGGCGACGGCTTCGTAGAGATTGTCGAATTCTTCGAGCAAATCGTCGATGTAGATGCTGGCGATGGCGATGTTGACGTCGGGGCGGTATAAATCTTCGGCTTGCAGGTTGGGGAAACCGGCTTGCTTGTTGTATTTCAGGGCGGTGTCGAAAACGAGCTGTAACAGACCGCGCGCCGCCGCCGGCGATTTGGCGTTCGTGCGAAAGCTGCTTTCCTGTTTCATAATCGCCAGCATAAAGCGCGGGTCGATGCCTTTCGGGCGGGCGTAGCGCAGCAGTTCGGTGCGGTACGGCGCGGGAAAATCTTTGACGAGCGACGAGGAAACGCTCGCCGTTTTGGCGACGCGCGGCGCGGACGGGCTTAAAACTTTTAATTTTTCGGTCGCCAAGCCGCCGTAATACGAAGTCAGAACGTCAGGAATCGTCGCATAAACGGCGACGGCTTCGGCGCGTCTGCCCGCTTTTTCGAGCGCGACGGCTTTCAGGTAATTCACCTCGTCAAGGCTCGTCATCGAGCTGCGAAAATTTCCCAGACCGCGCAAAACGTCAGCCGCCAGAACGGCTCTGTTCCATTCGCCGCGATGAATTTCCATTCGCAGGCGCGCGTGCAGCGCGTTGATTTCGGTCGGCATTCCCGTAAAGCGGGCGCGGGCTTTTTCCACCCACGCGTTTGCCTCGTCGTAGCGTTTTGCCTCGCGCAGCGCGTCGATGATGTTCAGAAACGAGCTTTCGATTTTTTCGCCGGTCGGAAACATCACGGTATATTGCTCGTAGGTTTTCACCGCTTCGTTGTGTTTGCTCAACCGCACGTAGGACGCGCCTTTAAACGCCAAGCCTTCGCGCCCTTCCTTCGTATTCAGATAATCTCTGGTGAGCAAATCGAAATGGGCGACGGCTTTGTCGTACTGGCGTTCCCACATAAAGGAGCGCGCGATGCCGAAAAGCGCTTTCGGCATCAAGGCGGTTTCCGTCCGGTAATGGTCGAGAATTTTCTGCCAGTGCTCGCGGGCTTCCTTAAAATAACGGTTCGACGAGTAAACATCGGCGCGATAATTGTGTTCGGCGGCGGTCAGCGTCAGCAGCTTACCGGCGACGTCGCGGCTCGTGCGGTCTTGCTCGCGGACTTTGGCGAGCGTCGCGTCATTGTAATTCTGCGCCGGTAAATTGAAGGAAAAAGCGAAAACGATGGCGATTGTGTAAATAAGTTTTTTCATGATTGCAAAGCGGAAACTCAAGGGAGATATAGAATAACCGATTTTTAGATGCGGGAAAAGCGACACGGTAAACGACTAAAAATAGCGCGACCGCAAAATGTCTGGTTTAAACAAAGAAGCCCGGCGAAAGTTTCATCCGCCGGGCTTGCTCGTGTCAAATAAAATCAGACTTTAGCGAGCGTCAAAGGTGTTGACCGCAAAATCGCCGCCGACTCCCCATTGGGTCGTTTGGAGCGAGTTGTCGAGGCTTCTGATAATGTGCCAGAAGCTTTGCGCGCCGGTTGCGCCCGCGCGATAAACGGAAATATCGGCTCTCGCATCGCCGTCGTAATCGCCCTGCACCGGAACGTCGGAACTAACGCCGAACTGCACCGAGCGCATCTGCCCGTTCGAGCTTTGCAGGATAAACCACGTCATCGGATTAGTCGCCGCCGTGCCCGTCCGGACTGCCGTTAAATCATATTTGCCGTCGCCGTCGAAATCGCCCGGCGCAATATAATCGGTCTGGAAGTTGCCCCACTGCGCCACGCGAAGTTGATTGTTGGAGCTTTGCAAAATCAGGAAACTGTTGTTCGGATTCAAGCCGCCGAAACGATAAACGGCGATGTCGAATTTACCGTCGCCGTCGTAATCTCCCGCGACGGGCGTATCGCCCGTGCTCGTTCCGTTGCCGGTCGTGCCCCATTGAACGGTTCGGAAATTAAAGGCGCATTGTGCCGGAGCGGTGGTTGACGAGTTGCAGATATACCAGAAAGCCTGCGCTCCGACGCTCGCGCCGCGCCGCCAGACGGCAAAATCGGTTTTCCCGTCGCCGTCGTAATCGCGCGCGACCGTCAAATCGCCGAAAAGTCCGAACTGCGTCGATTGCAGCGTGCCGTCCGAGCTGCGGATTAAATGAAAGAAGCTTTGCTGTCCGGCTGCCGCGCCGCGTCGATACAATGTAATATCGTCGCGCCCGTCGCCGTCATAATCGCCCGGCGCGGGAAAATCCGTATTCGCATTGCCGAACTGCACGGACTGAAATCCGGTCGTGCTGTTCAGATTGTAATAGGTTATCGGAGCGTTTCCCGGCGGCGCGACGTTCGGAAAACGCAGAACGCTGAAATCCTGTCTGCCGTCGCCGTCGAAATCTATCGGTCGCTTGACGCCGAGCTGACCGCGAATCTCGCCGGGCGTGAAATTAGCCGAGTGAACGTTAACGTAAAATTGATGCGCCCGAAGCTGGGCGATTTGCGCCGGCGTAATCGCCGCCGTGCCGGTAATCGTGCCGGACGTGCCGCCGACCGCGCCGAAATTAATCGTTACAGGTCCCGAGACGCCGACCGCGCCGGTATGAATATGCGACGCCGTCTGGTTGCTGGACAAACCGCTGAAAACAACCGTAAACGAAATCGTTCCGGCTGATTCGTTCAGAAATACGCGCGCGTATCCGGTAGCCGGTGTATTGACCGACGGAACTTCCTGCGCGCCGTTTAAATACGCGAAAAATGTTTCCGCTTTCGTCGTTGCCGATAGAATAAAGACAAATATCGCAACGCTTATCAAACCGCTTAATTTATTGTTCATTTTCCCCTCGAATGCTATTGGATTTTACTTTTCCCGATTGAACTGAATGTAGTTTATTTCTCGGCGGGTGTCAATGATTTTTTGGGGAAAATAAAAGAGATGAGCCAACCTTTACGGGCTATTTCGGGAAAGGGAATTTTTTAACTTCGGGTTTGCCGGATTGGGTTTTTGGTAGCTTTAAAATAATCGTTCCGAGACTCAGCAAGCGTTTTTCCCCAAAATGAAAAAATAAAGGAAGAAGAATGTTTCCCGCAAAACTTTATCTTTTGATAGGCGGGATATTTTATAAAACCGGCTTTCCTGGAGATGCGGAATTCTGACGCCGGTCGTGGCTCGGCTTGCCATTGACAAAGCAATTTCAAAAACTGCGGTTGCCCGGTAAACGGCAATCGCCGATTCGTAAAAGGAGCAACCGGAGATTGGTCTTTTTATTTGCGCTTTATTTTAGTTATTAAAAGAAATGCCGCGATCGGTTTTCTCATCGCCGGCTCCGGTTTTATCGCCACGCGATTTCGCGCAGAGCGGCGCTGAAAGGGCTGTTCAAAGTGATTATCAATTGCAGCATCCAGACCAGTCCGCCGACGGCGACGACGGTCAGAACGTTCAGCAGCAGGATGGCAAACGCAAACGCCGCTCCGCTTTCTTCAACCGGTTTTTCAAAATTTTCTCGCATCTCTGATTTCTCCTTTTTCTGCTTTTTCGGATTCAGTCGGCTTTGATAAATCGCCGCTATCAATTAACGCGACGCGTTTGAGCAAATCCGCTCATAAATTTTTCCGACTTTTCAGAAAAATTTCAGAAAAATTTCAGAACCGGCTAAAGATTCCTTGACCGCGATTCGGAATAATGGTTAGCGTCCGGCGGTTTGTATTAACAATCGGACGGAATTTATATTTTCTGGAGGTCTTTATATGTTGGATAGTGGAAATTTATATAATGAAGCGAAAGCCGGGCAGTTTGCCGATAAACTCGTTTTGACGCTCAATAATGCGGCGACGGCGCTGATGATCAGCATCGGTCATCGAACCGGCTTGTTTGACGCGATGGCGGATTTGCCGCCGTCAAACGCCGGGCAGATTGCCGCCGCTTCCGAGCAGAACGAGCGTTACGTGCGCGAATGGCTCGGCGCGATGGTCACGTCGAAAGTCGTGGATTACGAGGCGGAGACGAAAACTTATCGCCTGCCGAAAGAACACGCGGCGTTTTTGACGCGCCCGTCGGCGCCGGATAATCTGGCGGCGATGGCGCAATATATTCCGCTTCTCGGTGCGGTCGAAGATAAAATCGTCGAGTGTTTTAGAAACGGCGGCGGCATTCCTTATTCCGATTTTCCGCGTTTTCACGAAGTAATGGCGGAAGACAGCGGGCAAACCGTGCTGCCGGCGCTGATCGATTCGATTCTGCCGCTGGTCAAAGGGGTAAGGGAAAAGCTCCAGCAGGGAATCGAGGTTTTGGACATCGGCTGCGGCAGCGGGCGCGCGATAAATCTGATGGCGAAAACTTATCCCGACAGCTTTTTCTACGGCTACGATTTTTCCGCGCAGGCAATCGGAAACGCCCGCCGCGAAGCCGATAAACTGGGCTTGAAAAACATCCGTTTCGAAGTCAAAGACGCGGCGGCGCTGGACGAGCCGAACAGCTTCGATTTGATTACGGCTTTCGACGCCATCCACGACCAGGCGAAACCGGCGGCGGTTTTAAAGGCAATTAATAAAGCCCTGCGCCCGCACGGCAGCTTTCTGATGCAGGACATCGCCGGTTCTTCGCACGTTCATAAAAATATGGAACACCCGATTGCGCCTTTGCTTTACACGGTTTCGTGCCTGCATTGTATGACGGTTTCCTTAGCCGAAAACGGAGACGGGCTCGGCGCGATGTGGGGCGAGGAAAAAGCGCTGGAAATGCTCGCCGCCGGCGGTTTCGGCAAAGTCGCGGTTCATCAACTGCCGCACGATTTTCAGAATCAATATTACGTGGCGCATAAAAATTGATTTCAAACCGCTAAACTGGCTTTGCGCCTGAGCGAAATCCGATTGAATCCATCACAGGCGCAATTGAATTTGTCACAGGCGCAATTGAATCTGAGACAAATCCGATTGGATTTCGCTCGTCCGCAACAGGAAATTAATTGTTCCGAATGTATTTTGCACTTTGCGCTTTCCGTTTGGTGATTAACACGAAAACGCTTGCAATTCCCCACATTATTTCCGAAACTAAAAATAAACGTCTGCGTAACAATTTACTAAGCTATTAATTTGTTCGGCTTTCCCTGAACGTTTTATTTTTAACGAATCTATTTTTGAGGAGAAAAGCAAGCGTGTTATTACGTCAAATATTCGCTTTTATTATCATCTTGTCGTGCGCCGGTTTGGTTTTCGCGCAGTCGAAATCGAAGCCTTCCGACAAGTTTAAACAGTTGGAAGAAGATTTGCCGACGCCGAACGAATATCGAACGGCTTCCGGCGCGCCGGGCAATCGTTACTGGCAGCAGCGCGCCGATTACGTCATTGACGTCGAACTGGACGACGTCAACCAGCGCATTATCGGCAAGGAAACCGTCACCTATAAAAATCTTTCGCCCGACACATTGAATTATATCTGGCTGCAAATCGACCAGAATATTTTCGCCAAAGATTCGCTGGCGCAGAAGACAGCGACCGCGCCGGAATTTCGCAACGTGCCGCTGACGCGCATCGAACAGCTTGCCGCGCGCGAATACGAAGGGCGCGTCAATCTGACTTCCGTGCGCGATGCGCGCGGAAATCCGCTCAAAAACACTCTGAACGAGACGATGCTGCGCATCGATTTGCCGACGCCGCTCGCGCCGAACGGGACTTTCGTTTTCTCGGTCGAATGGAATTACACCATCAACAGCGGCGCGCTCTACGGCGGGCGCACTTCTTACGAATTTTTTCCCGAAGACAACAATTATTTATACACCATCGCGCAGTGGTTTCCGCGTCTGGCGGCGTATAACGACACGACCGGCTGGCAGCACAAGCAGTATCTCGGCGCGGGCGAATTTACGCTGGAATTCGGCGATTATTTGGTTAGAATCACCGCGCCCGACGACCACGTCGTCAGCGCGACCGGCGTTTTGCAGAATCCGAATCAGGTTCTCAAGCCGGTCTGGCGCGACCGCCTGAAACAAGCCGAAACCGCCCGCGAGCCGATTTACATCGTCACCAAAGAAGAAGCCGCCGCGAACGAAAAAGGCAGACCGACGGGCAAGAAAACCTGGATTTGGAAAGCCGATAACGTGCGCGATTTCGCTTTCGCTTCTTCGAGAAAATTCCTGTGGGACGCGCAGGGACACAACGTCGGCGGAAACAAAGTAATGGCGCAGTCGCTCTATCCGAAAGAAGCCAGCCCGCTGTGGGATAAATTCTCGACGCACGCGATTATTCAAACTTTAAACGTCTATTCGCGCTACTCGTTCGATTATCCGTATCCGACCGCCATTTCGGTCAGCAACCGGCACGTCGGCGGAATGGAATACCCGATGATTTGCTTTAACGGTCCGCGCCCGAACCCGGACGGAACGTATTCGTCGCAGGCGAAATACGGCTTGATTTCGGTCGTCATACACGAAGTCGGGCACAATTACTTTCCGATGATCGTCAATTCCGACGAGCGGCAATGGACGTGGATGGACGAGGGGCTAAATACTTTTCTGCAATATTTAGCCGAGCAGGAATGGGAGAAAAATTATCCTTCGTGGCGCGGCGAGCCGAAACTGATTACCGATTATATGCTTTCGGAAAATCAAGTGCCGATTATGACCAACTCGGATTCGGTCTTGCAGTTCGGCAACAACGCTTACGGGAAACCGGCGACGGCGCTCAATATTCTCAGGGAAACCGTTCTCGGGCGCGACCTTTTCGATTTCGCGTTCAAGGAATATTCGCGCCGCTGGAAATTCAAGCGCCCGCAGCCGGCAGATTTTTTCCGCACGATGGAAGACGCTTCCGGCACGGATTTGGACTGGTTCTGGCGCGGCTGGTTTTATTCGACCGACCACGTCGATATTTCCATCGAAAACGTCCGCCTTTTCCAGATGGACACGAAAAATCCGGAAGTCGAAAAAGAGCTTCAGCGCAAACAGGCGAACGCGGAACCGCGCACCTTATCGCAGCAGCGCAACGAGGCGTTGCCGAAACGCATCGACCAGTATCCGTCTCTGAGAGATATGTATAACGACACGGAAAACAATCGTTTCCGCATCACCGAGCAAGACCGCCAGTCTTATGCGGCGTTCTACGCGGGCTTGACGGACAAGGAAAAAG
>DASVRL010000065.1:0-7606 GCA_036388635.1 Pyrinomonadaceae bacterium
ATCCCGAATTTTGCACCAGTTTACCGGCGCCGAATCAAGCGTCTCTCAATCAGCAGCTCCGCGTTCAGAATCGCCGCGCCAGCCGCGCCGCGAATCGTATTATGGCTCAGACAAACGAAGCGATAATCGAAAACGTTGTCGGGATAAAGCCTGCCGACCGTGATTGACATTCCTTTGCCGCGGTCGCGGTCCAGACGCGGCTGCGGGCGGTCAGGCTCGTCGCAGACGTATATAAAAGGATTGGGCGACGAATGCAGATTCAGACGCGGAAAATCCGTCATCGCCTGCCTGATGTCTTCGAGCGTCGCCTTTTCACGCAGATTCACGCGCACCGCCGCCGTGTGCCCGTCCGTGACGTTAACGCGAAAACACTGGGCTGAAACGGTAAAATCCGATTTTTGGATATGCGAGTTTTGCAGTTTGCCCAGAATCTTCTGCGCTTCGGTTTCGACCTTCGGTTCTTCGCCGGAAATATACGGGAAAACGTTGTCGGTGATGTCGAGGCTCGCCACGCCCGGATAGCCGGCGCCGGAAATCGCCTGCATTGTCGTCACGATCACCGTTTCGATGCCGAAACGTCTCTCCAGAGCGGCAAGCGGCGGCGCAAACGAAATGACCGAGCAATTCGGATTCGTCACGATAAAACCTTTATCGAAACCGCGTTTCTGTTTTTGATAATCAATCAAGCCGAGATGCTCGTAATTTATTTCGGGAATCAAAAGCGGAATGTCTTCGTCCATCCGAAACGAAGAGGAATTGCTGATGACCGGAAATCCGGCGCGCGCAAACGCTTCTTCGGTTTCGCGCGCCACGCTCGACGGCAGGCTCGAAAAAACCAAATCGCAGTCGAGCGGCGGCTCAATCGGCTGCACGACTATATCTTTCACCGCTTCGGGAATCGGCGTCGCCAGCTTCCACGGCGTCGCCTCCAGATAAGTTTTGCTCGCCGAACGGTCTGAGGCGGCGAGCGCCGCGACTTCAAACTGCGGATGATTTTCCAAAAGCTGAACAAAGCGCTGCCCGACCGTTCCGGTCGCGCCCAAAATTCCGACACGATATTTAGTCATAAATTCAAAATTCAAAATTCAAAATTCAAAAATTCCAGTGAGAGAACTTTTAATTCTACATTTTGAATTTTTAAACGCCTAACGCCTCTTTCATTCGGCGGACGCCTTCCGCCATTCGCTCTTCCGGATTGCAGAACGAAACGCGCAGAAAGCCTTTCGCCTCCGAGCCGAAAGCAACACCGGGAACCGTAATCACGCGGTTTTGCAGAAATTTTTCGGCGACTTCCAAATCGCTGCCCAAACTCCGCACGTCGACCATCGTATAAAACGCGCCTTCGGGCGAAGTTCCCCGAAGGTTTAATTCTTTCCGCAAAATATCAACCAAAAACGCGCCGCGCCGCCGGTAAATTTCTCTGGCTTCGGCTTTCGCCCGCTCGGCTTCTTCCGTCCAGCCCAAAAGCGAGGCTTTCTGCGAAATCGTCGAGGTGCAGACCGTCAGAAATCCGTGCAAAGTCAAAGCGGCTTTCACGACGTCAGTTTGCGAGCTCGCCACCCAGCCGACGCGCCAGCCCGTCATACTCAGAGACTTTGAAAGCCCGCTGACAATCACGGTTTTATCGTAAAATTCCGAAGCCGAGCGCGGTTTTTCGGTAAAATACAAGTCCGAATAAATCTCGTCGGATATCAGATAAATTCCCGTTTCTTTTAAAGCTTCGGCAATTTGTTTTAAATCATTTTCCGTAAAAATTTTTCCGGTCGGATTCGACGGCGAAATGACGACCGCCGCTTTGGTTTTTGGCGTGATTTTCGATTTGAATTCTTCGATGTCGAAAGCGAAATCCCTATCGGCGGGCAATCGATAAAAAACCGGCTCGCCGCCCGAAATCCTGACGCAGTTTTCATACGCCGGAAACGACGGGTTCGGAATCAAAACCTCGTCGCCCTCGTCGACGATTCCCAGAAAAGCGGCGGTCATCGCTTCCTGCGAGCCGACCGTCACGCAAACCTGCGTCTTCGCGTCCAGATTCAAATGCGGATACTGCCCGGCGATTTTCTCGCGCAGCGGAAGAAGTCCGGCGTGCGATGTGTAGCCGTTTTGCTCTTCGAGCGCCACGCGCGCCGCTTCCTCGCGCATAAACTGCGGCGTCGGCAAATCCGGCTCGCCCAGCCCGAAATTTATCGAATCCGGCAAAGCGCGCTCAAAAATCTGCCGAATCAAAGTCGGCGCAACGCCTTGCAGACGTTTAGGTAATTTCAATTGCATTTTTTCTTTCGCTGCGTTCATCTTTTGATTCTATCAAAACTACAACCGTAAATAATAGAAGCGCCCTGACCGGCAAGTTTGATTTTATCTTCGTTTACTTTAGCAATCTCGACAACTTCGCCAATCGCCAGATAATAAAGCTTTATCGTTTTTTCGTCGATGATTTCATACAAACCCTGTTCGTCAGCGCTTTCAAAATCCAACTTTGGCGAGTGATTAATAAATTTGACTCTTGAATTTATTTGAAAATCAACCACTACTTTTTCTGTCTTGTTATTTGTGCATCTTCCTTCCCACAAACCATTTATAAATTTATTGAGCGCAAATTTCTCGTTGGCTTTGGCAAATTCGGAAGCCTTTTCAGATGTTTCGTTCAAAAAATCTTCTTCCGTGTGAGATTCGGAACAGCCGCTTAGAAAGAAATTTAAAAGCAAAAATATAACGACTAATTTCTTTGTCATATTTTTATTGAAAGCTAGCGCAAATAATCTTCGAGGCGTGTCGCCGCGTCCGTTCGCTCGTCGCGGTATTTGACGATAACGGGAGCGTAGAGCGACAAGCCGTTTTCTTTGCCGAAGCCGCTCGTAATCTGCCGCGCGCCCTGGACGACGACCGCGCCCGCCGGAATTTCCAGCGGCTTTTCGCCGTCGCTTTTGATAATTTTTTCGTTGACCAAATCGAAAACCGGCGTCGAACGCGTCAGGATAACGCCCGAAGCCAAAACGGCTCGCTCGCGGACGATTGCGCCTTCGTAAACGCCCGTGTTGCCGCCGACCAGAACGTCGTCTTCGATGACGACCGGATTGGCGTTGACCGGCTCCAAAACGCCGCCGATTTGCGCCGCCGCCGAAAGATGCACGCGCTTGCCGATTTGCGCGCAAGAGCCGACCAGCGCGTGAGAGTCAATCATCGTGCCTTCGTCCACATATGCGCCGACATTGACGTAACACGGCGGCATCAGAACGACGTTTGGCGCAACATATGAGCCGTCGCGAATCGTCGAACCGCCCGGCACGATGCGGATTTTATCGTCCAGATTCATCGGGCGCAGCGGAAAAGTTTCCTTGTCGAAAAACTGGAAAGTCTCGCCGCTAAAAGACATAGTGACCATTTTGCCCATTCTGAAACCGAGCAGAATGCCCTGTTTTACCCACGCGTTTGCCTTCCAGTTGCCGTCCGCGTCCCGTTCGGCGGCGCGAATCTCGCCGCGCCTTAAGGCGGCTTTAAAATCTTCAAAAATTTCGCGGTCAGCCGCCTCGAATTCGGTTTTATCACCGGCAAATAAATTTTCAATTCTCTGTTTCAAGTCCATCTTCAATAACTTCCATTTTATCCGTTTATTTTTCAAAAATCACTTTTTGGTCGTTTCCGGCAAGCGATTATATTTTTTCAAAACTTCCTTTAACCTGTCGTGCGGCAAGGCGTAAACCGTATTGTCGTTGTAGCCCTTCATCGTTTCCGCCGCGACCATTGCATTGACAATCGCTTCTTCGGTGGCTTGAGCGGTCGCCCAGAACAACTGATTGATTTGCTCGTTCGGCAGCATCGTCAGATTCGCCAAGCCCGCATCTTTGCTGATTTCCGCCGCATTGGCAGTCGAAAAAGCGATAAAAATATCGCCCGAAGAATTTTCGCCTCTGCCGCCGATGCTGCCGATGCCGAGCGAAACGCGCCTGACCAGTCTTTTCAATTGATGCGGCAGAAGCGGCGCGTCCGTCGCGACGACGACGATTATCGAGCCTTGCCCTTCGTCGCCGATTTTTCTTTCAGGCGGCGAAAGAGCGGCGGTTTGCTTTCCCGGCGCGGGCAGCAAATCCGTAATTTCTTTGCCGACCGGAACGCCGGCAACCTGAAACCATTGGCGCGTGCCGTAATTTGCCTGCACCAGAACGCCGATGGTGTAGCCGCCGAATTTCGCGTCCAGAACGCGCGACGAAGTTCCCGTTCCGCCTTTGAAACGATGCGCGACCATTCCCGTTCCGCCGCCGACGTTGCCTTCGGCGACGGCTCCGGTTTTGGCGGAATCGAGCGCCTGAAAAACGTGTTCTTTTTTAACGTGAAAGCCGTTGATGTCGTTTAAAAAACCGTCCCACGTTTCAGCGACGACCGGCAGCGAAAAATCGCCCGAATAACCTTCGCCCGTAAAGCGTTTTGCGCCCCACTCGATCACGGCGTCGCGGACAATGCCGACGCTGTGCGTATTGGTAATCATCACGGGCGAGCCGAGACCGCCGGATTCTTCGACCCAGGTCGTGCCGGTCATCTCGCCGTTGCCGTTCAAAGTGTGCCAGCCGGCAAACACGCGACCTTTGAAATCTTTGCCCTGCGGCAAAATCGCCGTGACGCCCGTGCGAATCGCCTTTTTGCCTTCGCCGGAGATTAAGGTCACATAGCCGACCTCGACGCCTTTGACATCCGTTATCGCGTTAAATTGCCCGGTCGCGCCTTCAAACGGAACGCCCAAGCTGCGCGCCCGCGGCTTTGTCTGCGCCTCGACGGCTAAAACCAGAAAAGAAAATATCAGAAAAACGGAAAGTGTTTTTTTCATAATTTTCATAATTTTATTTGGCGATTCGCGTTTTTTCCATCGCCGTTTCTGAAACGGAAAAGCCCATTTTCTTCCAGAATTTTTCGCTGCCGCGTCCGGCGCGCAAAACCCATGTGATGTTTTTATCGTTTCCCATCAGTCTTTCGATTAATTCTCGCCCGACGCCTTTCCGGCGAAAATCGGCGGCGACGGCGACCGTTCCGATATAGCCGTTGGAAACGTCGTCGCACAAAGCGCGGGCGAAACCGACGACGCGATTGTTTTCCAGGGCGACGATGGTGCGGCTCGCGTTTTCCATCATCTTTTGAAACTTTTCGGCGTCGGCGACGCGCTTTTCCCAGCCGTTTTCGGCTAAAAACTGCCGGACGGCTTCATAGTCGGCGGGCGTGACGGCTCGGAATTCCATTTTATTTATAGGCGATGTAACGATTCGAGTAATCCTTTTCGGAAAAATGCTTGAACAATTGCAATCCCTCAAAAAACATCTTTCCGCTTTCGCCGCTAATCTCAAGCGTCTTAACTTGAAATCGTTTATCACCGCCTTCAAAAAAAACGCTGCTGCTCGTTTGCAGAATCTTTACTGCCTGCCCCGGCGCGACTTTGACCTTGAGTTTGCCCGTCTTCGCGTCGAATCGATATTCGTCCGGAGACATTATTTGCCAGGCTTCCTGTTTGAATTTTCCTTCCCAGGCGGCTAAATCCATTTTCGCGGGCATCAGGTTTTCAGCCGGAGGCGCTTCCATCTGCTGTAAAACAGCGTAATCTTCCAGCGATAAGGTGTATTCCATTTCTATCGGAGCAGCGGATTCATTGACGACGACAAAATTAACGATAAAGCTGCACGCCGAAGAAAGCAGGCAGATGCTCAGGATTAAGCCGCCAGTGAAAATTCTTTTCATAAATCGCTCCCGTTACAAGCCCTTCAAAATCTCGCGCAGGCGTTTGCGCGCCGCTTCCGTCACGGGCACGAGCGGCAGGCGCAGATTTTCTTCCAGCAGCTTCATTTCCGACATAACGAATTTGCACGGCGCTGGCGAGGCTTCGATAAAATTGGCTTCCATCAAGGGCAGAATTTTGTAATGAATCTTGCGCGCCGCCGTCCACGCGCCGGCGAGAGCTTTTTCGACCATCGCCGAGGTTTCTTTCGGAATCTCGTTCGAGCAGACCGAAACCAGACCGTCCGCGCCGACGCTGATTAAAGGCAGAGTCGTCGCGTCGTCGCCGGAAAAAACCTTGAAATTTTTCGGGCGGTTTCTGAGAATTTCCATAATCTGCGAAAAATTGCCCGACGCTTCTTTCGTCGCGACGACGTTTTCGTGTTTTTCGGCAAGCCTCAGGGTCGTTTCGGCGGAAATGTTTGAAGCGGTGCGCGAAGGCACGTTGTAAAGCATGAGCGGAAATTTCTTGACGGATTTGGCGATTTCGGAAAAATGCGCGAGCATCCCGTCCTGGGTCGGCTTGTTGTAATACGGCGCGACGACCAGCGCGGCGTCGGCTCCGGCTTCGCGCGCCCGGCGCGTAAAATCAATCGCGGCGGCGGTGTTGTTGCTGCCCGTTCCGGCAATGACGCGGGCGTCTTTTTTGTTGGCGACTTCGACGGTCATTTTGATAACGTGCAGGCGCTCGCTCTCGGACATCGTCACGCTTTCGCCCGTCGTTCCGCACGGGACGAGCAGTTTGACGCCGTTTTTGATTTGCCGCTCGACCAGTTTTTTGAAACATTCGTCGTCAATCGAGCCGTCTTTTTTAAACGGCGTCACCAGCGCCGTCGCGCAGCCGCTCATCCAATCAAGTTTCATCGTCATAATTTTTTACCGAAACACTTCGGAAACCGCGCGTGAACAGGGACGGCAGTTTGAAATTTCAAATCTCGAATCTCAAATTGCCAGCCGTCCTTAAACCGGTTTCACGTTTTAATAATTTTTATTGACACAAACTGAAAGTATATGTCCATAATTACTCCGGTTTCAAAATTGGATTACAAAAAGTTATGCAGTTTATAAGAATTTTCTTTATCGCCGTTTGCCTGCTTTCGCAATTCGCCGCCGAGCCTTCGCGGGCGCAATCGAACCAAAGGCGGGCTAATACAAATTCTTTGCCGAAATTTATCGCCGACAGCTTCGCCTATCCGGTTGGAAAAACCGAATTCGTCACCGCCGCTAAAGACCGGAAAGACGAATGGTATAACGCGCAGGATTTCGGCGCGAACAATCATCTCGGCGAGGACTGGAACAAAAATTCGGGCGGCAATACGGACTGCGGCGAGCCGGTTTTCGCGGCGGGAAACGGAAAGATCGTCTTTGCCGAAAATGCCGGCGCAGGCTGGGGAAACGTCGTCATCATCGAACACGATCTGCCGAACGGTAAAAAGGTGCAGACGCTTTACGGGCATCTGCAAACAATCTCGAAAACGAGCGGCGCGGTGAAAAAACGCGAGCCAATCGGCACCATCGGCAATGCCGGCGGCAAATATTTCTGCCACCTGCATTTCGAGCTGCGCGCGGCAAATTGTCCGGAATGGAACAAAGCGGGCGTCGGCTATTCCGCCAAAAGAAACGGCTGGCTCGACCCTTCGGATTTTATTGATGCGCGAAGTAAAAACTAGCTGCCTGTAAAATCACAAAACAGGTATCCTTGAAGAAAGCAAAATCTTATCTGTTTCTTCATACATATTCCTTCTCAATAATCTCATTCATCACGTCGGAAAATTCCCAGAAACCTTTTTTGCCGACGATCCATTCCGCCGCCAGAATCGCGCCCGAAGCAAAGCCTTCGCGCGAGCGCGCC
>DASVRL010000066.1:0-4653 GCA_036388635.1 Pyrinomonadaceae bacterium
TCTAATGGTTCCGCAGGAAGCTTCTTACCCGCAGCGACTTCAGGAAATCAACGAACAGTACGGCTTTATCGAATCCGCCGGCGAAGAATTCACGCCGATTATCGTCCGGGAGGAAAACGTCGAAATTCCGACTTTTGAGAGCTTTGAAGTGACCGAGACGGACATCAGCGGCGAATCCGCCTCGGGGATGTATCTGGAAGATTACGCCGAGTTTAAGCCGGACGAGCATTTCCAGTACGAAAAAATCTATCAAAACGGCTCGTCAAACGGTTTCGCTTACGATTATAACGGCGAAAACGCGATTCCTCTGGTGGTCACGGATTTTGACGTGCCGGAAAACGGTTTTCAGACCGGCTCGTTTGACGGCGCGGTCGAGCATATTTCCGATGACTCGATAATGCAAACCGAACCGCAAACAAAGATTATCGACGAAGCCAAATTGCAGGAAGAACTCGAAACGGTAGAATATTATTTCGCTCAGGGCTACAAGGATTTAGCGATTAAAACGCTCGATTCGCTGGTCGAAAATTTCGGCAATCTGCCGGAAATCGAGGCAGCGCGGCGACTGCTCGAAGACGAAACGCAACCCGAATCAACGACAATAGACACTTCACCCGAATCGACGACAATAGAAGCTTCAAATGCCGCCGGCACTTCAAAAAATTTCGATATTCTGAACGATTTCCGCAGCGAACTCGGGCTGGAAGAACCGGATTCCGCCGACGAGCAGGGCGATTACGAAACGCATTACCAGCTCGGCGTCGCTTATCAGGAAATGGGTTTGATGGAAGACGCCATCAGAGAATATCAGGAGGCGATTAAAATCGTCTCGACGACCGACGGCACGCGTCGCTTTTTTCACTGCTGCAACCTGCTCGGGCATTGCTTTATGGAAAAAGGAATGCCGAACATCGCGCTGATGTGGTATCGGCGCGGCATCGACACGGTCGGGCTGAGCCCCGAAGAATTGCAGGGCTTGCGCTACGAAATCGCCAACGCCTACGAAGCCGGCGGCGAACCGGACAAAGCGGTCGAATATTTCGAGCAGATTTACGCGGTCAACGTCGAATACCGCGACGTCAGCGAAAGACTCAGCCAGTTACAGGCGGCGAGGTAATATAAGTAAAAAGTAAAAAGTAAAAAGGCAAAACGGAGAAATCAATTTCCTTTTGCCTTTTTACTTTTTACTTTTCACTTTTAGCCTTTTACTTTTTACTTGGTTTTACCTTTTTACTTTTTACTTTTATACTCATTTTATGGTCGCGCGGTTAACGGTCATTTTTATCATTTTCCTCAGTCTGGAAGTCGGCATCACGCTGACTTTGCTGCCGTGGATAAGTTTCGGCATTCTGGGCGATTGGGGCAATAATTATCTGCTGGCGTATGTCGCCACGAAAACCGGCTTGCCGATTCTGCAAACGGCGGTCGCTTCCGGCTGGGTGCGCGGCGCAGTTACCGGACTCGGAATCTTGAATATTTTTATCGCCTTCTGGGAAATAGCGCATTTTAACCAGAGCGTTAAAATGCTCGAACGCAAAGAAAAATAAGGGAGTCCGGCGAGTTGGCGAGTCAGGGAGAAAAAAACGATTTACCCGGTATTTCTCTTTTTCCCCGACTCATCTATCTCATCACCAGAGGCGAAGCCACGAGCGAAAACTTTCCCGAAAAATCCCTGGAAATTCTGCAAATCGTCGAAGCCGCCGTCAGCGCCGAAATATCTCTAATACAAATTCGTGAAAAACAACTTCCCGCCCGATTTGTTTTTGAATTAACGGAAAAAGCCGTCCAACTGACGCGCAATTCGCGGACGAAGATTCTGGTCAACGACCGCGCCGATATCGCCTTGAGTGCCAGAGCCGACGGCGTTCACCTGACTTCCCTTTCGCTTTCAACCGAAACGATTCGCCGCAATTTTCCGAAAGATTTTATCGTCGGCGTTTCGACGCACACGCTCGACGAAGCCGTATCAGCCAGCCGGCACGGCGCGGATTTTGTCACGTTCAGCCCGATTTTCCGCACTCCGAATAAAGGCGAGCCGAAAGGCTTAATCGAATTAAAAAAAGCCTGCGCGATGCTGAAATCCTTTCCCGTCGTCGCGCTCGGCGGCATTGACGAAACAAATTACAAATCGGTTCTGGAAGCGGGCGCAACCGGCTTTGCGGCAATTCGCTTTCTGAATCAACCGGAAAATCTGCGAAATCTAAAGCGCGACTCAGCCGCAGAGAGCACGGCGAAAATTCAAACAGAACAGACGGGATTTACCGGATAATTTAAAACCGAAAACATCGATGTTTCCTTTTATCCGGCGCACCTTGTCCATCCGGTTAAAATCGGTGTTTATCCGTGTAATCTCCGGTTTCATTCTCTCTTTTTCTCTGAGCGCTCTATGGCTAAATTATTTTTCTGCACATCTTTGCGCTAAAATATCTCTATGACCAAAGTTGCTTTGACCATTGCCGGACTCGACCCTTCCGGCGGCGCGGGCATTATCGCCGACATCAAAACTTTCACGGCTTTCGGTTGTTTTGCGACCGCCGCCGTCGCTTCACTGACTTTTCAAAACACGGTCGGCGTTTTCGGCGCAGTTAATCAGACGGCGGAAAGCCTGCGCGGGCAGGTCGAGCCGATTTTACAGGATTTTACCGTTTCGGCTTTAAAAACCGGAATGCTTCCGACGCGTGAAATTATCGACGAAGTGGCGCGTCTGGTGCGGGAAAATAATCTGGAAAAATTCGTCGTCGACCCGGTCGTGCGCTCGACTTCCGGCTTCGATTTAATCGACGACGAAGCTTTGCAGGCACTAATCGAAAAGCTTTTTCCGCTTTCGACCGTCGTCACGCCGAACATTCCGGAAGCCGAAAGAATCGCCCGGATAAAAATCGAAAACATTAACGACATTCGCCGCGCCGCTCAAATAATGCAGAATTTCGGCGCCAGAGCGGTTTTGATAAAAGGCGGACACTTGCCGATTGCCGACCGCGGAACGCCGAATGCGGAATATAAATCTCAGGTCGAGAAATCAACAAACGAAGACCCAAACCCGAAGACCGGAGACCAGAAAACAGAACAACGAACGACGAACGACGAACGACGAAAAGCAGTGGATTTTATGTTTATCGGAGAACAGGAATTCACATTCTCCGCAGATTTTATCGAAACGACGGCGACGCACGGGACGGGCTGCACGTTTGCGGCGGCGATTACGGCAAATCTGGCAAACGGGAAAACTCTGCCCGAAGCGGTCGAAACGGCAAAAAGATTTGTCACCGAAGCGATTCGCACCGCGCCGAATTTAGGTCGCGGACATTCGCCGGTCAATCATTCGATTGCGAATTTCGATTTAGAGAATGCCGATTAGCAGTAAATTTTTAAGTTTCCTTTAAAAAATAAAAATAGCGAGTGATATTTTTCACTCGCTATTTTTATTACACACTTCACTAAAGCGTCTTACCTGCCCGCGCCGGCGTGTTGCGATTTCTTGAAGCTTTTCTTTTCGGCATCCATCTGCGCGCCGAGTTCTTTAAGCGTCGTTTCGTCAAAAACCTCTTCGACTTTCGGAAACATCTCGCCTTCTTCTTCCTGCACGTGATGCGTGATGTCTTCCATCAAGACTTTCAGTTTCGGCTCGAATTTCTCGCTGTCTTCCTTTAAATTCGAAAGCTCGCGCAAAAACATTTTCGCCTGGTGATGTTCTTCGATGCCTTCGAGAACGATGTCTTCGAGTTCTTTTTCTTCTTTCAGTTTCGGATAGAAAATCGTTTCTTCGATATGCGTGTGAACTTCGAGTTCAGCCTTAATCTGCTCGAAAAGCTCCTGATGCTGTTTGCCTTCCTGATCGGCTTTTACTTTCTGAAAAAGCCGCTCGACTTTTCGGTGGTCGTCTTTCAATAATTGAATTGCGTTCATAAAAAACCTTCCCTTCGTTCGATAATTTATTGGAATGATTTTGATACACTCCGCGATTTCAAACGAGTAAAAGCAATCATTGTGCCAACTGCGAAAGCAAAGACTTTCTCTTCAATAACCGCTGAAAGTGTTTGATTTCGAAACAAACCGGGCGAAAGTTTCCGTGCGGAGAAAAGCAGGTAGCTTAAAATTATTTGATTTGTTTTACGAGGATATTTTTTTTCACCGGCTGAAAATTTCCTCTTGACAAAGCTCGCATCTGTAACTATAGTTGTTACTGTAACAGTACTTGTTACGGAGAAACAGATGGGAAGCAACAGTCGTTTTGCAATTGCGGTACACACTTTGGCGCTGATGGCGAATCACGAAGATTCGCCGCTTAAATCGGAGTTTATCGCGTGTTTTGTCAAGACGAATCCGGTCGTTATCCGCAGGCTTTTGCCCGAGCTTGCCCGAGCCGATTTGGTGGAAACGCAGGCGGGCGCGCACGGCGGCAGTCGTTTGATAAAAAAGCCGGAAGAAATTTCGCTCTGGGAAATTTATCAGGCGGTCGAATCGAGCGCGGCTTTTTCCGTTCACCAGCCTTTGTCGGAAGGCGAATGCAAAATCAGCCGGAATATCGAAAGCGTTTTAATCAATATTCAAAACCGCGTCGATAAAGCCGTCTGGCAAACTTTGCGCTGCATAACTCTCGCCGAAGTTTTGCAGTTAATCAGAGAAGGAAAAGACGATTTTGTCGGCGAGCCA
>DASVRL010000067.1:0-1854 GCA_036388635.1 Pyrinomonadaceae bacterium
TAATCGGCAAAATAGTCGTCGAGCTGGAAAAATCTTCCTGGACGACGATGTTGCTGGCGATGCCTTTTATCGGCGTCTTATGGGGCATCATAACGGGCGCGGCGGGCGGCATATTTATTTTTGTTATCGGCGCGTTTGTCGGCGCGCTGGTTGCGGCGGCGGTCGGCTCTGTCGCGCTGCCGGCGTTTGCGGTTCTTCATCGCTGGCTGAAAAGAGGCGATTCGATTGAAGAAAAACACTTTTTCCCGATTGCGCTCGGCATCAGCTGTATTATCACGGCGCTGATTCTCGGCTTGAAAATTTCATAGGAAGCCTTTACCTTGTCTGTAACATAAATTTAATATTTTTGTAACACAGACGCTTCCCGATGAAATTTCAATTTTTGTTTTTCCTGATGATTTTTGGTTCGATTTCCGCTGCCGCGCAAATGCCGCCGGAATCTGATTTTCAATTCTGGAACGAAACGCAAGTCGCCGTTCCGCTGGTCAAATCCAAAGACAAAAACGGAAAAGATTTTGAAAGAGTCACGCTTTTTCTGAGCGAAACTCTGCGTTTCGGCAGAAACTACACGCGTTTTGTCGATGAAAGAATCGGTTTCGGCTTTGATTTTAAAATCAATAAATACCTGACTTTAACGCCGAGCTATCTGTACCGCGCCGCGCAGCCGTATCGAAACAGAAAAGAATTTGAGAACCGTTTCAGATTCGCCGCCAGTCTGGAAAATAAATGGACGAAATTTTCGGCGCGAGACCGGAATCTAATCGAGTACAGAATGCGAAACTCGCGCGCCGATTCGACGCGTTATCGCAACAAGCTGCAATTTAACTTTCCGTTTCACAAAAACAAAAAAGAAATTTTTGCACCGTTTGTCGCCGACGAAATATTTTACGATTTCCGCGACAAAGCCTGGACGCGCAACGAGCTGACGCTCGGCATCAGCCGGAAATTCACGCCCGCCTTTGCCGCCGATTTTTTCTATCTTAACCAGAGAAACCGCGGCAATGTTCTGAAAAATATAAATGCGTTCGGAATTAACCTGAAATTCAAATTCGATTGGAGAACCAAAGAATCCGGCGCGGAAACGCCGACGCCCGACAGGCGATAGATAAGCCGCTGATAACCGGCAATTCTTTTATGCCTTGCTGCCTTTCCGCTTTTGCCTTTCTACTTTTGCCTAAAACGCTTGCCTCTTGGCGGCTTTCGGTTAAAATCTAGCTGATGTTGACGCTGTTTCATCTGTTTGCGCTTTTTTTGCTGGTTCTGCTCGGCTTTTACGTTTTTGTCGCCAATCCGCGCAACCGCGCGCATCAGACGTTTGCCGCTTTTATCGCTTTTCTCGCGCTCTGGACAATTAAAGATTTAGTTTTCTGGGATTTTCACAACGAAAACACTTCAGCCGGCTGGTGGGCGGCTTCGAGTTTTATTATTTCGCTTTTGATGCAGTGCTCGCTCGTCGTCTTTGCGTGGGTTTTTCCCGAAAACGCGCGGACGCCGCGAAAAAAAGCCGCCGTTTTGTTTGCGCCCGGTTTGGTTTTGATTCCGGCTGCCGGTTTTGGCTTGCTCTGGCACAGGGTCGGCTTTGTGCAGGGAAGATTCGAGATTGAACTGGCGCCGCTCGCCTATGCTTTCGTTATTTACGTCTACGCGGTTTTCGCTTACGGCGCGTGGCTTCTGCTGCGCAAATACGGGAAATATCGCGGCACGCAGAAAGGACAGCAGGTCGGCGCGATTCTCTGGGCTTTGGGCGTGACGGGCGTTTTGAAAACGCTGGCGAATATCGTTTTGCCGTATTTCGGCAGTTACGATTTTTTGCCGATTTCGTCCTTGTTCGTCCTGCCCGGCGTTTTGATTTAC
>DASVRL010000068.1:0-7159 GCA_036388635.1 Pyrinomonadaceae bacterium
GGCGACGTATTTCGTGATGGCGCGCCCGATGCTGAAGACGAACGAATAACCGATAAAACCCAGAACCAGCGAATAAATTCCGTATTCGTGTTTGCCGAGCGATTTGACGATCAGGCGCGTGGCGAAAAACGTCAAAATAAACGGCAGAATCCAGCTCGTAAAACCGTAAAATACGTTTTTCGCGATGCTTCTGGTCGTGGATTTTGCCGGTGCCGTTTCGCTCACTCCGAAAAAGATTCCTCGTAACTTTGCCACGCGGTACGCGCCGCAATTCTTTCATCAAAATTTTTTAAAACAAACTCGCTGCCCGTTTGCGCTAATTTTTCGCGCAAAGCTTCGTCCGTTTTCAAAGCTTGAACGGCTTCAACTAAGGCATCGACATTGTTAGGTTCGATTAACCAGCCTGTTTCCAGATGTTTAACCGCTTCAGGAATGCCGTTTATGTTCGTGGAAACGACCGCTTTTCCGAGCGCCATCGCTTCGAGCATCGAAATCGGCAAGCCTTCGATAAAGCTCGGCAAGGCGAAAACGTCAGCCAAACGCATCAAATTAAACAAATCGGCGCGCTCTTTTCCGACCTTATCCGAGGTAATCAAAACGAAATTTTCGCCGAGCCCGAAAGATTCCGCCTTAAGCAAATCTTCTTCGCCCGGTTTTGAATTGGAAATCCAGACAAACGCCGTATCCGAGTTTTCCTTCAGAAGCTTTTGCGCCGCTTCCAGAAAAATCCAGCGCCCTTTGCGGTCGATAAACTGCCCGACGCACAGAACGAGAAACTTATCAGCCGGAATATTAAATTTTCGACAAATCGCCTGTTTATCTAATTCGGCTTTTTGAGCGTTTAATAACTCGGGCGGATTGATGCTGGCGTAAGTTACTTTTACGCGGTCGTAAAAATCCGTCGAAACAAATTCGTGCAAACATTTTTTCGCGTCTTCGTTTGCCGTAAAAATATGAAAATTTTTAAATTTACTTAAAACGCCGAATTTGAATTTCCAAATCCAGTAGCGCCACGCCTGCTGCGGGCGGACGGAATTATGCACGGTCGTAAAAACTTTTGTCTTCGTGCAAAGCCAGAATAAAGCCGCAAAAGATTGCCACGGCGCAAACTCGACGTGAACGGCGCAACTCTTCAAATCGAATTTTTTCAGATAACGGCAGAAAACGTATTCCGAGCGGAGCTTATTGTAATGTCTGGCTAATTTTCGCTTGACGGTTACCGCGGGCTGGCTGTCGGTATGAGACGCGACGAAATCGCAGGGAATGTCCGAATCTTTCAGAAATTTCAGAAGCTGCTCGTTCGACCCTGCGGGCAAAACGGCGCGCACTTCGCAGTGCTTTTTCGCTTCCTTCATTAAAGCCAGAAAATACACCTGCGCGCCGCCCCATTCCAGGTAATTCCAGACGCACAAAACTTTTTTCGGCGGTTGATTAAAATTTCCGGTTTTCGGTAAGTTCAAGTTGTTTCTCAACCGTCGGCAGGCAGACAGTTAAAGTAATTTCTAAATAAAATATTAGTTAAAGCGATTCTTTAACCAGCTAATCTTTTACCTGAGCCTTCGCAAAAGTCTCCGCCAGAGGCTTTTCTTCCCTGTTCAAAGTCCAGTCGCTCTCGGCATTTTTCCTGAAAGCCAGCCGCAGAAAAAAAATCCCGAAAGCCAGAGTTCCCTGCCAGCGGCTGGGCGCGCTGTCGAAATTGCCGTAAAAACGCCGGCGCAGATTGTGAATATGCTTCAAATCAAAAAACAGCGCGTCGAGCATTTTCCGAAAGCCCAGGTTTCTGACTGACGCGGGAACGTTGTTCGGCTGGCAGAAAACTCTGGCGCGCGGGTCAATCAAAAGACGCCAGCCGCGCTTTTTCAAACGCGGCGTGTATTCGACGTCGCCGAAGTTCGGATATTTTTTTGAATTCATCAAACCGGCTTCCGTTATCGCCGCCGCCGGAACCAAAACACAATTGCCGACGATGATGTCAACTTCCCAGGCTTTTTTCGGCACGGTCCAAACGGTCTGATTCTGCCAGTGCCGCCAGCCGCCCGCGCGCGTGTCCCAAACGGGCGAAACCTGAAAAATCTTGTGCGGCACGTCCCAGAGCAGAAGCAGCGAGCCGACGACCGAGCGCGGATTTTTCTCGGCGGTCTCGACCATAAACGCCAGAAACTTTTCGTCGAAAACGGCGTCGTCGTTAATCAGCAAGACATATTTCGGATTGTGCTTGAGCGCGGCGCGGATGCCGACGTTCGTTCCCTCAGTAAACCAAAGATTGCCGTCGCCTTCGACGATTTCGACTTCCGGAAACTCGTTTTTGATTGATTCGGAAGTTCCGTCGGTCGAGCCGTCATCGACAATGACGACGTGAACATCCAAGCCGGTTTTATCGAGGCGCGACAAGCTTCGCAGGCATTGCAAAGTGATTTCGCGGCGATTGTGAACCGGCGCCACGATTTCGACCCGAATCTTTTTCATCGCTTCGACGCGCATTAAGCCGTTTCGTCGCTCCAAAGCTCGCGCAGAGTTCTGACGCTCGCTTCGTCGCCAGCGTTGCAGCCGACCGGAACGTATCGAATATTTTCACGATTGGAAAGCTCGCCGGCTAAAATCCGCCAGAAATCGACGACCGTCAATTGCTCGCTGCGATGATTAAAATCGTCGTATTTCAAAGCTTTAAATTCGTCGTCGGCTGTCGTAATCAAAACCGTCTGCGCTTGTTCCAGACATTTTTTCGCCGAATCCAGGATAACGATTTTTCCTTTTAATTCGGCGTTGGCGCTTTCGTTGGCGAGCGGGTCGTAAGCGACCACGCGAGCGCCGGCTTGCGATAAAGCATTGGCGATATAAACGCCCTGCGATTCTTCGACGACGTGCGATTTCGGTTTGTAAGCCAAGCCTAAGATTGCGACCGTTTCGCCGTGTTTAATCATCGAGCGCAGCTTTTCCGTGATTCTGTCCGCCATCGAGCGATTAAAACTGTCGGTCGTTTCGGCTAAAGCGGCGCGCGCGTCCAGCGTTCGCGCCAGATAACCGAGCGCTACGTTGTCGCGCGGAAAACAAGGTCCGCCGTAACCCATTCCGCCGGTCAGATATTTGCGCCCGATGCGCGAATCCGTCCCGAGCGCGTCGGTAACGACGTCAATGTCGCCGCCCGGAATTTTTTCGCACAAATCGGCGAGCATATTGGCGAAAGTGATTTTCGTCGTGACGTAGGTGTTAACGGAAATTTTCGTCAGCTCGGCGTTTTCCAGACTCATCCGTTTACACGGCGCTTCGTTCAGCATCAGCCTTTTGTAAACGTCTTCCAATTGACTGCCGCATTTATCGTCGAATTCGCCGAGAAGCGTGAAATCCGGATTCAGGAAATCGCGAATGATGCTGCCGAGCGCGATAAATTCCGGGCTGTAGCAAAGACCGAAATCCGCGCCGCATTTTTTGCCGGATTCGCGTTCGAGAATCGGCAAAAGCCCGTAACGCGTCGCGCCGGGCAAAACCGTGCTGGTCAAAACGACGTTGTGATAACCGTCTTTCTTTTTCAGAGCTTTACCGATTTCCTTAAACGCCCACGCCGCGTATTGCAGCGAAAACGAGCCGCGCTCGTCCGACGGCGTCGGGACGATGACGAAAGAAATGTCGGAATTTAAGATGGCTTCCTCGTGGCTCGCCGTCGCGCGGATTCTTTCCTTATTTTCCGAGATGTATTTATCGAGGTCGGTTTCCTGAACCGGCGCTTTGCCTTCGTTGACCAGCTGAATCGAACGCTCGTTGACATCGACGCCGACGACTTCAAAACCGCGGCTGGCAAACGCCGCCGCCATACTCGCTCCCAATTTGCCCAAACCAATAACCGAAACGCGATTAATCATTATAAATTGCGCACTCCTCACCCTTTATGAAAATTTTAAATTATTTAACTTTTGCCGTCACGCAGAGATGCCAGCCGAGCTTTCGCTCCAGAGCGCGAAAAGCTTTTTCCGGCAGAAACCTGAAATACCATTCTTTGACGTATTCGTATTTGACGTAATCCGGAATTCGATACGGGAAAATGTGGTCGACAAAAACGTCTTCCGCGCGAAAACCTTTGCCGAGAAGGTCGTGAATCGTTTTCTTATTGTATGAATAAGTCACCGGGCAGCCGGTCTGCGCCTCGGAGCTGCGCGCGATGTGCTCGTCCAGCTTCCAGAAAGTTCCCTTTCCTTCCTTCACCGTCAGCCAGAAAACTTTCCACGCGTAGCGATAATAAACCATCAATTTCAAAGCCGAATCCGCGTGCACGAAATTGTCTCGAACCTCGGCGATGATTTTTTCCGGGTGCGGCGAGTGATGAACGACGCCGAACGAATAAACAAGATCGTATTTTTCCGCCGGAATATATTCGGAAAGCCTCTCGGCGTTAACTTCGTAAAAATTTATGCGGTCGCTCAAACCGAAGACTTCGGCGCGTTTTTTCGCCAGCTTTAGTGACTCGACCGACAAATCCACCGCAGTCACCTGCGCGCCGGCGCGGGCAAAATTCATCGTGTCCGTGCCGATGCCGCAACCGATTTCCAGAACTTTTTTGCCGCGCCATTTATCAAACTCGGCAAACGCCGGAATGTGCGGCTCGACAAAATATTTGCGCCATTCGACCTGGTCGAAATATTCTTTCGTCCCGATTTCGGCGGTCGAATGGCGAATGTTACACGGACGCGCGTTCCAGTAATCCTGTACTTTTTCGATAGAGACTTCGGCAAAATTCGTGCTCATTTGTTTATTTTATTTAAGCGTGACTCGTCAGCGCGTTTTCGCTTTCCAGTGTCGCTTTGACCTGCGCTTCAATCCATTCGTAAGTTTTTGCCAGACCGTCTTCGAGCGAAACGTTCGGCTCCCAGCCGAGAACTTCGCGCAATTTCGTATTGTCGGAATTACGCCCTCGCACGCCCTGCGGTCCGTCGATGTGTTTTTTGGAAATCTGCACGTCGGCGATTTTCGCGATGATGTCGGCGAGCTGATTAATCGTCACCATACGGTCTTGACCGAGATTCAGAGGCTCGTGAAAATCCGAGCGCATCAGGCGATAAAGCCCTTCGACGCAGTCTTCGATGTAGCAGAACGAGCGCGTCTGCTCGCCGTCGCCCCAGATTTCGATTTCGTGATTTCCCGTGAGTTTGGCTAAAGCAATCTTGCGGCACATCGCCGCCGGAGCTTTTTCGCGACCGCCTTCCCAGGTTCCCTTCTCGCCGAAGATATTGTGAAAGCGGACGGTGCGCGTCTCGATGCCGTAATCGTTGCGGTAGTGCATACACAAGATTTCGCTGACGAGCTTTTCCCAGCCGTAAGCGTCCTGCGGCAGCGCCGGGTAAGCGTCTTCTTCCTTTAAAGGCTTGACGTCAGCCTCTTCCTGCAAATATTCGGGATAGATACAAGCCGAACTCGTGTAGAGATAGCGCTTGACGTCGTTTGTTTTGGCGGCTTCGAGCGTGTGCAGATTTATTAAGGAATTGTTATACAGAATCTGCGCGTGATGGTTCGAGATAAAACCCATTCCGCCCATATCCGCCGCCAGCGCGTAAACTTCATCGACGCCGCGCGTCGCCTGCAAACAATTGTCCCAGCGCCGCAAATCAAGGATTTCAAATTCGTCGGCTGTCGTCGGCGCAAATTCCGGATATTTGATATCGACGCCGCGCACCCAGAAGCCTTTTTCCTTTAGATAAGTCACCAGATGACTGCCGATAAAACCGCCCGCGCCCGTCACCAAAACCTTCGTCTGTTTCTCCATATGTTAGTGAAAAATTTCTCTTAGTCTCTACAAACAGTTTTTAAGACTGCGAGATTTATACTCTCGCTTTTCTTTTTGCCCTTTTATTTTTTACTTTTTACTGCGATTTATTGCTCTTCGTCGTGCCGGTAATTCGTCCGGTGATAATAGCTCTGATAATAATAATAATTATCCTGCGAGCGCAAATTCACGTTGTTCAGCACGACGCCGAAAATTTTCGCGCCGATGTCGTTGAGCAATTGCTTGGAGCGGCGCACCACCTGGCGTGAGCTTTTGCCGGAATGCACGACCAGAATCACGCCGTCCACCATCGAAGCAATCAAAACGCCGTCGGTAAACGAAGCAATCGGCGGCGAATCGACCACCACGTGCGTAAAGCGCTTCTGCATCACCTTCAATAAATTCGCCATCTGTTCCGAGCCGATAAGCTCCGCCGGATTCGGCGGAACCGGTCCGGACGGAAGCAGATGCAGCTTGGCGGTTTCCTCGTATTGAACGATGTCCAAAACTTCTTTTTCATCCATTTCGCTGGATAAAATCGTGCTCAAGCCTTCGCCGTTGCTGATATTGAAAACGCTGTGCAGGCGCGGGCGGCGCATATCGGAGTCGATTATCAAAACGCTTGCGCCGGTCTGCGCCAGACTGATGGCGGTATTGACGGCGGTCGTCGTCTTGCCTTCGGACGGCAGACTGGACGTAATCAAAAGCGATTTGGGCGCGTGTCCGGCGGTCGAAAGCAAAATCGAAGTGCGCAGTTGGCGATAAGCTTCAGCCAGCGCCGAGCGCGAATCGGTGTGAATCAAAAGCTCGGTTTTTGCCGCCCCGCCGCCGCCGTCCGATTCTTCGTTGGCGCCGACCAGCAAAAGACGGCGTTTCGGCATTGAATCAATCGTCGGGATTGCCGCCAGAGCCGGAAGCTGCAGAAAGTTTTCGACTTCTTCGGTCGATTTGATTGTGTCGTCGAGATATTCGAAGAACAAAGCCAGACCGGCGCCGAAAAGCGTCGAGAGAAACAGAGCCGCCAAAACGGTCGTCAGGCGACGCGGCGAAATCGCCGTTTCGGGCGGAAGCGCCCAATCGACGACGCTGATATTATTGTCCGTTCCGCGCGCCTGAATGTCGTTCTGGCTCTGGTTTTTCATCAGATTTTCCAGAAAACCGCGATTCGTTTCGACATTTTGTTCCAGCAGGCGAATGTTAATGGCGGCTTGATTTTCGCCCTGCGCTTCGCTGCGCTGCTCATTAAAAGCGGCGCGGATTTTATCTTCTTCAGATTTAGCCTGTTCGTATCGCGTCTGGAGATTGGTCACAATATCGCGCGCCGAGCGCGTGCGGTATTCGTCCAAATCTTTTTTATTCTGGTCCTGCCTTTTCTGAATTGTGTCGCGTAAGGAATTTATCTTTTTA
>DASVRL010000069.1:0-24352 GCA_036388635.1 Pyrinomonadaceae bacterium
AAAGCAAACGGGCGCTATGGTCATTTATGGCGGGTTTTTTGCCTCTCAATGAAAGCATAGCGAAATAAAAAGCCAGGTTTTCATCTTTTTTGCGTGAAAGTATCTGCTGGGCAATCAAACTATAGATTCTATTGACATCCCCCAGAATCTCGATGTCTGATTCATCAATTTTAATTTCTTTGATTCTGGTGATGACTTTATTCGCTAAAACCGCATCTATTTCTAAAACCGTACTCAATAAGTTCCATAAAACAGATAATTTTTCTTGGTTGTCTTTATATTCGGTGGCGGGATTAATACCCAGTTCGACTCCTTTGGTGAGCCAATAGATTCCTTCCTTTCGGTCTTGTCGCCAAAATGTACTTCCGAGCAGCGCGTAAAAATACGCCTGCTCTTTCGGAGCAAAAGCCTGAATTTCCTGCAAAATACCGGATTTTAATCTGGCGGTTCTTATTTCCGCAACGGTAAAAACCGGTTCATTTTTCAAATTCCCGGACGTAGAATTTGTTTGCGGAAAAACCGGGATTGAAAGCAAAAAAAGGAAAAGCACAAAAACGCGCCTGGAAAATTTCATAATTTTCAAAACTCCGGAATAAAAAATTATTCAGTAACTCTATGCCATAATCCTCGACAAATCAAAGAATTAGGGCGATATAACGGCAAACGAATCGGTTGACCAAACATAAAAAGCTGCGAGACGCGTCTCGCAGCTTTCCTTCCAAATAAATTTTATTAAAACTTTAAGCCGTTTTGGTCAAAGTTTCCATATCCGGTTTCCAGCGCAGAACGGGTTTGCGCGCCGCCGTCGCCTCGTCGAGCCGCCCGATGCGCGTCGTGTGCGGCGCGTCGATGACGAGCTGCGGATTTTCCTGCGCTTCCGCGTTGATGTCCTTCATCGCTTCGATAAACGAGTCCAAATCCTGTCTGCCGACGGATTCGGTCGGCTCAATCAGCATCGCGCCTTCGACGATTAAAGGAAAATAAATCGTCATCGGGTGAAAGCCGTAATCAATCAGTCTTTTCGCGATGTCCAGCGTATGAACGCCTTTGCGCGATTGTTTTTTGTGCGAAAAAATGACTTCGTGCATCGGGTCGCCCGCAAACGGCTTGTCGAAATCTTCCTGCAGGAAGTGCGAAAGGTAACGCGCGTTCAGCACGGCGGTTTCGGTCGCTTCTTTCAGCCCGCTCGCGCCGTGCGTGTAAATGTAGGAAAGCGCGCGAATCATCATTCCGAAATTTCCGTAAAACGCCTTGACGCGCCCGATCGATTCGGGAAGATTGAAATCCAGTTTATAGTTTTCGCCATCTTTCACGATGCGCGGCGTCGGCAGAAACGGTTCGAGTTCCGCCGTGCAGCAGCAAGGTCCGCAGCCCGGACCGCCGCCGCCGTGCGGCGTCGAAAAAGTTTTGTGCAGATTCAGGTGAATGACGTCCACGCCCATATCGCCCGGACGCGCGACGCCGACCAGGGCGTTCATATTCGCGCCGTCCATATAAACCAAGCCGCCCGCCTCGTGGATAATGTCGCAGATCTCACGAATATTGGTTTCAAAAATTCCGACCGTGTTCGGATTCGTCAGCATCAGACCGGCGACGCCGCCCTGCTCGCAAAGCTGGCGCAGATGTTCCAAATCGGTCAAGCCTTCGCCGGTCGATTTCACGGTTTTGACCGTAAAACCGGCAAGCGCCGCCGACGCGGGATTCGTTCCGTGTGCGGAATCGGGAATCAGCATCACGCGTCGATTTCTCGATTCGGCGCCGTCGCGTTTGTCCAGAAACGCGCGAATCAGCATCACGCCCGTCATTTCGCCGTGCGCCCCGGCGGCGGGTTGCAGGGAAACGCCTGGCAATCCCGTAATTTCCGCCAAATCTTCCTGCAATTTATAAATTAATTCGAGCGCGCCCTGCGCTTCGGCTTCCGGCGCGAGCGGGTGCAGATTAGCAAATCCCTGGATGCGCGCGACTTTTTCGTTCAGCCGCGAATTGTATTTCATCGTGCACGAACCCAGAGGATACATGCCCAAATCGATCGAATAATTCCACGTCGAAATGCGCGTGAAATGGCGAATCACGTCAACTTCGGAAACTTCCGGCACGCCTTCGAGGTCGTCCGTGCGACGCAGTTCGGCGGGCAGAATCTCGTCCAGATTCGTTTCCTCGACGTCGAGCTTCGGCAGGCGATAACCGACGCGCCCGCCCTGAGAGCGCTCGAAAATCAGAGATTCGTTTTGTGTCGGATGCTGTGTAACTTTTTTAATGCTCATATTTAATTATTAAAGGTTTCCGGTCTTTTTCAAACTGAAAAAGCTGACACCGAAAAACAACAAATTCAAAACAGCCGTCATAATCCAATAATGCCGCCGGGCTGTCCGGTAATAATCTTCGGGCGGCTCGCCGACCAATTCCAGCAGCAGCGGTTTTTCGACCGGCGGCGCCGCGAGATTCTTCTTTGTCAAATACTGCGCGGCGGCGCGGCGACAATCTTCGTTACCGCCGCGTTTGCCGTAAAGCGTCGCGGTATTTAGAGATTGGCTGAGCGACGTTTTTTCAAAACCGTAAAGGCTGTACTCGTAATTGTCGCTTCGCAAACTCCCGCTCTTATAAGTATCGCACAGCCACAATCGCGGCGGCGCGTCCGGCTCTTTCGCGTCAAAGACCGGCACGGCGAAATGTTTCGCGTGAGTGGTCGAGTTTTTCCGCGTCGTACTGCTGTACGAGACGCCGAATTCCTCTTCGGGCTTCAAATTCTTTATCAAAAAATCGTCGAGCGCGTAAAACAAATGCGTGTCGCTTTCGATTTCGGAAACCGCGCCCTGAAACGCGTCGCGCCCGCTGTGAACGAATCTCACGTAATCGGGCATCCGCGTCGCGTGAGAAACGCCGTAAACTATCGGAAACAAAATGCTCGCTGCGGCGACGACCGCCATTAAATCATCGCCAATCTTCGACAATGTGAGTCCTCCGACCGCGACGCTCGCGAAAACCGGGAAAACGATGACCAGCAAAAATGCGGCGAGCCAGTGTAAAAAATCAAAGCCCCAGACGACAATCAGCCACGTGACGTTGCAGTGAACAAGGATGATTGCCGGGAATAGAAACTTTAAGCTCATCCGTTTTGCTTTGTTCCGTTCAGCCTTTCACGCTCGACTCAAAAAACTCAAAATCTTCCGTCCGGCTCAATTTTCTCATCGCGTCAGCCAGTTCCGGCGGCGGCACGACGAGCTTTCGCTTGGCAAAATCAATCCAGCCGCCTGTTGTCGTCAGCCGCGCCGAAAGTTTGCCGTCCTCGCGAAAAAATTCGTTGCGGATTTTAAAACGTGATGCGTCTTCGCTTAAACCGGCGCCCTGAAACGTAATCCTGACTTTATCGAGCATATACAATTCCTTGAAATACTCGATTTCGTCCTTCAGAACGACCGGACCAAACCCAAGCCGCTGAAATTCCTTGACGGAAAAGCCGTTTTCGGCAAAATAGAACATCCGCACGTCGACCGCCAAATCCAGAAACGAAGTGTTTGCCAGATGCCCGTTAAAATCGACGTTGCCCCAACCGACGTGAAATGTTTTTTCAAAGACTGCGCTCATCGAATTTCCGTAAAAATTTAAGCCAAATCGCGCCCGCAAAAACGGCAAACAGCGGCTTCGGCTTGAATCATCTCGGCGCAAAACGGGCATTTCTTCAAATCGCCTTGCCGTTTTTTTGAAGCTTTTACTGTAAACAGAACAATTACTACGACCGCTAATGCCAGCAGCAGCAATGCGGCAAGAATAATAATTATTTCCGTGGTGCCTAAACCGACCATTTTTAAACCGGACTTTTGAGAGCTTCAATCAGATTATCAATCTGCTCTTTCGTGTTCGTTTCCGTCACGCAGACGAGAAAATCGTTCGGATTTTCCTCGTAATAACGCGACAGAGCAAGACCGCCGATAATGTCTTTTCCCGTGCGCAGATTTTCCAGAATCTCGCCCGCGTCTTTCGGCGCGCGGACGATGAATTCGTTGAAGGTCGGCGACGAGAAGGGAAGCGAGAAGCCTTCGATTTCCGAAATTCTCTTTTTTGCGTAAGCGGCTTTCTGCGCGTTCTGCACGGCGACTTCCTGCAAGCCTTTTTTGCCCATCGCTTCCATATAAATCGTCGCGGCGAGCGCAATCAAGCCCTGATTCGTGCAGATGTTCGACGTCGCTTTGTCGCGGCGAATATGCTGTTCGCGCGTCGCTAAAGTTAAAACGAAACCGCGATTGCCGTTTTTGTCGTAAGCGATTCCGGCGAGCCTGCCCGGCATCTGGCGCACGTATTTGTCTTTGCAGGCGAAAAGCCCGACGTGCGGTCCGCCGAAGCTCATCGGAATGCCGAACGATTGACCCTCGGCGACGACGATATCCGCGCCGCACGCGCCCGGCGATTTCAAAAGCCCGAACGAAATCGCTTCCGTGACGACGACGACCAGAAGCGCGCCGACGGCGTGCGCCTTGTCAGCCAGCGATTGCAAATCTTCGACGCAGCCGAAAAAATTCGGCGATTGAATGACGAGCGCGGCGGTTTTATCGTCGAGCTTGTTTAAATCGTCGGCTAAAACGCGTCCGGTTTCCTTGTCGAAATGAACGGTTTCCATCGTCAAATCGCCGTGCTGCGTGTAGGTTTTTGCCACCGCTAAGTATTCCGGATGGACGGTTTCGGCAATCACTACTTTATCGCGGCGCGTCACGCGCTGCGCCATCAGAAACGCTTCCGCCATCGAGGTCGAGCCGTCATACATCGAAGCGTTTGCCACGTCCATTCCTGTAAGTTGGCAGACCAGAGTCTGAAACTCGAAAATATATTGCAGCGTGCCTTGCGAAATTTCCGGCTGATAGGGCGTGTAGGAAGTGAAAAATTCCGAGCGCTGAATCAGATGGTCGACAATCGTCGGCGAAAAATGCGAATAAACGCCCGCGCCTAAAAACGAAGTTTTGCGCGAAGCCGTGTTTTGATTCGCCAGATTTTCCATCGCGCCGATCACTTCCGGCTCGGCGAGCGGCTCGGTGACGTTCAAATCGCGATTGAGCTTGACCTGGTTCGGAATCGAGCGAAAAAGCTCTTCCGCCGAATTTAAGCCGACAATGCGCAGCATCTCTTCGCGCTCTTCAGGTGAATTTGGGATGTATCTCATAAAAAGTGGTAAACGGTAAACGGTAAGTGGTAAGTGAAAAGCCGAAACTTACCACTTACCACTTAGCACTTACCACTACGCTGTAGCGTTTAAATATTCTTCGTATTCGGCGGCGGATAAAAGCGCGTCGATTTCGCCCGTGTTGCTCATTTTCAGCTTGACCATCCAGCCGCCGTCATACGGGTCTGAATTGACGACTTCCGGCGTATCGTTCAAACCGTCGTTGACTTCGGTTACTTCGCCGCTGATGGGCGTAAAGATTTCGGAAACGGCTTTGACCGATTCGACCGAGCCGAACGCCTCGTGCTCGGTGAAAGTCTCGCCCGCCTTCGGCAGTTCGACGTAAACGACGTCGCCGAGCTGGTGCTGCGCGTAATCCGTGATTCCGATTGTCGCCGTCTCGCCGTCAACCGCAACCCATTCGTGGTCTTTGCTGTATCGTAAATTTTCCGGTATGTTTGCCATAGTTTAGTTTTAGATTTTAGATTTTAGATTTTAGATTGGCGGTCGAAAAAAATAAATTTTTCTTATTCGAGCCGCCAATCGGCAATCGCCAATCTAAAATTATTTTTCCCTTTTATAAAACGGCGTCGGGACAATTTGCGCCGCTAAATGTTTACCTCTGACATCAATTTTAATTTCTTGACCGACATTTGCAAACTCAGCCGGGACGAAAGCCAAGCCGATGTTCTTTTTCAGGTAAGGCGCGGGCGAACCGGAAGAAACGAAGCCGGCTTTTTCGCCCTCGATGTAAACGTCGCAGCCGTCGCGCCCGATGCCGCGGTCGATCATTTCAAAACCGACCAGCTTGCGCTTTAAACCTTCCTGCTTTTGCCGCGCCAAAACATCGCGCCCGATAAATTCGCCTTTGTTTAATTTGCAAATCCAGCCCAAACCGGCTTCGAGCGGCGTGATTTCGTCTCCCAGCTCGTGACCGTAAAGCGACATCGCCGATTCCAGCCGCAGAGTATTTCGCGCCGCCAGACCGCACGGCAGAATGCCGTCCGCCTCGCCGTAATTTCCCCATTCGAGCAAATTGTTCCAGATTCGGACGGCGTATTCGGCGGCGGCGTAAATTTCAAAACCGTCTTCGCCCGTGTAGCCGGTGCGCGAAATTATCGCGTCGATGCCATCAACCTTGCCGGTGGTGAAATGATAATACTTGATGTCGGAAAGCTCGGTGTCGGTCAGATTTCGCAGAATTTTGACGGCGTCTTTGCCCTGCACGGCAATCTGGCAGTAATCCTTGCTGGCGTTGGTCAAAGTGATGACCTCGTTTTTTTTGTGCGAGGTAATCCAATCCCAATCCTTTTCGGTCGTCGAAGCATTGACGACGAGCAGAAGCTTGTCGAAGTCGAAGCGATAAACCAGTAAATCGTCCACCACGCCGCCGTTTTCATTTGTCAAAGCCGAATAATGCGCCTGCCCGTCGACGAGCTTCGTGACGTCGTTGGTCGTCAAACGATTGACGAATTCGATGGCGTCCGCGCCTTCGACCCAAATCTCGCCCATATGCGAAACGTCGAAAAGCCCGGCAGACCGGCGCGTGCGCAGATGTTCTTCGATGACGCCCGCCGCGTATTGCACGGGCATATCCCAGCCGCCGAACTCCACCATTTTTCCGCCGAGCGCGCGATGCGCTTCGTTGAGCGGCGTTTTCTTCAAGTTTTCCATAGATTTCCGCAAAAGAAGACCGTAAAGAAAAAACACTAACACCCGACGCGTGAAGCGTCAAGATGCGATAAATGAGAAAAATTTGTTTACAAATTTTGTGCGGCTAATCAAACTCGACGCGTTTTTCGGATTGCTCGGCGCCGACGAGTCCCGTCTGGATTTCGGCTTTGAAATAATTTTCGCCGCGCACGGGCGCTTCGGCTAAGCGGCGCAGCAGATTGATTTGCCCGACGTGCTGCAGCGCGTCGGCAACCGGACCTTGAAAAAGTTTTTCGACCGCGTTTCCGAGCGGCGCGTCGGAAGCCAGATATTCATCAAATTTTTTTAATCCGGCGAAAAATCTTTCGACTTCTTTATTCCAGGCGAGCGGCGCGGCGTCGTTCCAGCGCGTCTCGCCTTTCGCCATCGTCAAAGCCCAATCGAGCAGGTCGCCGATATGCGCGAGAATCTCCAGCGGCGTCCGGGTCGTCGCGCCGATTTTAAAAGAGCCGAAACTTTCGGGCGCGTCTTTTAAAGCTTTGCCGCCGCGATAGGCGAGCGTCGCCACCGTGTGCCGCAGAAATTCGCGTGTCGTATCCGCTTCGGTCATTGCAATAAAATAGAAATCAAAATAATTTAGAGGCGAACTGATGCGCCTCTAAACAAAATATCAAATTAATAGACAAATTTTTAATTTTAATCGTCTTTGGAAGATTTCTTTTTCTTTTCTTCTTTGGGCACGTCTTTCGGCACTTTCGCCGAAGCCTCGATTATCTGTGTGCAGTAATCAATCGAAGTCAGAATGGCGGCTTGCTCCATTTTGTCGGTCAGAAGGCTTTTGTAGGTTTCCAGCTGCGGCAGATATTTGCGGCTCGCGTCGGCGAGACTGTGCATAGATTTTGGAAACAGTTTATTACCGGCGTCTTTTTCGGCGACGTATTCGATATTGTCGATCGCCGACAGCAGAATTTTCGAGATGTCGAAAAGCAGCGCGGCTTTCGAGCCTTTCGGCTCGCCCCATTTTTCGGCGTCTTTGAGTTCCGCCTGCCGCCCGTTTAAAACCAGAAAGCGGCGGTCGATTGCCTTGGTGAGAATGTCAATCCGGCGGTCGAGTTCCTGCGCCTCGCGGACGAGGTCGGCTTCCTGTTCGGTCAGATAATCGCGCCGCTGCGCGTCGGCGCTCGCGACGAGCGAGCAGTAAGCGGCGAGCAGTAAAGCCAGCGAAAAAACGAGCGTTTTCGGCAGTGAGAATTTTGCATTATGCGTTTTGCGTTTTAAATTTATTTTCATGGTCTTAATTGCGACTCCGGCACGACCGTATCGTCAAAAAGCGGCTCGATGGCTTTGGTTCGCGCGTCGCGCACGACTCTGATTAGCTTTTGCACGTAGAAGGCGTATCTGGAAGGCATCGCGCGGCGCATCACCTCCAGCCGCGAAGTCTGCCCGCGCAGCGTCAATTCCAGTCTTTTCAGATTGCTCTGGACTTTATTGTTTTCCACATTATTTCTCGATAAAAAACCGAGCGTGTTTTCCAGCAGAATCTGAAAGCCGCCGAGCGTATTTAAGGCTTCCGGGTAATTATTTTCGTTCGTTTGCGTTTCGGCGGTTTTCAGGCGCGATTCCATCAAGTTTAAAGCGATTTGCGTATATTTCTTGACGTTCGGCTCGGCTTCGAGCTGTTGTTTTTCCTCTTTCGAGATGGATTTGATGGGCGGCGGCGCGACTTCGAGTTCTTCGGGCTGAGCCAGCGCGGAAGCCGGAAAACAAAAGGCGAAAGTAAAAAGGCAAAAGGCAAAAAACAAAAATTCAGTGCCGTTTGCCGTTTTCATTTCGCCGTTTAAGAACCGGAATTTTATAATCCTGAGCCGAAGGCTTTCGACTTTTATCCCGTGACTTTTACCTCTCATCAGTTTTTTCCTTTCTTCCCGTTTTCTTTGATTTGTTTTTGCAGAGCCGGCAGACGCAGATTTACTTTTTCTATTTCAATCTGATTTTGTTTGGCGTCCGCCAATTTTAAAAATTGCTGGTAATTTGCCATCGCGTCCAGATATTCTCCCAGAGAGTCGTGCGAAATGGCAAGAAAATAATAAGCGACCGCCAAATCCGGTTTTTTTTCCGCCAGCCATTGATATTCGTATTTGGCTTCGTTGTAGCGTTTCAACTGAAAAAGCGCCGTCGCCAGATTGGCGCGCGCCGTGTAATTATCGGGCGCTATTGCCAGTATTTTACGCAAAAGCCCGGCGGCGGTTTCAAATTGTTTCGCCTGCACGAGCGCCGCGCCGTAGCCGACGGCGTGATTGACGTTACCGGGCTCGGCTTCCGCCGCGCGCCGGCAGTATTCGAGCGATTTCGCCGGATTCGAAGCCCGCGTCAAACCGCACAAACGTCCTAATATTACCGCGTTTTTCGCGTCTTTTTCCAGTTGTTTTTCCAGAGCCGCGATGTCGGTCGTGCCTTTCGCCGTGATTGAATCTTTCAAAACGGCGACTTCCGCGTTGCTCGCGTCCATCGCGTCCAGAATTTTTAGGGCTTCCGCCGAATTTCCGCTTTCGGCATACGAGCGGGCGAGATACAATTTTCCGCTCGTCGAGTGCGGCGCGGATTTAACGAGCGTTTTGGCGTCGCCTAAAGCGCGCGTAAAATCGCCTTCCGCCAGCGAAAGCTCGATTTGCTCGGACAAAGCAAACGAATTTGAAGGCTCGATTGAAAGCGCCCGCGCCAGGCTCGCTTTCGACGCCGTTTTGTCGCCCAAAGCGCGTTCGACCGCGCCGCGCGCCGCCCAAACGGAAGCCGTCGGTTTCGCCTTGACGGATAAATTTTGCAGCCTGACAAGCAAATCTTTCAGTACGGTTTCCGACGCTTTCGTTTTTAAACGCAGTTCGGCGAGCGCCACATAAGCCGGAGAATTCAATTCGTCCAGTTCAACCGCTCGGGTTAAAATCTTTTCGGCTTCGGCGAAATTATTTTTGCGCACCAGCAGCGCGCCGAGCGTGGCGAGCGGCAGCGTCCAGTCTTCGCGCAGCTCGATGGCGCGGCGAAAGCCTTTTTCGGCTTCGTCCGGGCGATTGAGCGAAAGCAGAGCCGTCGCGCGCTGGAATTCGGCTTCGGGAAATTCGGGAATGATTTTCAAAGCTTCGTCGTAAAATTTTATCGCCGTTTGAAAATCGCCTTTTTCGTGCGCGTCCTGTCCCTGATTAAAAATCTTTAACGGGTCAGGCTCGTTTGATGCCTCCTGCGCCAAAACGAACGCGGAAAAAGAGACGGTCAAAACGACAGCGAAAAACGCGGACAAAAAGTGCCGGCGACGAGCAAAAAACATCGAAAAAAATCTCACTTTGAATTTTGAGTCGGGGGAAGACATCTGCATAGTAACACGAGTCCGCCGTAAGTTAAAAGTAAAAAGTAGAAAGGCAAAAAAACGCCTTGGTTATTAATTTTTCTGAAATTCGATAGTTGCACACCTCGATTCACTGCGATAAGATTTTGGTTTTGAGATTTCGCTGCGCAAAACAAAAGTTTTTGCCCGAGAAAATGGCACCAACCAAGGAAATTATCGCGCCGGTCGCCCGCCCGTCCGCTCTGGAAAAGGAACAAAAACTCCGCCGTTTGATGCGCGAGATGCAATCGGTGTTGGTCGCTTTCAGCGGCGGCGTCGATAGCTCGTATGTGGCGACGATTGCCGCGCAGGAACTGGGCTCAAAGGCGGTCTGCGTCACCGGCATCTCGCCGAGCGTTTCGCAAATCCAGCGGGAAACCGCCGAAAAAATCGCCGCCGATTTCAACTTCAATTTCGTCAAAATCCAGACCGACGAGCTCGACAATCCCGATTATCAGGCAAATCCGACGAATCGCTGCTATTTCTGCAAAACCGAGCTTTACGGCAAATTATTTTCCTTTGCCGCGGAACGACGCATAAATTTCGTTTTGGACGGTTCCAATACGGATGACGTGTCCGATTTTCGTCCGGGCAGAGAAGCGGCGGGCGAGAAAGGCGTGCGCAGCCCGCTCATCGAAGTCGGGATGAGCAAGGCGGAAATACGCGAGTTGAGCCGCCGGCAGAATCTGCCGACGTGGGACGCTCCGTCAAGCCCCTGCTTATCGTCGCGAATCGCTTACGGCATACCGGTTTCGATTGAACGGCTCGGCAAAATCGAGCGCGGCGAAGCGCTGCTGCGCGGGCTTGGATTTAAGGAATTTCGCGTCCGGTATCACGGCGAGCTGGTTCGTTTGGAGATTGCTCCGGCGGAAATGGAACGTGCATTGCATAAGGAGACGACCGATTGTATGGCGGACGAGTTCAGAAAGCTCGGTTTTCGCTATGTGACGCTCGATTTGCACGGCTATCGGACTGGCGCAATGAACGAAGTTTTAGAGAAAAATCTTAAAAATTAGATAAATCTATAGAAAGCAGCCGGTTAAAGTTTGATTAACGGGCTGCCGGATAACTTTTTGGAGAGCAAAACAAAATGGCAACGACCAATCCGATGGCAGATGAAATGCGGCGTTTTAAGGGAAGCGACGAAAAAAATCCCTTCGAAGCGATGAGTGAGCGCTTTGACCGCGCCGCCAAACTTTTGGGTTTAGACCCTGATTTGTATACAGTAATGCGCGTTCCGAGCCGGGAAATCAAAGTTTATATTCCGGTCAAAATGGATTCGGGACATCTGGTGGTCTTTGAAGGCTATCGCGTCCAGCACAATTTCGCGCGCGGTCCGGCAAAAGGCGGAATCCGCTACGCGCCCGATGTGACGCTCGATGAAGTCAAGGCTTTATCAGCCTGGATGACGTGGAAATGCGCGGTCGTCAACGTTCCGTTCGGCGGCGGCAAAGGCGGAATCGTCTGTGACCCGAAACAGATGTCGCAGGGCGAGCTGGAGCGTATGACGCGCCGCTACACTGCTGAATTGATTGATTTTATCGGTCCCGATAAGGACGTTCCCGCGCCGGATATGAACACCAACGAGCAGACGATGGCGTGGATTATGGACACTTACTCGATGCACGCCCGCCACACCGTGACGGCGGTCGTCACCGGTAAGCCGGTCGCTTTGGGCGGCTCGCTCGGTCGGCGCGAAGCGACGGGACGCGGCGTTCAGTTTGTGGTTGACGAAGCGATTAAACGATTTGATTTAACGCCTGAACAAACGACCGTCGTCGTGCAGGGTTCGGGCAACGTCGGCGGAATCGGCGCGACACTGATGTACGAAAAAGGCTATAAGATAATCGCGATTTCCGATGTGGCGGGCGGAATTTATAACGCGAAGGGAATTAATATTCCCGAAGCTTTGAATTATTTAAATACCACGAAATCTTTTGAAGGTTACGGCGGCGCGGAACAGGTCGGCAACGCCGAACTGCTCGAAATCGAATGCGATGTGCTCGCGCCGTGCGCGACGGAAAATCAGATTACGTCGCAGAACGCCGACCGCATCAACTGCAAGATTTTAGCCGAGGGCGCCAACGGTCCGACGACGCCGAAAGCCGATAAAATCCTGCACGACAAAGGAGTTTTCGTGATTCCTGATATTCTGGCTAATGCCGGCGGCGTGACGGTTTCATATTTTGAATGGGTGCAGGACCGGATGGGTTACTTCTGGCGCGAAGACGAGGTCAACGAGCGTTTGCAGGATAAAATGGTGGCGAGTTTTAACGAGCTTTGCCACTACGCGACCAAGCACGAGGTCGATACGCGGACAGCCGCTTATATGCTGGCGATTGACCGCGTCGCTTACGACACGAAAATGCGCGGCATTTATGCCTAGCCTGGAAATGCTATTTATTTGTATTACAACTAAATAAATTGCTTGATTTTCAAATAAATATGAAGTAATGTCTTTACGAGGAAGTATTTGCCGAAAAGAAATAAAATATTGACATTTTGGCGATACTAACTTATAAAAAGTTTTGAAACAAATTAGTTTCTTGTATTACTTTGGCTGAAAGTATCAGTCATAGACTGTTTTCGGCAAAGCAATAATTTGCTGTAGCTTTACAGAAAACCTACTGGAAGCTACGATTTAAAATTAAATTTTAATATTAATTTTCGGCGGAGGAATGTGATGAGACTCGCGAAAAAAGCGTTTATAATCGCGCTTACCATGTTGGCATTGCTGGTAGCAGTGTCGGCGCAAACACCTAGATCGGAGAACGACCCCAGAAATACGGCACCGACTGTTGGTACAGGCGGTCCGATGGGCGGTCCGACCGGTCTTTTTACCGTTTATGACGGGCAGACTTTAAGACGCGGCGAATTTACTTTTAGTATCGCTTACAGCAATTTTGACCGTGATCCGGGCAATGCGGATTTTGTTGAAGTGCCGGTGAGCTTCCAAATCGGTTTAAGCGACCATTTGGAATTGTTCTTTAACACGGATGCTTACCGCGCGATAAAAGTTAATTCTCCTGATAATCTTTCAGGCTTTTATCTTCCCAATTCGAGACTGCGAAGAACGACCACCGGAATCGGCTTGGTCTCTCCGACCGGTAGCGCTTTAGTCAGCCCGGCGGCTATCATTTTAGCGCCGCGCGGACCGGGAGCCACCCAATTCGGCAATGCGGCGATTTTCCGTCCGCAGGGACAACAGCCGTTTCTGCAATATCCGTATGTCGGCGGCGGCGTCGGCAACTTCGGATTGTTTTTCCCGTCGGGTCCGATTTTCGGATTTCCGGCAGGCACTTTCCCGACACTCGGACCGCCGACCCAGGGCGGCAACGGCGCTGACCTGTTTCCGGGCATCGGTTCGCCGGTCGGCGGAATTTTGCCGGGCTTAGTTCTGCAAACCGTTTGTACGGCGCCGGTCCCGACCGCCGCTAACTGTAATGCGCTAAACCAGGCTCCGACAGTATTTACCTTAGCGCCGAGCTATCTGCCGGACGCTCCGTTCCTGAATCGCACTTACGGTGAAACTGCATTTAACACTTTCACCGTCGGCGGAAAATGGCGCTGGACGGGACCGAGTAATCCGGTCGGCGTCGGTTTGATTGCTTACTATCGCTGGTATGCGGACAAACCGGACAGCGTTAGCGGATTCAACCAGCTTCAGCGCGGTGCGAGTCCGGGCGGAGACTGGGGCGACATCGGCGTCGTTCTGTTCGGCGATGCGCGTCTGCGCACGTGGCTGAACGTTTCGGCAAACCTCGGTTATAACTATAACAGCAGCGTCAAAGGCGAATTTCCGAACGGAGAATTCACTTTGTTAGACCGTCCGGACGAAGTTCTGGCGGGTCTCGCGGTTGACTTCCCGGTAAACCGGTATTTCCAGCCGATTTTGGAATTCCGTTCCACTCAATACGTCGGCGGACGCACGCCGAATGCTTTCGAAAACAGTCCGATTGACGGGCTGGCTGGCTTCCGCTGGTTTCCGGCTCGCTGGTTAGGCTTGGGCTTTGCCTATCGCCACCACTTCAATCAACAGGATGCGGGCTTTATCGAGAATGGAGATTTCAACGGAACCGTAACGGTAGCGGGCGGCTCGCCGACCGCGCCGAATCAAACGATCGTCACCAGCACGGGCGGCATCAGAGGTTTTGTGACTTCGACCGACCCGCACGGATTTATTGTCCAGGGCTGGATTGGTCGTCGTAACAAACGCGGCGTAACTCCGCCGATAAATTTACCGCCGAACGTGACTGGACTGGCGTTTGACCGCACTGCGGTTACTTTGCCGTGCCCTCCGGGAATGATCCCGACTGGAGGAGGAACTTGTCCGGAACCGACCGTCAGAGTGACGACGACGGCAGTCGACCCGGAAAATGACGTGCTGACCTATAACTATACGGTTTCGGGCGGACGCATCGTCGGTCAGGGCGCCAACGTGACCTGGGATTTGTCGGGCGTCAGACCGGGAACTTATACGATTACGGCTGGCGTTGACGACGGCTGCGGCGTTTGCGGTAAAACGGAAACTCGTACCATCGAAGTTACTGATTGTCGCTGTGAGACGCCTATTCCGCCTTGTGTCTGTCCGACGGTATCGATTTCCGGTCCGACGAGCAACGTTCAAGGTGGCGAAAGTATGACCTTTACGGTTAATGTCAGCGGCGGAACAGCCGAAAACATTACCTATAACTGGACGGTTTCGGCAGGAACGATTGAAAGCGGTCAGGGAACTCCGAGCATCACCGTCAGAACGACGCCTGAAATGGCTGGCTCAAACGTCACAGCGACGGTTGACATCGGCGGAACCGGGCTTTGTGAGACGTGTCCGAGATCTTATAGTGAAACCGGTTCAGTTGCGCCGAGGGCGACGGTTTCCCCGTTTGATACCTTCGGACCGCTGCCGAACGACGATGTCAGAGGCAGACTCGACAACTACTTCGTCGCGCTCAGAAATGACCCGACGTCGACCGGTTACATCGTGATTGACGGTCCTGAAAGAGCGGCTTCGAGACTCGAAACGCTTATCCGCAACCACATCAGATTCCGTAGATTCGATGCGAGCCGCATCACCATCGTCAGAGGTGACGCGACCGCGACCGATGTCTTTACGAGACTCTATGTGATTCCGGCAGGCAGAACCACATCGGACATCGTTCCGTAGTAACTTTAGCTTTCACTGCTGCTGCCGAAGCAGCAGTGAAACATTTCAGCAAAAACGAGTAATGCTTCTTTTTTGAAGGCATTACTCGTTTTTCTTTAAGTGTTTCTTTAAGTTTTTGCCCGAAAACTCTTGCCAAGTGTTAAACAGTTGTGGATAATAAGCAGCAGAAGAAGTTTCGTCGGCGCTCGACGGCTTCCGTCACAATTCGCAAAATTCATTCATTTGATAAGTCTAAGGTTAAGGGCAACAACCTTTCGGGTTATATACATCTGAGCAATTGGTTGTTTATTTTTTAACTAGTGGGCTTCCACGTTTAGTTCAAAAGTTTCAATAGAAAGCTTTAATCTATGAAAACAGTAAAAGATAGTATTGCGTTGGGATTACTAACCGTATTGGTATTTTCAGCTTGTCTGTTCGCTGACGTTGCTGCTCCCGCTACGGCGTTTGCCGCCGGCGAATTCAATAACGAAGCCAAGATTTTTAAGGGCTGGCAGATTATCGGTCCGAACGGCGGCGACGTCCGCGCCGTCGCGATTGACCCGAAAGACAAAAATCGTCTGTATATCAGCACTCTCGACGGGCAGGTGCATACTTCCGGCGACGCCGGCAAAACCTGGCAGTTCCTGGTTAATTTCAATCGACCGCTGTTGATTCTCGATAATTTAAAGGTTGACGAGCGCGATTCGAACGTCATCTACACTTCCGGGCATCGACACAATTCGCCGGGCGGATTTTTTAAATCAATCGATGGCGGCGCGACTTGGAAAGAATCAAAAGAGTTAAAAAACGAGGCGATTCACGCGATGGTGCAGTCGACCTCGGAGCCGAATATTATTCTGGTCGGCGGCGTCAACGGCATCTGGATTTCCAACAATTCCGGCGACGACTGGAAAAAAATCGAATCCGCCACGCTGCCGCTGAATATCGATTCGCTGGCGATTGACCCGCGCAACCCGAACCTGATTTATGCCGGAACGACCTGGCGGGCTTACAAAACGACCGACGGCGGCAAAAACTGGCGGCTTATCAAAAACGGAATGCTCGACGATTCCGACGTTTTCGCTATCGAGATTGACCAGAAAAATCCCGACCACGTTATCGCTTCGGCTTGCAGCGGCATTTACGAATCCTTCAACAAAGGCGAAAAATGGGCGAAGATTCAGGGCATCCCGTCGCAATCGCGCCGGACGCGCGACATCAAGCTTAATCCGGCGAATTCCAGCGCTTATTATGCCGCGACGACCGAAGGCTTCTGGATGTCGAATGCTGCCGGGAAATCCTGGATGATGACGACTTCGCGCGAATTGGAAATCAATTCGATTGCCGTTCACGGCGAGGAATCGAATCGAATCTTTATCGCCACCAATAATTACGGTGTGATGGTTTCCACCGACGGCGGAAAAAATTTCGAGCCGACCAACGGCAATTTTACCAGTCGTTTTACGCTTTCGGTCGTGCCGGACAGCGAGCGTCCGAGCCGTTTTTATGCGGCGACGCATAACACCGCGACCGGCGGCGGATTTTTCTTTATCAGCGACGATGCGGGCGTGACGTGGCAGCCGGCGATGAAAAACCTGGTCGCCAATCGCATTTCGCCGCACACGCTGCTGCAAGACCGCATCGACCCGAACAAGATTTATCTCGGCACCAACGTCGGCGTCTTTCTTTCTGTCGACCGCGGTCTTTCGTGGACGCAGCTGACGCCGCCGAAACCGAAAGTAGTACCGAAAAAGCGCACTCCGGCAAAGCGCAAAACCGCCGTCAAATCCAAAGCGAAACCTGCGCCGGTCAAGCCTGCGTCAATCGAACCGGCGCCGGTTACGCCGCCCGTCGATACGACCGGAAAAGTTGCGGCTCTGACCGAACAGATTAACGTCTTTGTGCATACCGAGGACGGAAAAAACGGAATCATTGCGGGCACCGACAGCGGCTTGTATCGCACTTATGACATCAATGCCGGCTGGGAAAAAATTTACTTCGGCGAAGGCATCAACGAAAAAGTTTTCTCGATTTATACTTCGCCCGCGCAGCCGCAAACCCTCTGGGTCGGCACGACGACTTCCGGTTTGATGGTTTCGCGCGACGACGGCGAAACCTGGCAGAAGGTCGCGGGCGTGCCGGACGACGCGCCGATCAGCGCGATTGTGGTTGACCCGAAACGTCCCGAAAGAATTTATGTCGGCACGGCGCAGACGCTTTATCTTTCGCGCGATGCCGGTAAAAGCTGGATGCGGCGCGGCGGAAATCTGCCGCTCGGAAACTACACGAGCATTCTTATCAACCCGCGCAACACGGACGAAGTTCTCGTCGCCAGCGCGCTCGAAGCCAACGGCGGAATTTACCAGTCGTCTGATGCGGGCGCTTCCTGGAAACGGGTCGATACGAAAGAGATGAATATGGCGAGCCGACGCTACTGGACGATGACCTTCGACCCGACCGACCCGGACCGCATTCTGGTCGGAACGCATTCGTCGGGAATCTACCGGCTGGAAAGAACGCCGTCGGCAGCTTCCAACAACACGCGCCCGCGCATTTCTTCGACCGGCAATTAAGCCTGCGGCGTAAAATGAAAAGGAAGGACGAGTTTCGCTTTGGCAGAACTCGTCCTTTTCGTTTGTAACTTGGCGGAATTGAATCTTATAATTGCCCAATGAATCACGAACCGGTCGGTCTTTTGCAGAAAACTTCCTTCAAAATCGAAACAATTTCCTTTGCCGAAATTAGCGGTCAGACGCGTTTGTTTCTGGATTTTCAGGCGGATTCTGCAAACATTGCCCGTTTTTATCCCGAAAAACAAACTCCGTTGGCGGAGTTTGCGCCAAAGGTTCTGGAAAATTATAAAATTGACCGCGCCGCGCTGTGCGGCGTTCTGGAAGAAACCAATCGCCGCTTCGGCGCCGGCGAAAAAACTCTGGAAAATATAAATCTGCTGCGGCAAAAAGATGTGGTGGCAATCGTGACCGGACAGCAAGCCGGACTTTTTTCCGGCGCGCTTTACACGATTTACAAAGCGCTTTCCGCCGTGCGGCTCGCCGAAGATTTACAAAAACAAAACATCCGTGCCGTGCCGGTTTTCTGGATTGCCGAAGAAGACCACGATTTCGACGAGGTAAAAAAGACTTTCGCGATTGATAAAACCGGAAAATTATTCGAGCTGGAAAATGCGCCCGCCGCGCGCGTCGAAAATCAGCCGGTCGGCGCCGTTCGATTAGACGCGACGATTGCGGAAACAATCAAAGAACTTTTGCAAAATCTGCCGCGCACCGAATTCAGCGGCGAACTCGAACATCTTTTAAGCGAAACTTATCGCGCGGGCGAAACTTATTCGACGAGTTTTGCGCGTTTCATCGCCAAAATTTTCGCCGAAAAAGGCTTGATAATTTTTTCGCCCTTAAACGAAAATTTAAAAAAACTTTCCGCGCCCGTTTTTGCCGAAATCGTTAAAAAATCCGAGGAAATTCGCACGACTTTGCTTTCCAGAACAAAAGAGCTGGAAGCGGAAAATTATCACGCGCAGGTTCTGGTCGAAGAAGATTTTTTCCCGTTTTTCCTGCTTGACGAAAACGGCAAACGGCTGGCTTTGAAAAAAACAAAGGAAAATAATTTCAAAGCGAAAGACGCCCGGCGGGAATTTTCGCTCGACGAGTTAATCGAAATCGCCGCAAATTCGCCGGAAAAATTAAGCCCGAACGCGCTGACGCGACCCGTCGTCCAGGATTACCTTTTGCCGACGATTTGCTATTTCGGCGGCGCGGCGGAAATCGCTTATTTTGCGCAAAATGCGGAGATTTACCGGATTCTGAATCGTCCGGCGACGCCGGTTCGGCATCGCGCCGGCTTTACCGTTATCGAAGCGAAACACGCGCGCACGCTCGACCGGTACAATCTGAAATTCAAAGATTTATTTGCCGGAGCGGAAAAGATTTTCGCTCGCGTCGTCGAAAATTTTTTAGCCGACGGCACGGCGCGCGAATTTGCCGAAGTCGAGGAAATCATTAACACGCAGCTTAATCGCCTAGACCGCAGTTTGCTGGCGAGCGAGCCGACTTTATCGCCGAACCTGGCGACGCGCCGCCGCAAGATTATGTATCACATCGGCGCGCTTCGTAAGAAATTTTATCGCGCCGAAATCTTCAAAGACGCAACCGCGCGCCGCCGCCTCGAAACGCTTTTCGCCGCGCTGCTGCCGCACAAAGCCTTGCAGGAACGCACCGTTAACGCGAGCTATTTTCTGAATCAGTACGGCGAAAATTTTGTCGAATGGCTTTATGAAGCAGTTGACGCGGAAGAAAAAGGGCATCAAATTTTATATTTGTGATGAATAAAATAAAAGTTTTACCCGATAATCTGGCAAATCAAATCGCGGCTGGCGAGGTCGTCGAGCGCCCGGCATCGGTTATCAAGGAATTGCTGGAAAACTCTCTGGATGCGGGCGCCAAACGCCTGCAAATCGACATTGAGCTCGGCGGCAGGCGTATGATGCGCGTCTCGGACGACGGGCACGGAATGATGCGCGACGACGCGGTGCTCGCCTTTGAGCGTCACGCGACGTCGAAAATTCAAACGCTGGAAGATTTGGGAAAAATTCAAACGCTCGGTTTTCGCGGCGAAGCGCTGGCTTCGATCGCCTCGGTCGCCAAAGTCGAACTCATCACGAAAACCGCCGAAGACGCAGCCGCGACGCGCGTTTATATCGAAGGCGGGCGCTTGATTGACGTCAAAGACGCGCCGCGTTCCACGGGAACGACGATTTCCGTACGGGATTTGTTTTTCAACACGCCGGCGCGGCGCAAATTTATGCGTTCGGAAGCGACGGAAAATTATCATCTGACCAACATCGTGACGCATTACGCGCTGGCGAATCCGGCGATTGCCTTTACTTTAACCAATAACGGAAGAGAAGTTTTGCGCGTTTCGCCCGCCAAAGATTTGCGCGAGCGCGCCTTTCAGATTTTCGGCGCGACGTTGATTGAAAGCCTTCTGCCGGTGGCGGGCGGGCGCGAATTTGTCGCCAGGATTCACGGCTACGTTTCCGCGCCGCGCGAGCGTCGAACGACGCGCGACGCGCAGTATTTTTTTATCAACGGGCGTTTTGTCCGCGACAAAGTTATCGCGGGCGGTCTCCTGGAAGGATTTCGCGCGGTTCTGCCGCACGGCGTTTACCCGGTCGCGTTTTTGTTTCTGGAAATTCCGCACGAGGAAATCGACGTCAACGTTCACCCGGCAAAAACCGAAGTCCGTTTTCGCCGCTCCGAAGCCGTCAAGGAATCAATCGCCGAAGCGATTCGGCTGGCGCTCGCCAATGCGGGAATCGTGCGCCGGGAGATTTTGGACGCGGAGGCGCAGAGACGCGGCGACGCGGAGAATTTTGAAGCGAAATTTGAGAACGAAAATTACCGGAATTCTTCACAGGAAGCGAAAGAAAATTTACAGCAGAAAATAGAATTCGCGGTTGAAACGCCGGATTTTAGTCGAGAATCAGGAATCGAGAGCCGAGAGCCGCTTGCGCAAAATTTTGATTCGCCGAAATTTGAAGCGGAAAATCAGGCGGAGAATTTTGAAACGCCGGTTTCGTCGATTGATTTTGAGCGAGCCGCACAAAGCAGGGAAGCGAATCCGCAGCAATCGGATTCGTTTAACGCCGCCGATTGGTTTCCCGAAGACGAAAAAACGAAGACCGAAGACCAAAACACGGTTTCAAATTTTCAAGCTCAAATCGCCGACAAACCGCTCGGCGCCCAGCACTCGGCGCTCGGCGCTTACAACGTTCTGCCGCCCGTCAATTCCGCCGAGAGGCTGCCGAAACCAATCGAGCCGGAAAATCTTTCATCCGCGAAAATCCGTCCGATCGGGCAGCTTCACGAAAGCTACATTATCGCCGTCGACGACGAAGGAATGCTTTTGATTGACCAGCACGTCGCGCACGAGCGGATTCTGTTCGATAAATTCAGCAAAAAGGAAACGGCAAGACGAATCGAATCGCAAAATCTGCTTTTGCCCGAAACGCTGGATTTAACGCCCGCGCAAGCCGCCGCTTTCGGCGAAGTCGAAGCCGAGCTGGAAGCCGTCGGGTTCGGTTTAATGCGTCTTTCCGGCAGAACGATTGCGATAAAAGCGGTGCCGACCGATTTGCCGCCCTCGGAAGTCAGAAATCTGCTGGCGGAAATTCTGGACACGGTCGAGGCGGAAAAACGCGGCTTCGCCAAACAAAATATCCGCGATTCGATTGCCGCCTCGCTCGCCTGCAAAGCCGCCGTAAAAGTAAATATGAAACTGACGCCGGAAAAAATGCAGTGGCTGATTGACCGGCTTTTGATAACTTCTTCGCCGACGACCTGCCCTCACGGGCGACCCGTAATTCTGCGCCTGACGATGAAAGATATCGAGCGCGGATTTCATCGAACTTAAAAAAAAGTTTGACAAGCGTTTCGAGTTAAGCTAAATTTATAAAACTTTTGACGACAGCTTCAAAAGTCCGGAAAAATTAAAATGCGAAACTACACTTCGACCTTTAGCTTTTATTTTAGCTTTTACTTTAGCGTTACGGCTGAAGGCGAGGTTTTGCATCTGAAAAATTAAAAGAAAAGCAAAATTTTAAGACCCGAAGCCGTGAAGATAAAATTCACGGCTTTTTTGTTTTTGGAGGTAAACGACAAATGAAACTGGACGAATGGCGAAACGAGATTGAAGAAATAGACGCGGAAATCGTGAATTTAATCAACCGGCGCGCTCGCGTCGCGCAAAAAATCGGCATTTTGAAAGCCAAAGCCGGCTTGCCGATTGTGGATTTGGAACGCGAGGAAGCGATTTTGCGAAACGCCTGCGCCAAAAGCGATAAAAGCGTTTTGGAAAACGAATCGATCGTGCGGATTTTTAAACGCATTATTCAGGAATGCCGACAGGTTCAGGTCGAAGCAATCGGCAAAATTATCGACAAAGGAACAAAAATTTTCGGATGAAAAAAGTAGCTATTCAGGGCATCGAAGGCTCTTACAGCGAGGAAGCGGCGAAAAAAATCGTCGGCGCGGGCGCGGAGATTTTGTGCTGCCGGGATTTTGAGCAGACTTTCGACACCGTGCTCGCGGGCAGAGCTTTTTACAGCGTCGTGCCTTTGAAAAACAAAATTCTCGGCTCTATCGAAAAGCCGCTGGAGCTGCTGAATAAAAGCAATCTGCGCGTGCTGGACGAAATGCCGCTCGAAATCAGACACGTTCTGGTCGGGACGCCGAACGCGGATTTTGAAAACGCGCAAACAATAGAATCGCACGTCGAAGCCTTAAAACAATGCAAAAAATTTTTGTCGGAGAATCCGCAGATTCGACAAATCGTCGGCGACGATACGGCTTCGAGCGTGAAAAGAACCGTCGCGGAAAAAGACGCCGCGCGGGTCGCCATTGGTAGCCGCCGCGCGGCGGAAATCTACGGCGGCAAAATTCTGCGGGAAAATATCGCCGACGACGCGGAAAACGTGACCTGGTTTTATCTGCTCGGCAGAAAATAAATATCGCAATTAATCGAGGTAAAAATTTATGTTAGACGCCTGGACGGAAAAAAAATCGACTAAAACGCAATCAAACAAAGCGCTTCTTCCGCTCGTTTCGCGCGAAGCCGGCGAGCAGACAATCGTCTGGATTAAAGGCGTGCCCATCGGCGGCGACGAAGCCGTCGTCATTGCCGGACCCTGCTCGGTCGAATCGCGCGAGCAGACCGTTTCGACTGCGTTCGCCATTAAGCGACACGGCGCGATGCTGCTGCGCGGCGGCGCGTATAAACCGCGCACTTCGCCGTATGACTTTCAGGGCTTGGGCTTGGAAGCATTAAAAATTTTGCGCGAAGCGGGCGATTTAACCGATTTGCCGATCGTCACGGAAGTGATGAGCGAGGCAGACGTCGAGCTGGTCGCCGATTACGCGGATATGCTGCAGGTCGGCGCGCGGAATATGCAGAATTTCGCGCTGCTCAGAAAACTTTCCAAAGCGAAGCGCCCGATTTTATTAAAGCGCGGCGCTTCGGCGACCGTTAAAGAATGGCTGGCGGCGGCGGAATACCTGCTGCACGGCGGCAACGAGCGCGTCGTTTTGTGCGAGCGCGGAATCAAGACTTTCGACAATTCACTGCGCAACACGCTCGATTTGGCTTCGGTCGCCTTGATTAAGGAAATGACGCATTTGCCCGTCATCGTTGATCCTTCGCACGCGACGGGAAAGCGAAGTTTAATCAGCGCGACGGCGAAAGCGGCGCTGGCAGTCGGCGCGGATGGCGTGATCGTCGAGGTTCACCCGAAGCCGGAAATCGCTCTGTCGGATAAGGAACAGCAATTGACGTTTCAGGGTTTTGGCGAAATGATGCGAAATCTGCAAAGCCCTGTGCGGCAAATTTTGCAGGCGGCGGAACTGGAACTGGCAATTTGCACGTAAGATTTTCCGTCTGAATCTGGCGTTTTGGCTGCGGGTCTGATTAAATAATTTTAATGCAAGTCGAAAGTCGAGAGCGTCCCGATTCAGCCTGGCGAAACCGCCTGCACGAAATTGTTTTCGAGTCGGACACGCGCGCCGGTCGCGCCTTTGATTTGACTTTGATTTGGCTCATCACGCTGAGTCTGGTCGTGATAATTCTGGAGAGCGTCAAAAGCATCCGCGACAATTACGGCGAAGCGCTTTTCACGGTCGAATGGATTTTCACGGTTATATTCTCGATTGAATACCTCTTGCGGCTTTTGAGCGTCAAAAAGCCGTTGCGTTATATGCTGAGCTTTTACGGGTTGGTCGATTTGCTGGCGATTGCGCCGACTTACATCAGCCTGCTCGTGCCCGGCACGCATTATCTGCTGACGATTCGCGTTTTGCGCCTGCTGCGGATTTTCCGCATCCTGAAGCTTTCGGAATATCTGAGCGAAGCGCGCGTCATCACTTCGGCGCTCAAGGCAAGCCGGCGCAAAATCAGCGTTTTTCTGTTTGCGGTCGTAGCGATGGTGACGGTCATCGGCACGCTGATGTACGTGGTCGAG
>DASVRL010000070.1:0-3618 GCA_036388635.1 Pyrinomonadaceae bacterium
AACGCGAAACGCGGAACAGCGGCTTTCATTCCGCGTTTCGCGTTTCGCATTCCGCATTTCCTAGATTCCCATAATATTGTAGCCGCAATCGACGTAGATTACCTCGCCCGTGATGGCGGATGAAAGATCGCTGACCAGAAACAGCGCGGTATTGCCGACTTCGCGCGCTTCGACGTTGCGTTTGAGCGGAGATTTTTCGCCGACATAGCTGAAGAGCGAACCCATTCCTTTGACGCCGCGTGCCGAAAGCGTCTGAATCGGTCCGGCGCTGATGGCGTTGACGCGAATGTTGTGTTTGCCCAAATCGGCGGCTAAATAACGCGTCGAAGCTTCGAGCGCGGCTTTCGCCACGCCCATCACGTTGTAGTTCATCACGACCTTTTCCGCGCCGTAATAGCTCATCGTCACGATGCTGCCGCCGTCTTTCATCAGCGGCATTGCCGCCAGGGAAACTTGAGTCAGCGAAAACGCGCTGATTTCCAGCGCCGTCAGAAAGGCGTCGCGCGTCGTCGTCAAAAATTCGCCTTCGAGCGCTTCGCGCGGCGCAAAGGCGATCGAATGCACGAGAAAATCGAGCTTTCCGTATTTTTTGCCGACGGCTTCAAACGCCGCGTCGACTTCCGCCTGATTCGTCACGTCGCACGGCACGACGAGCGCGTCGTCCATTTGCCCCGAAAGTTTTTCGACCTTCGCTTTCAGGCGTTCGCCCTGATACGTAAAAGCGAGCTTCGCGCCCTGTGCGGCGCAGGCTTCGGCGCAAGCCCAAGCGATTGAACGCTGGTTGGCGACGCCGAAAATCATTCCAACTTTGTTTTCTAGCATAAATGTTTAAAAGTGAAAAAGTGAAAAAGCCGGTTTAGCGGCAAATCACAGTCGCGGATTCGGGCGAAAACTTTTTCGCGCCTTCACTTTTTCAGCTTTTCAGCTTTTTTCAATCTTCAGTAAAAATTCTCTGTAATCCTTCAAAATCAAACAAACGAATTTCGGCAAAATCTATCGCCATCGCCCGAAACCGCGTCGCCAGTGAAGCGCGAAGTTTAGATTCATCTTCGGCATTCATTTGCGTGACCAAAATGAGCATCAGCTTGACCTTGGTTTTCGATTTGAGACGGGCAAATTTTTGCTTGACTTCCGCGACTTTGCTCAAAGTCGCGTCGATTTTTTTCTGCGAGACGTCCGATGTCACGAGAAACGTGACATCGACCAGAGTAGAAACGTCGCGGCTGATAAAAACCGCGTCGAACTCGGCTTTTCCGATTCTGATATGACGCTTGAGCGGCAATTTTTTTTCCTGCTCGATTTGTCTCAAAGCCAAATCTTCCGCCAGGATATACGCCGCCCGCAAATCGCCGAACTGCTCTTTCTCGATTCCGATAATCGCGGCAAGCTCGCGGACTTCGGCGTTAAGCTTGCGCCGCTGCGCTTCGGGCAGCATCAATTCGCCGAAATCTTCTTTCAGGTTGCGTGAAAGCTGGCGGACGTTTCGCAGAATTATCGCCGTCGCTAAAATCAAACCGAAAAGCGGAATGATAATCAGCAAAACGAGCGTGCCGAACTGCGGCGGCGGCTCCAAATATTTCGTCGCCAGCGCGATGATTAATCCGATTAGAAAAAGGACAAAAACGATTAATCCGCCGACGGCGATTATCACGCCGGGCGATGGATTGGCGAAATTCAGCAGAACCTGTTGATTGTTTTTTGCCATCTCTAAGAGTCTGGAGAGTCTGGAGAGTCTGGAGAGTCAGAAGAAATTTTCCATTTGACTCACGACTCTCCGGACTCTCGACTATTAAGCTGTCGTCGCGCGCTCGAACGGGATTTCATCGAAATGCGTGATGCGTTTAAACTGGCGAAAGCGCTCGTTTATTTCGTCGTGCGTCAGCCGGTCGACGCGTTCCGTGCCGAATTCCTCGACGTTGAACGAAGCCATCACCGAGCCGTAAATCATCGCGCGCCGCAGCGTGTCTTCGGTAATGTCGATTTGGCTGGCGAGATAACCCATAAAGCCGCCCGCGAAAGTGTCGCCCGCGCCGGTCGGGTCGAAAACCGATTCGAGCGGAAACGCCGGAATCGCAAAATAATTTTCCTTCGTGTAAAGCGCCGCGCCGTATTCGCCGCGCTTGATGACCAGCGCCCGAAGGTCGCCGATTTCCATAATTTTTTTCGCGGCTTTGTGAATGTTCGGCTCGTCCGCCAATTGGCGCGCCTCGGCGTCGTTGATGATGACGCAATCGACGACCTTTAAGGTTTCCAGAACGGCGTCTTTCATCGAATCAATCCAGAAATTCATCGTGTCCATCGCGACAAATTCCGCGTTCGGGCATTGCTGGCGGACGTCTTTCTGAATCATCGGAACGATGTTCGCCAGAAATAAAAGACGATTGTTTCGCGACGCTTCGGACAATTTCGGCTGGAAAGTCTCGAAAACGTTGAGCTGCGTTTCCAGAGTGTGCGCCGTGTTCAAATCGTAATCGTAGCGCCCGCGCCAGAAAAAAGTTTTCCCGTCCGAGACGCGTTCGATGTCGTCCGTGTTGATGTTGTGACGCCGGAAAACGTCCATTTCCGTCTCGGTAAAATCGTTTCCGACGACGCCGACGACATTGATCTGCGTAAAAAAGCTCGCCGAAAGCGCAAAGTGCGTTCCCGCGCCGCCCAAAATTTTGTCGCGCTTGCCGAACGGAGTTTCCAGAGCGTCAAACGCCACCGAACCTACAACTGTTAAAGACATTTATTAAAAAATTCTCCTGTTAAATTTATGTATATTATTTCAAGGCTTTTTCGCCGTTCGGAAAAACGATGTCGTCATGCGTTCCGGCAATATTGTCGAAACCGTTCGACCAGACTCTGACATCGTATTGAAGGCGACCTGTTTTGCGAACCGCCATTCGATATTTTTTCTCGCGTATATCGGACGGCAATCCGGCAAAGCCTTCGGGACAATCGGGGATGCTGAAGCTTTCCAGCAAATTGTCGACTTCTTTCTCATACAGGGCATACCAATTCCCATCGTCCCGGGCAAATTTCCCGATGTTTGAATATTCGACTATCGCCTCGCCGACGGAAGAAACGCAGTAAAGCAGATTCTTTTTTTGGGCTTGATTCCAGCTAAAATAAACAGCCAGAAAAAGACCGAGCATACAGAAAGCGAAAAGTGCTGTTTTTATTTCTCTTGACATTGCAAAATTACTATTTTACACGCCACGGCGGATTTTGGCGATTTTCGCCCGCATAGAAAAGACAAATTCGATTTCCTTCGGGCGAACGAAGATAAGCCTCGCGCCAGAGCCACGTTTGGTCAACGGGTTCCCGTTCAAACTCTAAACCGAGTTTTTTCAGTTCGGCGACTTTCGCGTCGAGATTTTCGCACTCGAAATAAAGAACGATGTTTGAATTGCCGGAATCGGTTTCGCCGGTTTGGTGAAGGGAAAAAGTCGAATTACCGTCGGGACATTCGAAACGGACGTAGCGCGGCGCGGAATCGACGATCAAACGAAGCCCGAGTTTTTTATAAAATTCGATTGATTCCGCAGGCTTGCTCGTGTAAACCGTGACCTGGTTTAGATTCATTGATGTTTGGACGAATTCGCCGGGCGGCGCATTTATAAACTAAATGCGCCG
>DASVRL010000071.1:0-24788 GCA_036388635.1 Pyrinomonadaceae bacterium
ATAAAGTTACAAAACTGGCGGAAATTATCCAGGCGAACGGCGGACGCGCGATGCTGGTCGGCGGCTGCGTGCGCGACGCGCTTATGGGCATCGCGCCGAAGGATTGGGATGTGGAAGTTTACGGCGTAGAGCCGTCGAAACTGCGGGAAATTCTCGATTCTTTCGGCAGAGTCGATGCCGTCGGCGAAGCGTTCACGGTTTATAAAATCGGTCACGATTTGGACGTCGCGCTGCCGCGCCGCGAAAAAAAAACAGGGCGCGGGCATAAAGGCTTCGTCATCGAAGGCGACCCGCAGATGACATTTACCGAAGCCGCAAAACGTCGCGACTTTACGATAAACGCTATTCTCAAAGACGCCTTGACCGGCGAAATCATCGACGTTTACGGCGGGCGAAAAGATATCGAAAACAAAATTCTGCGCGTCGTCTCGAAAGAAACTTTCGCGGAAGATTCGCTGCGCGTGCTGCGCGCGGCGCAGTTTGCCGCGCGTTTTGAGTTTGATATCGACGCGGAAACGATTGAAATCTGCCGGAAAATTGATTTGACGGATTTACCGAAGGAACGCATCTGGGGCGAGTTTGAAAAGATTCTGCTGCAAGCCGAAAAGCCTTCGATCGGTCTGAAATGGCTTTACGATTTAGGAGTTGTCGAGCAGCTTTTTCCCGAACTGAAATCTCTGGTCGGCGTTCCGCAGCAGCCCGAATGGCACCCGGAAGGCGATGTCGATATTCATACTTTGATGGTCGTCGACGAAGCGCGAAAACTGATCGACGATTTGCCGTATGCGAAAAAAATCGCGGTGATGCTCGGCGCGCTCTGTCACGATTTCGGCAAACCGCCGACCACGAAATTTTTTGACGGCAAATGGCGCTCGCACGGGCACGACGAGGCGGGCGTCGAACCGACGCTTTCGTTTCTCGACAAGCTCGGAATTTACACGATTCAAGGATTTGACGCGCGCGAGCAAATCGTCCAGCTGGTGCGTTATCATCTGAAACCGGGCGAATTTTACAAAGCGCAGCCGGGCGACGGCGCGTTTCGCCGGCTGGCGCGCAAGGTCGAGCCGGATTTATTGTATCGCGTGGCGAAAGCCGATTCTCTCGGGCGCAATCCCGAATGGCTGCCGAAGGAAAAATGGTTTAAGGCGGAAGCGCAGGAATGGTTTATCGAAAAAGTGCGCGAGCTGGCAGTCGAAAAAGAAGCGCCGAAACCGATTTTGATGGGCAGACATCTTATCGAACTCGGTTTACAGCCCTCGCCGCAATTCAAGGAAATTCTCGACGCGGTTTACGAAATGCAGCTCGACGGCAAAATCACAAACACGAAAGAAGCCGTCGATGAAGCAAAAAAGTTAATCGATTCTAAGCTTCCGGAATAATGCCGACCGGGCAGATTTCCGGCTTGCGATATTCCCACAAAAGGCAGCCGTCCGGCTCGAACAGAGGCGTTTTCAATTCGGCGGAAAGCGGCGCCAGATGTATCAGGAAATTTAAAAAATCGGCTTCTTCAAATCCTTTTTTTATCCAATCCGGCGGCGTTTCTTCGGGGCGCGTACGTTTAAAATATTCGAGCGGCTTTTCATATTGCAAACCGTCGGCGGCGCCGAAACAGGCGCGAAAAAGGTCGGGCTGCTCGATCCGCATCCAGCCGCCCGCCAAATCGCCGGGCGGATACGAATAAACCGAGACTTCGTATTCGCCCGCGGGCATTTCGACCAGACAGCCAGCCCAGTATTCGCCGTTCTGTTCGGCGACGGGAAAATCCGCCAGGTCGTCGTCCAAATCCTCGTCGCAAACGCCCGAAACGACCATTTTCCCCGACGCCAGATTCAGCTTCCACGTGACTTTGGAAGTCCATTGCGATTGTTCCTCGGCGGTTAAATCGCCCAAACAAACGCGCACGCTGTAGCCGTCGTCCTGATAAAGCGCCAGCGGCAAAACCGCGCCCCGTAAGACCAAATCTTCCAGCCCTTTTACGCCGCCGAAAAACTCGTGAAAACGGCTGAACGGAAATCCGCCCAGGTTTTTATCGGCGACGTAAAGCAGGCAGCCCGCTTCGTGAATCAAAAAATCAATTTGTTTTCTCTGCATATTCGTTTCGAGTCTTTATTCTTCTTCATTGATTGAAAATCGACGAAAGATTTCATCGCCGCTGAAAACAAGCCGAAAGTAAAAAGTAGAAAGCAAAAAGTAGAAAGTGAAAAACTTTCCTGTTTTTGCTTTTTTACATTTGCCTTAAATAATCACGGAGAAGCTTGGGCGGTGAAGTTTACCTCATCGGTTTCCTCCAAAACGGTAATGAACTGGCTCGTAAATTGATGATTTTTATGCACGGCATTGACGACGTAAGCCGCGCCTGAGGCGACGGCTTCAAACCGGTAATAGCCGAATTGATTGGTCAAGGCGACGCGCTCCGCGCCGTTCTGGTCGGTGATTGAAACGCGCGCTTTCGAGATGCCCCTGCCGTTTGTCTCCTGAACGCGACCGCTGACGGAAACGCTCGCCGCCGTCGGCGCTAAAATGTTTACCGCGCCGTCCTGAAAAGTCGAAGTCAAAGTGTTGGCGTTAACATCGGAAACCGCGCGAATGACGGGCGCATCGCCGAAGCTCAAAGGCGTTTGCCCGCCCGAAGCGTTTACCGCCACATTAAAACGAATGGTGACCAGATGCCGCGCGCCGGCTTGAATCGCTTCGTTAAACGGCATCGCCAGCACGACGCCGACTTTTCCGGCTTGCGCCGCATTCGGAATCAGGGTCGCGGTTTGCGTGTCCGTTCCTTTCGTCACGAGCGGGTTGGAAAGCTTTGTCGAATCATAATTTAACGTGAAGCCGAAACCGTTTTCCGTGCCCTGGGCGTCGGTGGCGACCGTGACGAAAACCTGTTGTCCGGGCGACGTGTCGATATTGACGACGCGCACGACAGTCGGCACGATAACCGAGTCCGCCTTGAAATTTTTCTCAGGCATGATCGGCGCCAAGCTTTGTATATTTTGCCCGCCCGCCGGACTTATCGCGTCCACAGCGGCGGCGTAACGTCCGGCTTGCGTAAAGTCGGCGACGTCCAGCGCGCCGTTGCCGAGCGAGACGCGCGGCGCGCAATCGGCGCGCTGAAACTCGTTGTAAAGCGGATTCACCGAGTCGAGTCCGGCGACGAAACGCCCGACCTGCGTAAAATCCGTGACCGTCAGCGAGCCGTTGTTTTTGCCCGTCGGGCGCGGCGTGACGTCGGCTTCAAAACCCTGCGCGAACGTCACCGCGCCGTCCAGATAATTGGTCGGCAGCGGGTCGGCGTTCGTATTGACGACCTGTTTCACGATTGGAATATTGCCGAATGCGACGGGCGAGCTGAAAATATTAGTTGCCGCCGTGTTAAAAGTTATCGTCAGCAGCTGTTTTGTCCCGGCGCTAAAGCTCTGACCGGCGGGCAGCGCCAGCAGAATGCCGAGTTTGCCGTTTCCGGCTTGGCTGTCGTTGACGATAAGCATAGCGGATAAAGCGCCCGCGCCGAGAACCGTCTGCGGATTGCTCAAAACGCCCGAGTCGAAATTCAAGCTGAATCCGGCGGAATTTTCGTCGCCCTGCGCGACGAGTTCGACGACGACGTTTATGTTTTGTCCGGGCGCGGCGTTGCCGCCGATGATGCGCAATTGGCGCGAAGGCGCGGCTGTCGCCGTAAAATTCGCGTTTTCGACGTTGCCCGACAAATTCGAGTATTGACGATTCAGCGGGTTAAAAGTGAAGCCGAACGCCGCGGGCGTCACCGAATAATTTCCGTTCGGCGCGAGATTCGGGAAAGAAAATCTGCCGTCGGCGTCGGTTGTGGTCGTCGCGGTTTGAGCGCCGTTTAAATTCACCGTCGCGCCCGCCAGCGGCGTATTGTCGCTCTTTTTGACTTCGCCGCCGATTGTGTAAAGCGTTCCCGAATCGTCGTCGAGAATATTGAGGGCGGCGATTGCCGGAACGCCCAGAACCGCGCCGCCGATTGGATTCGATAAAACGAGATTGACCGTTTCGGACGGCTCGGGCGCGTTGTCGTCGGCAAGACTGACGTTAAAAGTTTTGACCGTTTCGCCGTCGCCGAAAATCAAAGTGCCCGCCAGCGGCGTGTAATCCGTAACAGGCGTCGCCGTTCCGCCGCTTGTCATATAATCGACCGAGACCGTTCCGGCATCGCCGCCGGTGCGCGCGACTGTGACCGTCGCCTGTTGATGTTCCGCGCCCGAATACGGCGCGAAGCTGAACTGGAATTTGCCCGGATTGTCGTCGTCAAGGATTGTGCCGAGCGCCTGATTTTCGGCGAGCGCCGCGTTTGACGGATTTGATAAATTGACGAAAAAAGTTTCGTTTAATTCCGTCGTCAAATCGCCGTTGATTGTCACCAGAATATTTTTGAGCGTTTCGCCGGGCGCGAAATTGACCTGACCGTTGGTCGGCAGATAATCCGAATTGAAAGTCGCCGTGCCGTCGGCGGTGATGAAATCGACCGAAACGGGGAAGCTGCTCGCGCCGGAAAGCGAGACGCGGAAGGAAAATTGATTCGCGCCGACGTTGCCTTCCTCGTGCGACACGTCTTCGATGGAAATCGACGGCGGAGCGTCGTTATCGAGAATAGTCAAAACCGCCGCCTGGTTCGGCGCGAGAAAAACGCCCGGCGACGCGTTCGACAAAGTCAAATTCACGGTTTCGTCCGTTTCGTCCGTGCCGTCGCCCGTGATTGGAATGTCAAAACTTTTGACGACTTCGCCGTTTAGAAACGTCAAAGTTCCGCTCTTGGTCGTGTAATCCTGCCCGGCGCTCGCCGTGCCGTTTGAAGTCGCGTAGTCAACGGTTATCGTGCCGAAATTTCCGCCGTTGCGATTGACGACGATGGTTCTTGTCGCCGAAGCTTCGTTGACTGTGTAAGCCGCCGCCGAAAAAGAAAGATTGCCCGGTTCGGCGGTGACGGCGACGCATTGCGAAAATTCGGAAGTGTCGCCCGCGCCCGCGTTCGGAAAAGTCGCCGTCGCGGTGACGAATTGCCCGACGCTCAAAGCGGTTTGAAAATCGAAAGAAGCGTTGCCGCTCGCGTCCGTAAAAACATCGACCATCGTGCCGAGATGATAACGACCTTCGCCGTGATTGGAAGCGTCGCACGAATCGACGCGGTAAAAATCCATTTCGTATTCAAACTCGGATGAGCTGTTCAGAACGCCGGTGATGCGCGTCGGCGTCGCTCTTTGAATCACCGGAAAATTCTGCTCGTCGTTGGCGCCCGAATCATTGTCGCCCGCGTCGTTATTCGTTACGCCGTCGCCTTCCAAATCAATGCCGAGCTCGGCGTTTGAATAAATCGAATTCGCCCGGATAGCATTGATAGAACCGTCGGCAACCGTGACGCCGTCGCCGTCGTTAAAGGCGATGCGGTTCGTTCCGCTCTCCGAGCCGTTGCCGACGTGGTTGCCGAGCGCCGATTGATTGATATAAATTCCGTTCGAGCCGTTGCCCAGGTTGGCGCCGCTCGCGTTCGTGCCGATAAAGTTGTTGTAAATAAAATTTCCGTTCGCCAAGGATCCGGCAATGAGAATTCCGTCGTGCGTATTGCCGGAAATTACGTTTGAAGCGATGTCGTTTCCATCCAAACCGATTTGGTTTTGCGACGATTGAACTCTGATTCCGGCGACGCCGTTCGGAACGGCGGCGGTCGCGGTTTCGTTGGTGCCGATGCGATTGCCGAAGATTTTCACTTGTCTGATATTTTCGCCGATTGAGATGCCGTCGCCGCCGTTGCCGGAAATCGTGTTGCCGTCCGCCGCTTCCGTTTCGGAGCCGATGCTCAACGTGACATTGGTAAAAGTCGTCTGCTCATATAAATTTATTCCGTCCTCGGAATTTCCCAGCCCGCTTGTGCCCGCCGCGTTCGTGCCGATGCGGTTTCTTTTGATAGTCGCCTTGACGCCCGCGTCGTTAATTGAAATTCCGTTGGCATTATTGCCCGAAATCACGTTGCCGCCGTTAAAGCCGAGAATGCTGGCGCCGACGGTTGCATCGACCTCGGCTTCCAGGCGGACGCCGTCGAGCGTGTTGCCCAGATCGGCGTTGCCGTTCAGGCTTGTGCCGATATAATTTCCGATAATGGAAATGTTGTTGGAATTGGCGAAAACGCCGTATTCATCGTTGCCCGAAACGATATTGCGCTGCGAAGTCAAAGCGCCGCCGACCAGCAGCGTGTAGCCGAAACCCGCTCCGGCAAAAGAGACGCCGCTTTCCGAGTTTCCCAAATCCGCGTTTCCGGCGGCGGTCGTGCCGATAAAATTATTGATGATTACGGCTTGCGTGTCGGCTGATTCAAAGCCGTTGAAAGTTGCGTTAATGTTGATGCCGTCGCCGCCGTTGCCGGAAATGACGTTTCGCTCGCCGGTCTGCGTGCCGCCGATGTTATACGTGCTGTCCCAGACGGCGTTAATCCGGATGCCGTCGCCGCCGTTGCCGAAGTCCGAGATTCCGTTGGCTGACGTGCCGATATAACAGCCCGTTACGGTTAGGCTCGATTCGCCGGTCGCGTTAAAGAAAATTCCGCTGCCGCCGAAGCGATTGATAACCAGCGATTTAATAATCACGCTGACCGGATTTCCGCCGCCCGCGACAAAAAATCCGTGCGCGCCGACGCCGGCGTTCAAGCCGTTGATTTCAATCAAAGGCGGTCCGCCCCAGAGCGGCTGCGTCGAGCCGTCGATTACGAGAGACGTTTGGATTACCGGCAATTGCTGCGCGGCGGTGATGCTCTGCGCGTTGCCGCCGCCGACGTTGAAATTGATTGTGTCCGGTCCCGCGCCGTTGGCGTTGGCGTTATTTATCGCGCCGCGCAGGCTGCAATCGTTCGCCGCGGCGGTACAGGCGCCCGCGCCCGCGACATCGTCGTTGCGGTCGACGACAAACGTCGCCGCCTCGGCGGCTGAAATAAATAAAAGAAGAAAAAGAACAAGCGGCAAAAAACTGAATTTGGAAAACATTATCGGCAAACTCCTTTAGATTTTCGGGCGCTGAATGCAAAGCCTTTCGGCTTGCAGAATTCGCCGTCGCGGAGTTTTATAACTTTTCCGAAAATAAAAAACGCCACCCGTGCGGGTAGCGTTGAAAGCGAAAAATGCAAATCTTCGGATTCACGACTCAGGATTCAGGATTAAATCCGTTCTTGAATTTTGCATTTTGCACCTGGCGTTTCGCGCTTTCAACTAATCCGTTTCAAAACCGGCAAAATAAAGCCGTGAATTTTTATCGGCAGGCACTTTTCGCTCAAATTTTAAAAGAACTTCTTTTTGCGCGTCGAAAGTCCAGCCTTGTTCGCGGCGAGTGTTTGCAGAAAATTCGGCTCGCAGCGCGGCGCGCATTTTCGCGCCGCCGAAGTCCGAATACAGCTCGAAACTAATATCGGCAAGCTCGAAATTCGCTTTTACGACCGAAGTCACGGCGAAAGTGAAAACGTAACTTTGGTGACGCTTGCCGGTGGCGTCGATTTTCCGGCATTTCGCGCGAATCCAGACCTGCTCGTATAAAATTCCGTCGCATTCGAGCGCCTGCATCAATCGTGCATCCGGGCGCGGGTCAAAGGCGATATTTTTCGGGCTGAGCGGCGGGTAATCGAGTTCGAGCCTGAGAACCGGAAAATCGCCTTTGAGATTGGCAACATCAATCGCCACGCCTTTAAAACTGATTGAAGAAAATCCCTGCCAGAACGCGCCCGCGTAAATCGCCTCGCCGCCTGCAAAAACGACGAACGGCTTGCCGCTGACGGGAACTTTCAGTTTTTTCATCTGCGCTGCGCCCGTGTAATCAAGCTGAATTTCGTGCGTGTCTTTTATATATCGGCGGATGTCCTGTTTGGAAAGAAACGGTTTGCCCGTCGGTCGCAGTTGGCTGATTTCCAGTCCGGAAAGCTGATTTGCTTTTATGTTGTCCGGCAGCAAGTAGAGATTAAAAGAGCCTTTCAGAGAATCGTCCTGCCCGAAAACCGCCTGGCAGTAGAAAAAAATCATCAGCGACAAATAAAAAAATACGATTCTCATAATCTTTGAATGTGTTCGGCTCGGTCAAAATAGTCGAAAACTCGATTGACGATTAATTTACCAGCCGGTCGCGCAGCGCTTTGGCGACGGCTTCGGATTTTGAATGCACCTGAAGCTTTTCGTAAATATGGCGCATATGAAACTTGACGGTGTTAAAGCTGACGCCGAGTTTTTCGGCGGCGGTCGTGTAATTGTAGCCCTCGACGAGCAGCTTCAAAAGGCGCATTTCGTGCGGCGTCAGCTCGTAATCGGCTCGTTCCGGCGGGCGCACCTCGCGGAAAAGACGAATGACGCGCGCGGCGACTTCCGGCGACATCGGCGCGCCGCCGCCGGCGACTTCTCTGATATTTTCGATGATTTTCGCGGGCGACGTTCTTTTCAGCAGATAACCGCTCGCGCCCGCGCACAAAGCGTCGAAAATCCGCTCGTCGTCGTCGTAGACCGTCAGCATCAGAATCGTCAAATCCGGAAACTGCTGTTTCAAAATCTTGATGCCTTCGATGCCGTTCATTCCCGGCAAGCCGATGTCCGATAAAAGCACGTCCGGCAGTTCGTGCTTGATGCGCGCAATCGCTTCTTCCATCGAGCGATAACTGCCCGTACAGCGGAAACCCTCGGTGAAATTTATCAGCGTCGCCAAGCCTTCGCGAATATCGCGGATATCTTCGACGACGGCGGTTTTGATGATTTTTGTTTCGATTGTTTCCATTAAAATTTTTACTTTATAGCCTTGATTTCACCTTCGTAAAGCGTCCGGAATTTCCCGCCGATCATTTCCCGCGTTTCTTTCAAAACCTTAAATAAAATGCTTGCATTACATTGCTCTTCGGTTAAAAGCTTGGCGCGCGGCAATCTCAAGCCGCCGGCTGACCAAAAGACAATTGCGCGCGTGTTATCCGGCGCTTGCGGGTCGATTTTTAATCGCCACTCGGGATTTCCGCGACAGCCGATTTCGGCTCGATAAATTTTGCCGACTTCCATTTCGCCCGCAAATTCGAGCGGTTCGGAAAAATCGGCGGAATATTTAGTCGGCGCGACTGCCGCCGATTCAGTTTTTAAAAGCTCGACCTTGTAACGCTTTTGCTTATCGTCCCAGACGGCTTGATAATCGAAAGTTTTGTCGTAATCGGCGGGCGGCTGAACCTCGCATTTTAGCGTATTGGTGCGCAAATTTTCGGTCACGGTCAGCGAAAAATCACGATAATTCGCGCCGTTGTCCTTTTTCAGAAAATAACCGAGCGATTGTTTGCTCCGAAAGCCGCAGGCGGAATTTCCTTTTAAAGTCGGAAGCTCGTCCAGCAAGACTTCAAATTTTTTATTTTGCAGCGCGACGAGCCGGAAATCCTGAGCATCGTTGCCGCTCGAATTTTCGCGCAAAGCGACCAGCCAGATGCCGTCGTCGCCTTTGCGAATCGGCACCAGCGGAGTTTCCGTCCAGAGATTGACGTTCTGATGCTGAAAGATAAATTGAGCGTCAACCGCATCGACCAATTCCGCTTCGTTTTCCAGCCGAAACGCCGCCAGAACGAAAAAAGAATTATCCAGCGAGCGCACCGCATGTTCGTTTCGCAGCATGAGAAACAAAGCCAGATGATTTTTGTTTTCGCTCGAAAAATGCATCTGGAAAACTTTTACAATTAATTTTCCGCGCCAAAACGCGTGAGGCTTGATTTTCGGGTCGAGCGAGCCGACCGGAATCGACTCGCCCGCCTGAAAGCTTTTAGTTTCAAGACTTGCGTCGGGAAAAACCTTGCGAATAAGCTCGATATAAGTTGTTTTGAGATTGCTCGAAACCGGACGATTAAAATCCTCTACTTCCTGCACGCGATTGCTGTTTTGTGACATTTGCGCCTGAGTCGAAACGGGAACCAGCAGCGGCAACAGCAGTAAAAACGGCAGGAAAATTCCTCGCCGTTTTAATAATTGCCGCTGCCGGTTATCGTTCATCATTTTCTTTGACTGCTAAAGTTAGGCTTCAAATATAAAATTAATCCTCGGCGGGCGAAATGTCGCCACCCGTTTGGGCGGGCAAATTTTCCGGCTTTTAGATTTTGTTTAAAGGCAGGCGCAGGCTGACGAGCGTGCCTTTCCCGATTTCCGAAACGATTTTCAATTTGCCGTTCATTTCCTTGGCGCGTTTTTTCATACTCAAAATGCCGTTGCCGCCCGCCTCGCCCGCCGCCGAAAACGCGTCCGCCGGTTCGGATAAATCGGGCTGACGGCGGTCAAATCCGTTTCCGTCGTCGCTGATTTCGAGCTTTAAATATTCGCCCGAAATTTCCAGCTCGATGCGGACGTGCGCGGCGCTTGAGTGTTTCAGTATGTTATTGATTGATTCCTTAAAAATCAAAAAAACTTCGCGCCGCAAATTTGTGTTAAGCGTGATTTCGCCGGCTTTGTCGGGCGCGTGAAAATCCAGACCGATGGCTTTAGGCGAAAGCACGTCCGAGGCGAAACGCCGCATTCGCTGCGTCAAATCCGACAGATGGTCTTTGCCCGGATTGATTGACCAGACGATGTCGCTCATCGTGCCGACCAGCTCGTTGGAAACTCTGGAAATCTTCTTTAAAGGCTCGGCTGACGCGCCGTTTCCTTTTTTGCCCTGCGCCCGCGCGACTTCCGACAAAATCGCAATCTGCGTTAGGCTTGCGCCGATGTCGTCGTGCAAATCCGTGGCGATGCGCGAGCGCACTTTTTCGAGTTCCGCCAGGCGTTCTTCGCGGCTTTTTCTCAATTCTTCTTCGGCGTGATGCGCTTCGGTCAGGGCGAGATTGATTTTGCGCAGATTCGCCGTCCGGTAGCGATAAAGTATTAAAATAAAGGCTGTTATGAGCAGAGCGGCGATTAAAATAAACCACCGGCGCTGCCAAACGGGCGGCAGAATTATAAAATTGATGACGGCTGGCTTTTCGCTCGCCGCGCCGTCGGCGCGAACGGCGCGCAGCCGCAAATCGTGTTTGCCCGGCGCGAGGTCGAAATTTAAAGTCTGCTGCTCGGTCGGCGCGCTCCAATCCTGTTCGTCGAGCCGGTATTGATAGCGGATATTTTCGCCCGCGCCGAAAGTGAGCGCAAAAAAATCGATCTGAATCTGCCTTTGGTCTGACTCAAGCTCAATCGGCTTGACCTCGGTTTCGCCGAGCGCGGAAATTTTCTGCGGAATGCCGTTGACGAAAATTTTGTCGATAAAAACGGGCGGCGAGGCTGACGAGCGTTCGATTTCCGGCGAAAACCGAACTAAAGTATTTCGGGTAACAAACCACAAAAAGCCCTTTTTATCGGCGGCGCAACGCGTGATGTAATTGCTCGGCAAACCGTCGGCTTGCGTAAAAATTCTGATATTGCCGCCGCGGTCAATGCGGTTGATGCCGCGTCCCGTCCCGACGTAAATTCGTTGAAAACGGTCTTCGACCAGACAGATAATTTGATTGCTGGAAAGCCCGTTGGCGGTGGAAATGCTTTTGAAAACCGGCTTTTCTTCATCCGGATTATCAATCCGAAACAATCCGCGCCCGGAAGTTCCAACCCAGAGGCGACCGCTCGAATCTTTCAGAATATCGCCGACCAGGCTCTCGGGAATGCCGTCTGCCGCGTTGAAAATCTGAAATTTGCCGTCGCGGTAACGCGCCAGATTGCCGAAATAAAAACCGAACCAGACGTTTCCGTATAAATCTTCGGCAAAAGAAAGCGCGCCGTTCGACTTCGGAATTCCGTCGGCGCTCGTGTAGGAAAAAATTTTGTCGGTGCTGCGCTCCCAGCGCGAAAGCGTGTTGTCGTTGCCGATAATCGAGATCCAGATGTCGCCGCGCGAGTCTTCGAAAAGATTAAAAATTTCGTTGCTGAAAAGACCGTCGTCTCGCGTGTAAATTTTTTTCGGCGGCGTGCGCGCCAAATCCGCGAAATTATCGACTTTCGGATAGCGCCGCAAGCCGTCGATGGCGGGAATCCACCATTCGCCGTCCTTTGCCTGAAAATCGAGAAAATGCCAGCCCCAGCTGCGCGCGGTCAAGCCGTGCGGCAAAACGCTTTCAAATTTTCCATCGACCAGATGCAGAATTTTCTGCGGGCGCGTCGGGATAAAAATTTCGCTGTTCTCGTTGATGTAAATCGCGCGGATATCGTCCGTTTCGGAAATGCCGTCTTTTTCGGTAAAGCTGGTAAAACCGCTGCGCGCCAGTTTCCACGCGCCCAAAAGCTCGGTTCCGAACCATAAATCTCCGCTCGAATCTTCAGCCAGCGAGGTGACTTTGCTGGATTCGAGAACGCGAAATTTCGGTTCGTTTTCCGCTGCGTCAGGCAAAAATTCGCACAAGCCTTTGTGCAGCCCGACGTAGATTCGCCCGTCGGAAGTTTGTTTGCCGGAAAACTGGAAAATATCGTCGGGCAAACCGTCTTTTTTGGTGTAAATTCTGGAAAGCTTTAACGCGCCGTTTTCGCGCTCGAAAATTCGCAGACCAATAGGGTCGCCGCCCGCGCCGACCCAGATTCTGCCCTCGCGGTCTTCAAAAATCGTCGCCGCGCCGTATTTATCCAGTTTTTCAAATTTGCCGTTTGCCAAAGCTCGGTAAACGCCCGCGCCCGAGCCGACCAGCAAATCGCCGTGCGAATCGAGCAGCAGAGCAGGGAAATTGACCGAGTGCTCTTTTTCGACCTCTATTTCCCGGAACTGCCACGTGTCATTAATCTTATCAATTCGAAAAAGCCCGAAGCCCGTTCCCGCCCAGATGGTTCCCTGACGGTCTTGGGCGAGACTTAAAATAGTTTTTTTCGGGCGAATGTCGATGTCCGGCGCGAAGGTTTGAAAAAGCGGCGGGTCATCGGAATCCTGTTCTAGTTTCGATTCGAGAACGTTCCAGCGATAAGCCTTTCCGTTCGGATTGAAAACCGTCAGACCCGCGCTCGTGGCGACCAGATAAGTGCCGTCGCGCGTTTCGAGAAAATCGTTGACGTTGCGATGCGGCAAGCCCTGGTCCTGCGTGTAGTTTTTGAACTTCGAGCCGTCAAAGCGCGACAAGCCTTCGGCGGTGCAGAACCAGAGAAAGCCGCGCGAATCGCGGACGATTTTGTTGACGCTGTCGTGCGCCAAGCCTTCGCCGGTCGTGTAGATTTTAAACGGCGGGCGTTCGGCGCGGGCAATCGGCAGAGCGCCGCCGAAGACCATTAAAAAAAACAGGCTGGAAAAGAAAAAACGAAACGTTTGCCGCATTTTCGGCTTCATATTTTTTTATTATTACAGGTGAGAGAACGGCTTTTGCCGACAATTTTTGCATAAGCCGCCGGATTGCGCAAATATTTGCGCGAAATTTCGATTTGCGGAAAAATAAATTTGTCTTTAAATTCAAATTTATTAGACTGTATTTGTTAATGACCGAAGGGCAAGAAAAATCACCGAGCCGCCGGAAAATTCTCGCGGGCTGCCTGCTGCTGGCAGTCGGTTTTGTTTATTATTTCAGCAATCCGAAGCCGCAGAATTATTACGACTACACTTTCCGAGTGGCGGACAATATGCTGCGCGGCGCGGTTGCTTTTACGGAAAAACAGCCTTCGTGGCTGAATGAATTCGTGCCGTTTGAAGGCTTTTATTACTCGGTTTTTCCTTTGGGAAGCGTTTTGACGATGATTCCGTTCGCGTTTTTCAAGCTCGCCGGCGTCATCGTGGAAATGCCCGCCGCGTTTATCGCCGCGCTTTCGGCGAGCGCCGCCGGTTTGTTTTTGCTTTTGATTGCGCGGCATTACAAATACGGCGACGGCAAGCGAATTTTGATGGTTTTGGCGATTTTGTTCGGCACCTGGATGTGGACGAATCTGACGATGGGCGGCGCCTGGCAGCTGGCGCTCGGCTTTGCGATGGTCGGCGAATTAGGCGCGATTTATTTTACCGTTTTTAATCGAAAGCCGCTGCTCGCCGGATTTTTCTTCGCGCTCGGTTTCGGCAACCGGACGGAAATTTTGCTGACCGCGCCGATTTTTATGTTTCTGCTGGCGCGGGAAAACTCAAATTCCAAATTCCGGATTGCGGACGCGGACGCTGAAATTTCGGATTCCGAAACGCCGAACCTCGCGTCGAAAAAGAAGAAGAAAAAATCCGAATCGAAAGACGCAACCGAACAAACGGCTTTTCAAAATCTAAAATCCGAGCTTTGGAATTTGAAGTCCGCAACGTGGAAACGAATCGCGCTTTTCTCGGTCGTGCCGTTCGTTCTGGGCGTTTCTACTCTGTATTACAATTACGCGCGGTTTCACTCGTTCACCGATTTCGGCTACGCGCGGATTCCGGGCGTTCTGGACGAGCCGTGGTACAATCACGGAATTTTTTCGGTTTGGTATATTCCGCGCCAGGCTTACGAAATGCTTTTCAAGCTCTGGGAACGAAAAGCGACGTTTCCTTATCTGGTGCCGAACGGTTTCAGCGCCTCGATTCTGTGGAGCAGCCCGTTTGTTCTGCTCGCGCTCAGGTTCGGCGCGCGCGATAAAATCCTGAAGTATGCCGCCTGGCTGGCAATCGCCGTGCTGACGATTTTGCTCTGGATGCACGGCAATTCCGGCGGCTGGCAGTTCGGCTATCGCTATTGGATGGTGGCTCTGCCGTGGCTGTTCGTCGTGCTGCTCGAAAACAGTCCCGAAGAAATCACGCCGGTCGAATGGATTACTTATATCATCTCTTTTATCCTCAACGCTTACGCGACCTATCTTTTCTTCTGGACGGATCACGTCAAGCCGTAGACGAATGAATGAAAATTCAAACCAGCCGATTCCGCAAAGCTTTGGTGAAAGAAGCTACAGGGCGAGAAAATGTTAATGCAATTTCCGGCAGCAGGCAAAAGTTCGATAAGCTTTTCGCGGAAAATTTGTGATAATCTGTGAATCGCTCGCGAGGAATTATTTATGAGAAAAACTGTTCAGGCTTTTCTGCTTTTCACCTTTTTGTTTTTGAATTCGTCTTTCGCCGGCGCGCAGACGGCGGCGGATTGGCAGGCGTTTGACGCGTATGTGAACAAAACTCTGGCTGATTGGGAAGTGCCGGGCGCGGCGCTGGCGATCATCAAAGACGACCGCGTTATCTACGCGAAAGGCTACGGCGTCAAAGAACTCGTTTCTTCGCCCGCGATGACGTATCGAAGACTTTATTATGCCGTGAAAGCTAAGAATACGGAGGCGATTAAGCGCGAAATGTCCGAGGCGACATTTAAATTTGCCGAGGGCGCGGCGAAACAGCAAAACAAGCCGGTCGAAAAAGTTCTGGAAAACGGTTTTTACGCTTCGACAATGGCGGCGGCGCTGCCGGAAATCCGCGACCAGCGCGTGAAGAATAACTTCGGCGAGATTGAAGTTTGGAACGAAAATGAAAAAATCTGGGAAACAGTTTCGTTCGTCAGGGAAAATGGCGATTGGAAATTAGCGGTCGGCGAAATTTTCAAAGGAACTTATTATTCGCCCGGAAAATCTTTTTCAATCAGACAAAGGGAAAATCCGAATGCGATGCCCGCGCCGAATATAATTTTGCCGGCGGTTGACGAGCGCACGCTATTCGGCATCGCCTCAAATTCGAAAGCCTTTACCGCGACGGCGCTGGCGATGCTGGCGGACGAGGGAAAAATAAATTGGGACGACAAGGTTATCAAACATCTGCCCGATTTCCGGCTCGCCGACGATTACGCGACGCGCGAAATCACGATTCGGGATTTGCTTTCGCACCGGAGCGGGCTGCCGGCTTACGGCGGCGATATTCTCTGGTGGGGCGGCGATTACGGGCGCAACGACATCGTGCAGCGCGTCCGCTTCGTCAAGCCCGCTTACAGCTTTCGCTCGACTTACGCTTATCAAAATATTCCGTTTATCATCGCCGGTCAGATTATCGAAAAAGCTTCGGGCAAAACGTGGGACGAGTTTGTCAAAACGCGCATTTTGCAGCCGCTCAAAATGAACGAAACGACGACGAGCATCAAGGATTTTTCGCCGGACGCAAACAAAACGATGCCGCACTTTCGCGACCTGGAAACGGGAAAAACTTTTCCGATTCGGTGGCGAAATCTGGATAACGGCGCGGCGGCAGCCGGAATAAATTCCAACGTGACGGACGCGGCAAACTGGCTGCGGCTGCAATTAAACGAAGGCGAATTTGAAGGCAAGCGGCTTGTTTCGCAGAAAAATATCCGCGAGATTCAATCGCCGCAGACGCTGATTCCTTTCAGCAATCCGGCGGGCGGCGAGCCGAAGCTGAAATCGAATTTTCGCGCCTACGGTCTGGGCTGGAGCCTGCGCGAATACGCGGGCTACAAAATGGTCTGGCACAGCGGCTGGACGGACGGTCAGCTTTCGATGACGGCGATGATTCCCGAAAAACGAGTCGGCATCGTCGTCTTGACTAATGTTCATCATCAGAACGCCTACGCGCCGCTCGCCTATCGCGCTCTGGACCTCGCGCTCGGACTTTCGGAAACCGACTGGAACGCGTATTTTTTCAAGTTTATCAAGAACGCCGAAACCGCGTTTATCGAGGGCGAAAAGAAGCTCGAAGCCGAAAGAATCAAAAACACGACGCCGAGTTTGGCTTTAAATAATTACGCCGGAGTTTACGAAAACGAGTTGTACGGCAAAATCTCCTTTGCGGAAGAAAACGGTCAGCTCGTCGTGCGGCTTTCGCGTTCGCCGACCTACATCGGCGATTTGCGGCATTGGGAAAACGATAAGTTTCGCGTCGTCTGGCGCGACCCGGTGGCGGAGAAAACTTTTCTGACCTTTATAATCAAAAACGGGAAAATCGAATCGGTAAAAATGGCGATGACGGGTTTTATCGACGACGCGGAATACGAATACAAAAAAGTGACAAGCTAAAAATAAGCGATTAAAATTTAACGCAGGAAATTAAAACAGGATGGGCGGCATTGGCAGGATAAAAGTCGAAACAAAGGTTGAATTATCCTGCCAATGCCGCCCGTCCTGTTAAATTTTCTCTGAATTTTTATGTTGCTGGATATTACGCCGCTCAAAGTTTCGCGCGACTACAGGCTTTTATTTTTCGGACAGTTGATTTCGTTTTTCGGCTCGATGATGACGTTTATCATCGTTCCGTGGCAGATGTACAGCCTGACGAAGTCCAACGAAATGGTCGGCTTTATTTATCTGGCGGAATTTGTGCCGATGATTTCCCTGGCGTTTGTCGGCGGCGCGCTGGCGGACGCGCTGGATAAACGAAAAATGCTGCGCCTGACGGAAATCGGGCAGACTTTTGTGACGCTGATTTTGCTGCTCAACTCGCTTTTGCCGAACCCGCAAATCTGGGTTTTATATGTGGCGGTCGCGCTTCACGCCGGATTTGCCGCCTTGCAGCGACCGGCTTTCGAATCGCTGATTCAAAAAATTATTCCCGACGAATTGATGACGGCGGTCGCGGCTTTAAACTCGCTGCGCTATAATTTCGGCGCGATTATAAGCCCTTCGATAGGCGGATTGATTGCCGCGTATTTTACCGCCGCCACCGCTTATGCGATTGATTTAGTTACCTTTGCCGCCTCGCTGATTGCCGTCTTTTTGATAAGCGCCGTGCCCGCGCCCGAAAACGCGGAGCGTCCGAGTTTGCGAAGCATTATCGAAGGCTGCCGCTACGCTTTGCGACGCCAGGAACTGCTCGGAACTTATCTAGTTGATATTTGCGCGATGTTTTTTGCTTTTCCGCAGGCGCTCTATCCGGCGCTGGCGGCGATGTACGGCGAAGCTTATCTCGGGTTTTTTCCGGCGGCGCTCGCCGTCGGTATGCTGGCGGCGAGCTTTACCTCGGGCTGGGCGAAAAATATTCATCGACACGGTTTGATGGTGACGATTGCCGCCGTTTTGTGGGGCGTCGGGATTATCTTTTTCGGATTGTCGGAAAGCGTCTGGCTGGCATTGTTTTTTCTGGCGGCGGCGGGATTCAGCGATATGATTAGCGGGATTTTTCGCGGAACGATTTGGAATCAGACGATTCCGCATTATCTGCGCGGGCGTCTCGCCAGCCTCGAAATGATAAGCTATCTTACGGGACCGATGCTCGGCGGAGCGAAAATGGGCATCGTCGCCGAACGCTTCGGCGTCAAAGCGGCAATCGTTTCCGGCGGAATTTTATGCGTCGTCACCGTCACTTTGTCGGCGATATTTTTGCCGAAATTCCTCGCTTACGACGGGCGCGAAGGCGTCCGGCAGAGAGAAATCGAAGAAGCCGAAAGAGCCGAATTATTAAGAGCCACAGAAGGAGAATTTTAAAAAAATGCCGATTGTCAGAAAAAGAGAAATCGAAAATTTAGAGCAAATGAACGGCGAAGAAATCGAAGCTTTTCTCGCCGCTTTGCCCGCGCGCCGGGAGCAAATCGAAGATATGTTCGATTTTATCGAATTCAAACTCGAACGCGAGCCGTGCAACCACAGCCTGCGCTATGCGATGCAGTATATGATGGAAAACCGCCTGAATTTTCCGAAAGTCACCGGCTGGCTCAACGAAAACGGCGGTTACTGCGACTGCAAAGTTTTGGAAGAAATCACGTCTAAATGGAGAGAAAAGTTTGATGTGATGGAAGATGAAGAGGTTTGAGTTCGATTTCAGGCGGAAACTCGCCCGGAAGGTGCGGCGAAAATTCAGCCGCCCGGTGCCGAACCGAAACTGTTCCGGATAAATTAAAGATGAAAATGAAAAAAATTGCTTTGGTGTTTTTGGTTCTGGCGTTTGCCGCCGTCGCCGTCTCGGCGCAGAAAGAGCAAACGATGACGATAAAAGTTTTTTTCGGCAACGAAAAATCCAACCCGAATATGCAGGACTGCGGCAAAGTCGAGGCGACGACCCGCGCGATTCCGAAAACAAAGGCGAGCGCCAGAGCCGCGCTCGAAGAGCTTTTTAAAGGCGTCACGCCCGAAGAAGAAGCCAAAGGCTTCACTTCGTTACCGGCGGCGGAAACAAAGGGAATTTTAAAAAGCATCAGGATAAAAAACGGAGCCGCGTATGTGAATTTCAACCCGGTCGTCTACCGGCAAACCGGCACGGCGACGACCAGTTGCGGCGGCAGCTACTTTTTTTCGAGCGTCGAGAAAACCTTGCAGCAATTCACGACGATTAAAAAAGTTTTCTACGCCATCGACGGCAGCCCGAAAGATTTTTACGATTGGGTGCAGGTCGGCGAATGCCCGAAGGAGCTGAAAAATTGCAGCAACAAAAATTTTTGAAATAGACAATTAAAAAATGTTGACAAAGAGTTGATTCTTGCTTACAGTAAGAGTCAACTCTTGCTTTTTGTAAGACAGGTTAAAATATGAATAATAGCTTTCCAAAACTTTCGCAAAAAGAAATGCTGATTCTCGAAATGCTGATCGGCAAAGGCGAGATGTTCGGGCTGGAAATGGTCGAAGCATCAGAAGGCAGCCTCAAACGCGGCACGATTTACGTGACGCTCGGTCGGATGGGCGATAAAGGATATGTCGATTCACGCGAAGAATCGCGGACGATGCCGGAAATCGGAATCCCGCGCCGCAAATATCGGGCGACAGGTCTTGGCGAAAAAGTCTATCAAGCGAATGTAAAAGCGCTTGAGTTTTTCAATTCTGATTTTGCTCTGGGAGGAAACAGTTAAATGCACGAAGATAAATTGAACAGTCAAATTCCGATTTTAAGATTTTTAAATAAACACAAATGGCGCATTACCATTCCGATTCTTTTTTGCGTGGTTTATTTTGGTGTGCCTCGCTTGTTTCAAAGATTCGTTTCCACTCAGTGTGACCTTTTTATCACGTCTGCGCGAAACGCTCCCGCGGAACAGTTGAACAAAGAGGTTCTGGAAGCTTTCCATCAGATAAACAACGACGAATATTTGCTCGGACTAGTTGTAAAATATGACCTTTTAGCGGATTTGAGAAAAAGCGGAAGCGAAGAAAAAATATTAATTGAAAAGATACGAAAAAGGATACAGATTACGCCGGAAGTTAAAAATACGGCGAACGACGCAGCAGTGGTTTATATCTGGACGACTTTTTGGGACGAAGACCCGCAAAAGGTCATGGCTCTTTCCGGCGAAATCGCATCGAGGTTCGAAGCGCAGCCGAATTTACAGGTTATGAAATATATTCCTCCGGCGAATGATACCAGCTTCAGGACCGATGTGGCATTACTCGGCGCCATGCCGGCGGGAGTCGCTTTTTCGCTGCTTTTAATACTGATTTGGGAAATACCGTTTCTCTTTTACTCGCAAAAAACAAAGGAGACGGTATTTAATCCGCTCAAATTGGATTGGCAAAGCGAGCTGCTTGAAGCAAAACTTAGAAACCAAACCCGGGAAGCGATACAAATAAATATTCGATATTCTTGTGCTTATCTTGCGGCACTGCTGCAAAAGAGTCCGCTCGGCGATTTGCTTGAATATATCGGGAAATTTGCGAGATAAATTACTTCAAATAATCTTTTAAATATCTTCCCGTGTGCGAATTCTCATTTGCCGCAATTTCTTCCGGCGTTCCCGTGGCGACGATTTCGCCGCCGCCGATACCGCCTTCCGGTCCTAAATCTATTACGTAATCGGCTGTTTTTATGACGTCCAGATTGTGTTCGATGACGAGCAGGCTCGCGCCGTTATCCAACAGGGCGCGGAAAGCGGCGAGCAGTTTGTTGATGTCGTCGAAGTGCAAGCCGGTCGTCGGCTCGTCGAAGATATACAGCGTTTTGGTTTTCGTTTTTTGCGCCAGATGTGCGGCGAGCTTGACGCGCTGGGCTTCGCCGCCGCTTAAGGTCGTCGCCGATTGTCCGAGCCGCAGGTAGCCGAGTCCGACGGCTTCCAGAACTTTTAATTTATTGACGAGCTTGTTGACGTCTTTGAAGAAAAACAATGCTTCACGAATCGTCATTTGCAGAACTTCGTGAATGTTTTTGCCTTTGTAGCGCACGTCGAGAATCTCGGCTTTAAAGCGCGTGCCGTGACATTCTTCGCAGGTCAGCTCGACATCGGCGAGAAACTGCATTTCGACCGTCACCGTGCCGCTGCCCTGGCAGACTTCGCAGCGTCCGCCCGGAACGTTGAACGAAAAATGCGAGGCATCGTAGCCGTGCGTTTTGGCAGCGTTGGTTCCGGAGAAAACTTCGCGGATAGCGTCGTAAGCCTTGATATAGGTGACCGGATTCGAGCGCGGCGTTCTGCCGATTGGCGACTGGTCGACGAGGATGATGTCGTCAACGAAATCGCCGCCCTTGATTTCCTTGAAAAGCCCGACGTGTCCCTGCCATTCGCCGCGCTGTTTTTTCAGACCGGCGTAAATAATGTCGTGAATCAGAGTCGATTTGCCCGAGCCGGAAACGCCCGTTACGCAGACCAGCATATCGAGCGGGATTTCCGCATCGACGGCTTTCAGATTATGCTCGCGCGCGCCGACGATTTCGAGCTTTCGTTTTGACGGCTTGCGGCGCTGGTGCGGAATTTTTATTTCGGCTTCGCCGCGCAGGTATTTTGCGGTCAATGATTCTTCGTCTTCCAGCAAATCGTCGAAATTACCTGCAAAAATGACGTTTCCGCCAAGCTCGCCCGCGTATAAACCGATGTCTAAGATTCGGTCGGCGGCGCGCATCATTTCCTCGTCGTGCTCGACGACCAGAACCGTGTTGCCGATGTCGCGCAGATTTTTTAAAAGATTGACCAGGCGCGTGTTGTCGCGCGGATGAAGCCCGATGGAAGGCTCGTCCAGAACATACAGCGCGCCGACCAGCGACGAGCCGAGATTCGTTGCAAGCTGGATGCGCTGCGCCTCGCCGCCCGATAAAGTCGAAGCCAGACGGTCGAGCGTCAGGTAATCCAGACCGACATCGACCAGAAACTTCAAACGGCGGCGGATTTCAAGAAGAAGTTTTTCGGCGATTTTTTCGCGTTCCTCGCTCAAGGTTAATTGATCGAAAAACTTTCCGGCGTCGCTGATGGAAAGATTGACGATTTCGGGCAGATTTTTTTCGGCGATTTTCACGTCGCGCGCGGCTTGGCGCAAACGTCCGCCGCGGCATTCCGGGCAGGGCGTGTAACCGCGATATTTCGCCAGAAAAACGCGGACGTGCAGCTTGTATTTTTTGGTTTCGAGCCAAGAGAAAAATCCGCGAATGCCGCGCCAGCCCGGCGCGCCGTCCTTAATCGCTTTCTGCTGAAATTCCGTTAAATCGGCAAACGGAACGTCGGTCGAAATATCGCTGTTGCGGGCGAAACGCAAAAGTTCTTTCTGCGCCCAATCGTGCTGCGGCTTGGTAAACGGATCAATCGCGCCTTCTTTCAGAGACAAAAGCGGATTCGGAATGACCAAATCGAAATCGACGCCGATGGAATTGCCGAAGCCCTGACACGTCGGGCACGCGCCGAACGGCGAATTGAAGCTGAACAGTCGCGGCTCGGGTTCTTCGTAAAGCGTGTTGTCGTATTTGCACAGGAATCGGTCGGCGAAATTTAGTCGCGTCGCTGCGTCCGCCGTCTGAATAATCGCCGTGCGGCTTTCGCGAAAACAGATTTCGAGCGAATCGACCAGACGCTGGCGGATTGATTCGTCCGTCTTCAGGCGGTCGATCAAAACGAAAGTGTCGTCAAAATCGCTGAAATTATAATCTTCCGGTTTTTGCAGTTCGAGCGTTTCGCCGTCGCGAAAAAGCCGCGTAAAGCCTTTCTGCATTAAACTTAAAAGATGCGCGGTGACTTTCGATTTCGTTTCGTAATTTAAATCGGCGTCAGCCGCCGGAAAAATAACATAGAAACGAGTGCCTTCCGCCAAATTATTTAACGTTTCTTCCGCCGCCGATTCGGGCGAATCTTTTTTCACCTCGCGCCCGCAGACGTGGCAGAAAGTTTGCCCGACGCGCGCGAATAAAAGCCGCAGGTAATCGTAAATTTCCGTCTGCGTGGCGACGGTCGAGCGCGGGTTGCGCGTCGAATTTTTTTGCCGGATGGCGATTGCCGGAGCGATGCCGATAACTTCGTCGACGTCCGGTTTGTCCATTCTTTCCAGAAATTGCCGCGCGTAAGCCGACAGCGATTCGACGTAGCGGCGCTGACCTTCGGCGTAAACCGTATCGAAGGCGAGCGAGGATTTGCCCGAACCGGAAACGCCCGTAACAACCGTGAGTTCATTGACGGGAATCGAAAATGAGATGTTTTTCAGATTGTGAACGCGCGCCCCGCGAACCTCGATGACTTCTTTTGTTTTAACGCTAGCTTGCATAGTTAAGAATTTCGGCAAAAAGGCAAAAGAGTATTTTAACAAACCGCATCAAAGACTCAAAGCGCGAATAAAACGCGGAAGATTCGGGTATAATTTATTTATGAAAATGATTTTGTTTTTGCTGCTGGCGACGTGTTTCGGTTTCGCCGCCTGCACCAATATGGAAAATCCGGCGCTGACGGCTGAAAATCGGAATGTCGGCAATGAAACGTCTCCGATTGTGATGGACAAAACGCCCGTTCTGGTCGAGCTTTTCACCAGCGAAGGCTGAAGCAGTTGTCCGCCGGCTGACCGTGCGTTAGCCTTTCTGGAAAAACAGCAGCCGATTTCGCCAGCCGAAATCATCACGCTCGCGCTGCACGTCGATTACTGGAACCGGCTCGGCTGGACGGACGAGTTTTCGTCGCCGCTTTTCAGCCAGCGCCAGTCGCTCTACGCGCAGCGGTTTAAACAGACGGACGTTTACACGCCGCAGATGGTCGTTGACGGAAGCGCGCAGTTTACCGGCAGCGACAGTAATCGGGCGACGAAAGAAATACTCGATGCGGCAAAAAGCCCGAAAGCAACGATTGAATTGACGATTGACGGAGAAAAATTAAAAATAAAAATCTCCAAATTGCCCGAACGCGAAAACGCGAGCGTGTTTCTGGCTATCGCCGAAGACAATCTGGTTTCCAACGTCAAGCGCGGCGAAAATTCAGGCAAAACTCTGGAACACGTTTCGGTCGCGCGCGAGCTGAAATCAATCGGAAACATCAATGCGGCGGATAAGGCGTTTGAAACGGAGACGGTTTTTCAGCTTCAGCCAAACTGGAAAAAGGAAAATCTGAAACTCGTGGTTTTTGTGCAGGGAAATCAGAACCGGAAAATCTACGGCGTGAATCGAATTGCGTTAAAAAATTAAACTGAATTAAGAAAATCTTCGCTACCAGCGCGAATCGTATTTGACGAGATTTTCACGCCAGACGCCTTCGCCCAGAAAGGGAATCGCGCCGCTCGAATCAATCACGGTTTCGAGCGTGCAGCTTTTGCGGTAAGTTCTGCCGGACGGCGAGCAAATCTGCAAAACGATTTTTTCTTCCGAAATTGCCGAGACGACCGCCACGCGCCAGTCTTTTTTGCACTGCACGACCAGCCGCGTTCCGACCGCGAGCGTATTAATGGTTATTTGATTTTCGGCAGCTTCCACGAGGCTTGATAAGATTTGTAATGTTCGACGGGCAATTGAATCAAAACCGGATTTTTGTTCGCTTCGAGCCAGCCTAAAACTTTTTCTATATCGGCGCGCTCCATCGCCGTGCAGCCTGCCGTTCCGGTTTCGGCGTTTTTCCAGATGTGCAGGAAAATACACGAGCCGTTTCCCTTGACGACCGGATTAGAATTATACGCGACGAACACGCCCAAATCATATTCGGCGCCGACCGCAAGCATTTTTTCGGAGCTTTTCCAGTCGAAAATGCCGACCTGTATGCGGTTGACGATTTTGTTGTAATGAAACGATTCCGGGTCGTCGACGCATTCGGTCCGCTCTTCCAATTGCGTGTAGGGAACTTT